>JASHOC010000077.1 GCA_030041305.1 Acidobacteriaceae bacterium
CTCGGCGTAGCCTGATTTGAGCCCTCGACCTCGTCGGAGCCTCCGACGTAATTGAGGCCTCCATCGCCCGCCGGCAGTTGGGATGGGATAGGAGTGAGAATCAGCTGGGCAATTCCTGTGTTACCGCTGGTGTAAGTGGGAACTTCAGTGTAAGAGCCGTTATAATCAAAATCGCCGCGACCGAAGGCCGGCTGATATATATCCGCGCATAAATAATTCGACATGGCGATCAAAAAAGGGATGGAGGAGGTTCTCGATCTCCTGGGGATGATGTCGTACGTAGTCGAATTGGCGGAAGAGGGCATCGCAAAGGTCTTGCGGTGGGTCAAAGAATCGATTGTGCGTGACCTGCTTGCGGGTGTAGTTCCAGATGCGTTCGGTCGCTTTCAACTCCGGCCAGTAGGGCGGGAGTTGGAACACTTCCACGTAGCGGCGGTTGGCTCTGAACCAGTCGAGGTTTCCTGCTTCTTGCGATAGGAGGCGTTGTCTTGGATCAGATAGATGCGGTGACGGCGCCGGTAAAAGGAGGGAACCACCACTTGCTCCAGGAAGGCCAGATAAGTCTCTCCCGGAAAAATAGTCCTGTTGATGAAGGTAGATGAAAGGGGCGTTGTCCAGGCGCACGGCTCCGAAGATCTTTTGCGTATGGCGCTCGTCGCGCGTGGGAATCCGCGGTTGACTTCCGCGCCTGGCCCAGGTCGCGTGCAGCGTGGGAGGCTGGCGGAACGAAGCCTCGTCTTTGAAAACAATCACCGCTCCTTCGGCCTTGGCTTTTTTTTTAGATTGGGGTAGGTGTAACGCATCCATTTGCGGTGTTGCTCGACGTCGGCCTGCACCAGCCGGGTGGTGGGCCGCTGCACCGAGTAGCCCAGTTGCCCAAGCAACTTGCGCACATGCCCGGGGTGATACCGCCGCCCAAATTCCTCTTCGATCACTTGGCGCAGCAGCGGGCTGGTCCAAATCCCGGTTTCTAAACCGTAAGCCACCGGTCCGCTTTCTAAAATGTCGCACAGCCTCTCCCGTTCCTCCCCCTTCAGGGCCGCCGGTCGCCCGCTGCGATGCCCTTCCAGCAAGCCTTCCTTGCCGTACCGGTTCACTGATCGATCCACAACGGAACCGTGCTGCGATGCACCTTCAGGTGGTTGGCGATCTCGCCCGTCGTGTGCCCATCCAGGCTCATCAGAATTCCCTGAATGCGCAAGACCATCCGCGGCTCCTTGTCCCGCTGGGCTTGTTGGCGGAGCTTCAGCAGCTTGGCGATGGCAGCCCTCTTGCCTTGTGCAAAGATTGCGCGCATACAGCCATCATCGCGCAGTTCACAAACAATGTCGAATTATTTATGCGCAGATATATAGAAGTGAAGATTTACATGCTGAAATTCAAAGCTGAGCACGAGCCGACGCGAGTTTCTGCGCAATTCCATTGGTGCGACGCACTTCTATGGTGCGGCCGGCCGCTCCATGCTATGGCTGGCAGCAACGTCTCCACGCAAAAGGCGATCGTGATCACCTTCGGCGGCGCCAGAGACGACGAGACCTTTTCCATTGATGGTCAAAAATATATCCCTCACCTTCTGAATACACTGGCGCCACAATCCTGCTTTTTCACGTAGGTAATCAACCGTGGAATCCTCGGGCACTATGTTGCCACCGCCAGTATTGCGACGGGCGCTTACGAAACCTTCGATAATTTTGTTGCGCAGCCGCCCGCGCATCCAACGATTTTCGAGTATTTCCGTAAGGACCTTCGCCGGCCGTGCGAGGATGCCTGGCTGGTTGCTCCGGGGAATCTGTTCGCACAGATGGGAGCGAGCAAAAATCGCCGCTATGGGCCCGACTCAGGCGCCGAAGTGATTCTTCCCAAGCAACTGCTGGCCGCAGCGCTGTTGAGGAAGCCGCGCTTCGCCACGCTTTTGGAGCCGATTACGACGACTACAGCCGCCGCACAAAGCGCCTGATTCCGGGCGTCTATTGAGTGCTTTGCAAGTCCAGTGGGAACATCTTCAAGCAGCAGCGAACGTCGCAACGAATGCGTTGGTCGCAGGGGCATTGTGAGAATCCGTCGATCGCATGTTTAGCTAAGGCTCGGCGGATGCGTTACTGCCAACGTACCTCAGCGACCGCGTTCCGGGTGGTTGACCGCCGACTCTGGCGTTTGAAAATAATCAACAGCGGCGGTGCCGTGGACAGGAGCCGCATCGGGAATCCACTCGCCGTTGCGAGGACCTTTTCGGACATTCTCTCCATTGCCGAAAATTCTCCCATAACGCGCAATTCGCCATCCGCCTGAGGCCCTTGAGCTTGCCAGTTTGTCTCGCTTCAATTGACACAGAATTTGCCGGGCAGGCCAAAGGGCCGGACAATACTCGGCGGAAACGCCGCCCTATCGGACAGAGGTCTTCACAGCCGCTGAAATACAGACCGCGGACATCCTGCTTCTCGCGCCTTGCCGTTCGACGCCAGACCGCGCACTTGCGCGTGCTCACACAAATGCGCTCTTGCCCCACCGGTGTTCAAAATCCCGAGGGTTTGACCCAGAAGCTTTCCTTCCAGACACCGCCCGGCGGAATGTATTGCAACTCCTTATAGAGCCCTTTCTGGGCGAGATTCAACGCATCCGGAATCCCGGCCAGCGGTTCTATGGCAATAAAGTCAGGGTTCTGAGGCGGTCTACTTGTTGCGTCGGCAGGCGGCGGTGGCTGAGGAGAATTTGGGTTAGGAGAAAATAGGACCGCCGAGAGATATTTCGGACCGAACTCGACTTCCAGTTTCTGCTTCTTGCCGGCCACCGAGAAACGAGCGCGGCCGTCGGAGTCAGGAACGAGATCGCCGAAAACGTCATCAAGATCATAGTCTTTGAGCGGTACAGCCTGGGGGCTGGGAAAGAATTTCTCAATCGGCTTGGTGACGCCAGAGGTTATTTTGTTGGGGGCAAGCAGCCACTGACGTCTTGCACCCACGCTGATGACCCAGTCATCTCTCTTGGAATCCGTCAACTGAAAATAGGAATGAAAACCAATGGCTATTGGCATCGGCACCACGCTCAGGTTGACGACGCTTGTCTCGACCTGCAGGACACTGTCCTCAAGGCGCTGCGTAATCTCGATGGTATGGGCAAACGGAAACTGCTCCATCCAGTCCGGATGCCGGTAGAATTCGAGACGGCAGGTGAGCCATGCGGCTTTCTTGCCCGCTTTTACTTCTACAATTTCCCAAAAAGGATTCTGGGACAGGAAGCCATGAATTGGCGTTGCGCCGCGGACGTTGCCGAGCGTCATATTAAAGTTGTACTTCTTCCCATTGGCATAGAATCCCTGCTCGTCGAGACGGCCAGCCCAAGGAGCTAGAAGGGGAATTCCGGACAGGCGTGGTTGGGCTTTGAACTGCTCAATGGATGGAAATGGGAAATAAAGAACATTCTTTCCGTTCACCTGCATTTCAAACGTTACATCGCCAACCGAAGGAATGATGGAAATAATTGTCTTATGCCTGGCATCCTCCAACCGCACTATGTCGCCGCTTCGATGAGCGCTGTACTGCGCATATGTGGGTTGCAGCGCCAACAGCGGCAGCAGCATTGCGGCAACACGGAATGCACCGTTACCGATGTTCGAAGGATGCATAATTTATCCTTTGTGGGGTAGCTCCCTTAGTACAGTAACCACTACTGGTTGTGCTTTCCGGTGGGCGCGTTTGCTCGCGATGGCCGGTAGCGGGATGGTTTTGTGACCAGGGCGTTCTCCAGCAGCCGGTAGAACAGCATTCCCCGGCGGCGCGACTTTCTACGATTGAAGCGGAACGCGAACTCAT
>JASHOC010000078.1 GCA_030041305.1 Acidobacteriaceae bacterium
CCGGATGATGCGACGCAGCAGAGAGCCGCGCAGAATATCGGCCGCATCGGGCGGATCCCGGACCAACCGACTGCGCTTCTCCGCCGCGCTCTGTTTCATGTGTATAAATGACACATACCGCAAACAAAAAAGCAAGCACTTTCTTAGCGCTTGTGCGTTTCGAGACTTTTTACCTTGGATGAGCAGTGAATTGCAGCGGGACAACCGCCTCACTTTTGCGCCGGAAAGTAGCTAAAGGGCCGGCCGGTGATGCGGGAGAGAATGGCGATGGCGGCATTCCCCGTGAGCTTGTCGCTCGCGAGGTCGAAGCGCTTGCCCGTGAAGCGGCTGGCGTCCTCGAGGACGCGAACGGCGACCGCTCCGATGTCCGCGACGGCAACCTGCGCCAGCGCCCTTGTCGGCGGGAGCGCCGCCGCGGCCTAGTTGGCTTCGCCAAAGCTGTGGCACGCGGCAGCGACGCTGAGCGCAAAAGCAGACGAGAGGATATCTCTAGGTAACATGGAAGGTCTCCATCTATTCGATGACTGGATATTGAGTTCCGGGTGGCGCAGTAGGACCCGAGAAGCCGTATGTCACGGCGGTGGCCGCAAAGCGGTTAGCTTCCTCGATCCGATTCACTCCCAATCACGCCGCTGTTCGTTCCAGCCGAAGGCGTTTTCAAAATGTACAAACTCCCTTGCCTGGCCGGGGACAAGATAGACGCTCACCACGTCGAAGCGTACCTGCGGAGGAATCTCCTGCGGCAATTGACGCACGTATTGGCGCGCCAGCCGGCGGAGGAGATTGCGTTTGTGGGAGTCCACGGCGACCTCGGCGGCAGTGGCGTCATGGGCAGTTCGGGTTTTTACCTCGACAAAACACAGCAATTGGTCCTGCCATGCAATCAGATCCACGTCGCTCGGCAAATTGCCCACCGACCAGCGCCGGGCCACAACGCGGTAGCCCTTGCGGGTGAGGAAGAAATAAGCCGCGTCTTCGCCTTCGAGCCCGGTGGCAAGGTGCGGAGGGAGCGCCGGCGCCTTGCCACGACGCGCGGCGAGCCAGTTCAGTCCGGCCATTGCACGCTCCAGGCAGTCGGTCGTCCTCTGCGCCAGCCAAGCCATCGCCCACCATTTTCTCGCCTCCACGCAACAGGCGCAAATCCGAGGGCCGCCCGATCCCGCTTTCCCCGGGAGCGCCTGTCCGACTCAAAATCCGGAAGTTGGATGGCTGCGTTCGCGCGGAACTGCCTCTCAAGTCGCAGGTTTGCCATCGTCCGCCGGCGAAGAATCGAACCCTCGGCTGCGATTCTGCTGGCAATCTTCGCATGGGCAGTGTATAGTGCGGGCAATTCTCCGTTGGAGGCGCATAATATGTTCGGTTCGACCATTCTGGACATCATCATTGGGATGGTGTTTGTGTTCTTGCTGCTTAGCCTGGTTTGCTCGGCGGTGAATGAGCTGATCGAGGCCGTACTCAGGAATCGCGCCAAGGACCTGGAGCGCGGCATCAACGAGCTGATCGGCGATCCGACGGCCGCCCCACAATTCCTCAACCAGTTTTACAACCATGGGCTTATTAACTCGCTGTTCAAGGGCTCCTACCCGCCGGCGAGCAAGCGCGATTTGCCGTCCTATATTCCCTCAACCACCTTTGCCCTGGCGGTGATCGATATGGTGAAGAACCCGCCAGCGCCTGGTTTCACGCTGCCGCCCAACTTGCAGGCGGCGGTTACGGTTATTGCGAGACAGGCAGGCGGCGATGCGGCCAAACTGCAAGCCGGTTTGGAGGAATGGTTCAACCACCGCATGGACCGCGTCGCGGGCTGGTATAAGCGGCGGGTGCAGTGGATTCTGGTGACGCTAGGGCTGATTGTTGCGGTAGCGCTCAACGCCGACTCGATTCAGATCGCGCGGTTGCTCTCAAACGACGCCAGTTTGCGGCAAGGGCTGGTGGCCTCGGTCCAGGCCGAAGCCAATCAGTCTCTTAACTCAGCCGCAACCTCGCAGGCAAGTCCGACCGCCCAAGCCGCGGTCAAGCAAATCCAGGACGAGGTCGCGGGGCTCGGCGCAGTTGGACTGCCGATCGGCTGGCAGCAGTCGGAGGTGAAGGCGGCCGATAAGGCGCCCGCCGCGGGATGGGTGGAGCGTAGCGCAGTGTTTGTGGGTAACTTGGCGGAAATGCACCTGCTGGGATGGCTGCTGACCGCTATTGCCATTTCAATGGGCGCGCCTTTCTGGTTCGATCTGCTGAACCGGTTCATTGCCGTTCGCTCTGCGCTGAAACCGCAGGCTGAACCCAGCTTAGCGCAAGCGGCAAATCCGCCGCAGCCGATTGTGGTGACTTTGGCTGCGCCGTCTCCGGCGCCGCCTCTCAGTTTGACGGGGGTGAGTTCAACTCCCGCAGCGCCAACCACGACTGTAAACTCAACGCCCGCGAGCAGTGGAATTATGCCCGTCGCCTATCAGCCGGCCGCAGCACAAACCACGGCTATCGGCGCGACTCCGGCGCCGATCGCTTCGCCCGCGCCGCCGACCTCCGACGGAGCTTCAGGCGGGAACGGAGCTTCGGGAGGGAGCAGCCAATAAACGGGAGGGCCGCCGAAGGCGATTCCGACCTCAGCCCCGGCGGTTGCGGTCCGGAAGATTTCCGTGCCTTGTGGAATCTTCCGGGCGAGCCCGCGAATCCAATTCGGCGAAACCGACTTTTCCCAAGGAGTTCCGCGCACAAATGCCTGCAACCGCGAGCCAAGTCCACGAAGCGAAGAAAGCGCCGCACGTCGATGGTGTTTTGCCCATTTTCCACGAGCGTTGGAGCCCGCGCTCGTTTGCCGACCGCGAGGTGAATCCGGAGACGCTGGCCAAGATCTTCGAGGCCGCACGCTGGGCTGCGTCTTCCTTTAACGAACAGCCATGGCGCTTTATCGTGGGCGTCAGCGGCTCGGAAACCCACCGGAAGATTTTTGAATCTTTGGGCGAGTTCAACCAGAAGTGGGCGCGGACGGCCCCCGTGCTCATCCTCGACGTGGCGCTCACTAAGTTCAGCCACAACGGGACACCCAATCGGGTGGCCTTTTACGATTTGGGCGCGGCGGCCTCGTATATGACGCTGGAAGCCGCCTCGTTGGGTCTGGCCACGCACCAGATGGCCGGCTTCGATCCGGACAAGGCGCGAGAGCTGCTGGGCATTCCCGACGAGTACGTGATTGGCGCGGTGATCGCGCTCGGCTACCAGGACGAGCCGGAAAAGCTGGGCGACGCCGGGCTGATTGAACGCGAGGTTGCCCCCCGCACCCGCAAGCCGCTCAAGGAAATTGTCTTCGAAGCGTGGGGCAAGCCAATGGAGCTACGTTGACTGAGATAGCAAGCGTCACATGGGATGGAAAGGCGCCCTAATTCATATACTCGCGGGTTTCCTTCCATAAATCGACGCCGCCTTCCTCGGCGTAGCGGTCGATCTCCTTCAATTCCGCTTCAGTGAAGTCGAGATTCTTGACGGCGTCGAGGGAGTCATCGAGCTGCGCAACGTTGCGCGCCCCGATGAGCGCGGAAGTGATGCGGCTGTCGCGCAGCACCCATGCGATGGCCATCTGCGCCAGCGTCTGGCCGCGGCCTCGGGCGATTTCGTTCAGCGCGCGCACGCGCCGGAGATTTTCTTCGCTGAGGAACTCCTGAAGCATGGAGGAGTTGGGCAGTTTGGCGCGGGAGTTTTCCGGCACGCCGTTCAAGTATTTGCGCGTGAGCAGGCCCTGCGCCAGAGGCGAGAAGGCAATGCAGCCCGCGCCGATTTCGGCGAGCACGTCGAGCAGGCCGCGCTCGATCCAACGGTTGAGCATGGAGTAGGACGGCTGATGAATCAACAGTGGCGCCCCCATTTGCTTGAGGATTTGCGCGGCCTGACGGGTCTGCTCAGGCCCATAGGATGAGACGCCGACGTAGAGCGCCTTGCCTTGGAAGACGGCGGTGACGAGCGCGCCCATGGTCTCTTCAAGAGGGCAGTTGTTCCAGGGTCGATGGGAGTAGAAGATGTCGATGTAGTCGAGGCCCATGCGCTTGAGGCTGTCATCGAGTGAGGCAAGCAGGTATTTGCGCGAACCGCCGATGCCATAGGGGCCGGGCCACATGTCCCAGCCCGCCTTGGTGGAGATGACCAGCTCGTTGCGCAGCCCACGCACGTGCTTCCGCAGGCCGAAGTCCTTGCGCAGAATCACGCCGAAATTTTCTTCGGCCGAGCCGTAGGGAGGGCCGTAGTTATTGGCCAGGTCGAAGTGGGTGACGCCGCGGTCGAAGGCGCGGCGAATCATGGCGCGGCCGGTCTCGAAGACGTCGGCGCCGCCAAAGTTCTGCCAAAGGCCGAGGGAAATGGGCGGAAGGACAAGGCCGAAACCGCCGCAGCGGCGGAAAGTGGCGTGCGCGTAGCGATCGGGCGCGGGAACGTACATGTTTTCCATGGCCTTCCCATGTTACTGCCTGATCCTTTTGGCCTTTCGCATGGGCGGCGTTGGGCAGGGCGGCGTGTCCGGCGGTTCTGCCGGAATGGATGCGTCCATCCCCATTTTGTGGGCCCAGGAGTTGATCAGGGAGATGGTTTCTTCTTCGGAAATGCCCATAGAGGCGAAAAGCCCGCCAGGAAGCAGATCGGGACTGGGATCGTCGGGCGCGGAATCGCAGTCTGCGGGGTGCGCGACAACCATTTGCAGTCCGTAGAGAAGAACTGAGGCGCGGCGGGCGCTGATGCGGCCGTTAGAGAGGCTCTGGAGAACGTGATTGACCGCAAGGGCGATCCCCTGGCGATCAAGGACGGCAGGAATCTCGACGCGTCCCTCGGTGGGTGAAGCGCTCCGGTGCGTCGGCGGAATGTGGCGGCCGTGGTGATAACAGAAGGCGATGCCGCGCATGGCAGGCGACTGGCAGCGGAGTCCGCTGGGCATGATATGACGGCATGTTGCGCACATGAGGTTTCCTTTCCGGGGTTGTACCCCCCTACCCCCCGCCCCCGGGTGATTCCGGCAAGTTCCAGAATCAAAGAGGGTTGCGGGCATGGATCCGAGGTAAGTCCCGCGTTTTGAGGAACTTGAATCTCAAGTTCCTGAAGAGACGGAACTTAAACAGACCGACCCACCGCGTTTCGGGCGGAGGCGACGCCCGGAGCGCGCCTTCCCGAATGCGATTACATGTCCCCGCCGCCGTCGTTCGCCGGCGGAGAACATGGCCTGGTTAGAGCATCTGGAAACAGAGTACAGAATGCGAGGAAATAACCCGCAATTCGGGCATGCCGGGAAGCTGCAGAAAAGAAAGGAGATAAAAAATATTTTGCCGGCGAGGGCTTGACGTGCGAGGCGCGGCGGCGGAGGTGGGCGGGAAATGGATCGGCGGAGGGTCCTTATTGTCTTGACCAGTCCACAATCGAGCGCAGGTCCGAAGCGAGGTCTTCGAGCGAGCAGGAAGCAGCAGCGCCCGCCTTGATCTCCCCGACACGGCGGGCGATTTCCTCGTCCCATGCGGCGGCAAGCTGGGCTTCGGTGGCTTCGTCCCGATTGTTCACGCTCTCCAGGAGGGAGTTGGCGAGCAGGAGACGCTGATCTTCCGGTAGCTCGTGCGCGATTTGGCTGACCTCTTCGAACGAGTGGTGCATGGGGTGATTGTAGTGCGGAATTGACGTTGAGTGAATGACTCGGCCCTTCCTCAACGAAGGTGGAATAATGAAAAGTGGGGTAGCTCCCTTAATACAGTAGACTCAAGATATTGTGGTTCGCGCGTCTGAAGTTTCAAAACAGCTTGATTATCCAGGCACTTGGCAGCAGTTTCGCGCGTGGTTTCCCGACGAGCAATCGTGCGTTGCCTATCTGGAGCGGCTGCGTTGGCCGACGGGTTTTCGCTGTCCAGGATGCGCTGGCGAGAA
>JASHOC010000079.1 GCA_030041305.1 Acidobacteriaceae bacterium
AAACGGTCGAGATCCGAAAGATGGCGCCTGAGGATAGCTGCGCGAGCGACATGCTCGTGATGACCCGCTGGAATAGTCGAAATCTCGCAGTGCCACTCTCTCAGCTGAAGGCTATCGGAGGAGATGAGTCAACCACCCAGGCCATCGGAGACTGGCATTACTGGGTCGCTCAAGGCTACTGCTTCTGAAGTACGCATACCAGGCATTTGATTCGTCCGCTGACCAGTAAGAATCCGAACTCTCATGACCAGACGACTTCCACGATCGCAGCCCACATGGACGGATGTGAAGGCAAAGCTCGCCACCGTTGACCGGACAGGATTAATGGGACTGATTCAAGATCTTTATGCTGCCCACAACGACAATCGGACTTTTCTTCACACCCGCTTCGGCTTGGGCGGGGACCTTCTGAAGCCTTACAAGGAAAAACTCGAGCGCTGGCTTTGGCCGGATGTTTTGCGTAACCAGGATATCTCTGTCGCAAAAGCCAAACAGGCCATTTCCAGTTACCGAAAGGCGGTTGGCGAAGCCGCCGGACTCGCAGAGCTGATGGTGTCTTTTTGCGAAAGTGCTGCTGGCTTCTCCAACGATGTCGGCTACCAGGATGAAGGCTACTTCGATGCTCTGGTTAACATGTTTGAACAGGCCCTCAAGGTCAAATGTCAGTTACCTGCAAGCGACCGCGACACCCTGATCGCCCGGCTGGACCGCGTGCGCACCATGAGCCACAATCTGGGCTATGGGGTCGGCGATGACATGGACTCCCTGCTTGTCGATTACACCGGCAACTGATCTCTTAGAACCTATCCATTTGAATTCTGCACACTTTGCGCAGAAAATGTTTCGACCTATGCATGATCGTCAATGTTCATGGGCCTTTGATGGCATTGTCGGCAGGGTTCAAACTTTTGATGTTATGCCCTTTTGGGTTCCGGCTACGCCGGGTTAGGCAACTCGGCCAATCTCGCACGGACAAGCTTCGCACGCTTGCCGAAAACTCACAAAAGAATAGGCAACAGGGAAGCACTATGAGCCAGGAATGGGTGACTTATGTCGGCTTGTATGCCGCGATCTCCAGCGAACGAAATCTCGACTGATGCCCTTGTCGATCGCCGTCTCCGGCTTGGCCGCGGTCTCGATCTGCGGGTTGTCGCCGTTGTTTTCGCAAACCGCGCAGGCGTACTTCTTGCGCACATGATGGATGCGCACGAAGTGGCCCGGGAAGTACTCCATCTGCCAGCTCTCTTCCTGACCGATCTCGTTGCGCTCGATGCCGCAGCGCCGGCATTTCTGTTCCTCTGCGCTCAACTCGTGCACCTGTGTGGTGACGGCAAGGTTCTCGAAGTCCGCGACCCGGCGCCGCCCCTTGCACCGCTTCACCCGTCGCAGCTCTCCTTCCGGCTCGGCAGGGGGTGGAAGATCGGCGGGGTTGACCGGCTTGCCATCCATCGCCTCGGCAAAGCTGAGCAGCAACTGCGCCAGGTCGCTCTCGGACTGAAGCCGGTCCGCGCGCGGACCGTAATACCATTTCTTCAAACGATCCAGTTCCACCTGCAAACGCAGATTCTCCAGGTATAGATCGTCGGCGCGCCGTTGTTCCTCTCGGGTCCGTAGCGCTTGCGCTTCGGCGCGTTGCTTCTCCCGCTCGTGTTCCTCGAGCAGGTTTCGCACCATCGCCTTCAAGGCTTCGCTGTCGTCGGGTAACTCGACTAAGCTATCTTCTGAGAGCACGCATAAGTATAGGCATAACTCATTGTGGAAATCACTTACACAGCTTGCCTTTCTTTAGTATCTTGGCTGATTCCTACTACCCGCTCGTAGCGCGGCGCGCGCCTCAGCTTGGTCATGTCGATCCCGTCCAGTATCATCGCCAGCTCGCTGGCCCGCAATTCCATCGAGCGCGAGCCTTCCTTCACGCGAGGTGACTTAAAAACCCCTGCCTCGAGCCGCTTATACCAAACAACAAATCCGTCGCGATCCCAGGTCAGGATCTTCAATCTGTCTCGTCGCCGCGAGTGGAAAATGAACAGCCCGTCGCTCAGGAGCTCCTGGTCCATCACGGTTCTCACCCCTTCCGCCAATCGATCGAAGTCGGGTAAGGGAACGTCATTACTGACGCTCCCTCCCCTAAGAACCGGGGATGAGAGTTTCCCTTCATCCGGCTCAAGCCATGTGTAAGCCTTCTGGAGTAGAGTGCCGGTCATCCGCGACAGTTGGTCTTACTGTCGAACCATTGTCCCTTTGTGCAAAATACGAACGCCACCGGGGATCGAAGGGGTTGGCTTGCCCCTTGATCTTTAGAACCTATCCATTCGAATTCTGCACACTTTGCGCAGAAAATGTTTCGACCTATGCATGATCGTCAATGTTCATGGGCCTTTGATGGCATTGTCGGCAGGGTTCAAACTTTTGATGTTATGCCCTTTTGGGTTCCGGCTACGCCGGGTTAGGTGACGTTGTATGGGCGTATTCCCCGCGTAGAGCAGCCGCTTCCATGAAGGCTGCCCCATGGGATTGGTGCCGGTGCGCGCCGCAAACCTCCACGTCCGTTCGCTGATAGGGTGATAGTATCGACTCTATCACCATCCGCCATAGCATCCCGATCCCTTCGGGGCCGTCACAAAACGATGGCGGACCGTCGCCGAGAGAAAATTACCTTTTGTGTAAGGGGAGTGGTATCGCCACTGCTCGCCAACGTGTACCTGCACTATGTTCTGGACCTGTGGGTGAATCAGTGGCGAAACCGGAACGCTAGCGGCGACTGTATGATCGTGCGCTATGCTGACGATTGTGCGCCACGAAGGAGCGAAGGAGGATTCATGAACTGAGAAAACTTCTTCGAGCCGTGCTGCACGAGAGATGAGAGGCGGCCTCTTGAACCCGCATTGCAGGATGTGGGTTCAAACCACTGGAAGCTGCTTCGGCACAATGGCCGAGGTGGTGCGCGTTTCGGCAAAAGGCAGGACTTGATCTTGTCAGGTGAGGGCCGAGGAGACGAGCGCAAGCGAACCGCTGATGACCTGTCGAAAGCGTAGGGACGACGTCAGAACCAGAGGGGAGTCGTTAATCTGGGATAAGTCTGGGGGGGGATACCTGTTTACTGCCCAGTCGGCGTCCGGCACGAAGGCGGCGTGAACTCGGTTCAGGCTCTTGTGGGGAACGTGGGAACCTGCACACCGATGCCAAGGGAGGGACTCAAGCGGCCGACCCGTAAGAGTCAGAGTACCGAAGCGGGGCGCAGGGGCGGAGTCGCGCGTAGTAGTGATGAAGGTCCTGTAACGGGACTGGAGCGAAGGCGCGACATCGTTCAGCTTTAACGAATGATCAACCGGTAACGGGAGGAGCCCTTTGGATAAAGCAAGGTCGTGGAGCATTCCGAAGCTTTATGTTTGGGATGTCTCTTCGCTCCTGGCTCGCCGTGCGCGGACTCATATCCGCCAACGACGATGGCGATCAAACTGGCAACCTTCGCGACAGTTCCAGTGAAGAGGGTTTGGAGATTGGTAAGTCCGGTATCGAACGGCGATCCGCCGATTTGAGCCTACGCTAACGCAGGGAAGAGAACAAGCAGGAAGAACAGGGTGACGGATTCGCGAGCTTGACGTAGCCTTCGCCATGACCCAATACGGCGGAGCGGAACGGACGGGAAATGGGCGATCATCGGGCACCTCCAGCGGCCCGTTCAGCGGGCCGCTATCTGCCGTCGAGCATGAATCCGGTGCCGAGCGCCGTCCAGTCGATTTTTCCGAAGAGGTCTTCGGCTTTTTTGAATAGCCCTGCGGAAATTGCCTGGGTTCTGCGAGTTGTGCGAAGAATCGCACTCTGCAGCGGATGGCGTGCTGTTGGTCGGAGAGCTACTGGACCATAATGCCCGGCAAGGATAGCTGCTCGGGTACTCCTATTTTCGGTCGAGGTGAACGGGCCTCAATGCTCTTCGGACGAGGTGGACGGGGCTCGACGCCGTTTGAGGATGCGACAGCGACTTTCACAATTGGTTTCTTTGCCGGTAGGGAAAGCTGCCGCTTCAATTCGTGCGCCAATACCGGCATTGTTTTTGGATAGTGTTCCAGGTGATAAATGAACGCGGTGTCCACGGTCCAGGTTACGCCAGTGATCGGTCGCGTGGTTAATCCCGGGCTCAGCGCGGTCCCATCACCGATCAGCGAAAGACCATAGCCCTCCAAAACGAGTCGCTGCATTTCGGAGGGACGAGAAGCACGGCATTGGTTTTCAATTTCGACGCCTTTCTCGGCGAGCATTTGAAGCAGGCGGAGATGGGCTGCAGGATGCCGCTGCGGATGATAAAGAACCGCGAGTCTCCCTGCGAGATGAACCGGATGCAGAGTGGCGTTTGTCGCCAGCGGATCGTCGGCGCGAAGACACACCACGAGGCGGTCGTGCCGGATCTCGTCGATTTGCAATTGGTCGTCATCAACGGGCAGCGTGACCAGCGCCGCGTCAATTTCTCCGGCAAGCACCTCGCTCATCAATTGATTGGCGTCGGCATGGGAAGGGTGGATCAGGCAGTCCGGCAGGTACCGCCTGTGAATCTCGCAGGCAGCGCGCAATGCCTCGGGATCGACAAAGGTTCCGCAACCGAATCGCAGAGAACGAATTTCTCCGTTCTCGATGGACTGCAAATCGGTGAACACTTCGTCGCGCTCTTCGAAAAGACGGGGGAACCATTGCGCCGAAGACGGTGCCCGTTTCCGTCCGGTGAATACAGTTGTTCTTGTCGAGGTAATACAGACGGAGTCCGGAATAGTCACGGAGCTTCTTTCCCGCATCGCTCAGATTGGACGGGGAAGTATTCAGATGCTTGGCAGCCGCACCAAGGTGCTCGTGCTGCACGATGCCGAGCATAAACTTAAGAAGGCGGTCGTTGGCCCAGTCATTGCTCATACCGCAATACTCCGCGGAGGTAAGCGTCGTACAGGGAGGTGACTCCATAGGCATAGCTGCTCTATGCCCGAAGGTTATCTACGAATGCACTCTCTGAATGAAGGCAGATGCGATCTAAAAGGCAACCAGTCTACCGAGGACGAGCCAAGCGCTACGGGGAGGGTCAATACCCTTGCTTACTGGGTTTAGCAATAGTTCCATGGTTTCCACAATAGGGGCCCAGGTTTCCACAAGCTCTGGGCCTTTCGCCAGCTTATTGAAATCGAGCGAGTTGTGACCGCAAATTTCTTTTCACGATATTTTCACGATTCTTGATGCTCGCAATGAATGCTCGAGGAGTGGCTGGATGCATGAATTCGCAGCCGATCAAGCGCCGGTTCTAGGGCGCGATTCCCGCTTGCCCTTGGCAATTGGGTGCCGGAGTGGCGACAATTTTCTTTTGGCGGGCAGGAAAAGTCCGGCGGGTTCGTCCATGATCTTTATTACCCCTACGACATTATTCCATTGTTCCGTGTTCAGGGAAGCGTTAAGGTGTACGGCACCACGGAGATTGCCACACCGTACCGTGCTTTATTCTCCGTTTTCTGAAGTTCCCCAAGGGAGAACCGTAAAAAGTCGTGAGAAACTGGAATCACGTCCAGAAGTCAGGGGGATGAGGTTCGATTCAGCCGCACGATTTCCTCAGAATCGACGTTGAGTTCCGAGTTGGCGCTTGTCCTTGATGACGGCTTCTATATGACAGGTGTCCACATAAGACCTTCATCGTGCGATGCGCCCCGATTGTCTGGAAACAGAACAGATCTCGAACGTCTACATCGACTGGTCGACGAGCAAAAATTCACTCTCCAAATATGGTATGAAGAGGATGGATCAATTTGGGCATCCGTTATGCCGACGGAAAAACACGCTCATATTGCCCGCAACTTCCGAGCGCTACTTCCCTTGCGGACGCGCTTCGGGCCGCTGCCGGAGTGGATGCCGATCGCCACCGGGAAACGGCTCTCCGAAATTCTCGCAAAGCTCGAGGGGATACTTGGAAACGTGAACCCCGATTTACTGCGTCGAGATTCGGAATGGACCAAGGCCGTCATTGATGCCGTTCGGATCGCTATGAACACCAATCACGATGAAGAGCTTCGGATTGTCGGTAAGCCTCGCCGCTGAAGATGACTGAGCTGCTTCCGAGAGGTTCCACCGGTTGTGCGCTGCTACGCAGGCGATAGCTTGCCGAAACCGGGTGGCGACCGTCGGCCACAGTGTAGTCGCCGGCGAATTTGCAATCGGCGTCTGTTCGGATTTCCACAGCTTCCCATTGCCGTTAAGACATTCCAATTCGAACGGTTCGCGGAGCCTCTTCGGTTTTTCCGTAGACCTCTTCGATAAAAACGACTGGACGAAAGATCTGATTCGCCGCAGGCTAAAAGCAGTTAGTACCTATCCATTTGAATCCTGCACATTTTGCGCAGAATATTTCTGGCGATGTACGTTTCGGTCAGTATTCATGCGGGATTTCGGCATTTTTTCAAAGGCTCCAACTTTCGGGAAAATGCCAGGTTTTGGTTCCGGCTACGCCGGGTTAGGTATCTGCAGTTATCCATGGAGGAATCAGCGTGAGCCTGAATCTTGTCGAAGAGCTGGAAGCGCGGCGTGGAACACTCAAAATTGTCGATCTCACGCGCATACTTGGAATAGACGACAAGCACATTTATCGGATGGCTGCGCGCGGGCTGCTTCCCAGTTTCCACGTGGGCGCGTCGGTGCGATTCGATCCGCAAGAGGTCGTCAAATGGCTGCGGGCAAAATACGGGCCGGAAATTCCCGCCGTGAGGAGGCTGCCTCGCCCACACCGGCTGCGGGACAGGCAAATTCGGGCGGCGGCGTGAGGCAAAAAAGACGTCGCCAAAGCAAGATTCGAACCCACTTCTGCAGCTGTCCGTCGGCGTCAAGTTTCTTGGTAATCGGGAGCGCGGTTGTCGCGTCCGTTTTCAAACAGCCGCCGGATGGACTGGGATGAGTCCTCCAAAGCGGTTGAAGTCGGACTGATTCAAGGTGAGAATATGCGAGATTCCGTGCGTGTACATCGCGGCGGCAAGCCGGGCGTCGTGTACCTGAACGCCTGAGACGTTGTATTGCACCACAATTCTTCGCCATTCTCGATAGACAGCGGCACTGTCCTCAAGTAGCTCCATTCCAGACTCAAGCAACGCCACTTCCCGGTCCGCATCCTGGATAGAAAGGCCAAACCCGTTTCGCGCAGGCGGGCGCGTCATGGTATTCCAGAGTTCGGCGATATTTTGGTGGGTGTAATAGAGAATCGTGCCCCGGATCGCGAGCTTCGCGAGCGCGTTGTCTACTGCGGGATGGTTCGGATCAGAGCGCCTTGCGATGCGTAGAAGCACGTTGGTGTCTACCGAGACAGGCATCGATCGGCATTTACTCGAATTCCTGATAGAAGCTCTCGCGCGTGAACGCTTCCTCGGGAAGCTGGGGAATCCGGTCGGAGAACTGCGCCAGGGAATCAAGCCATGCCCGGATCTCTTGGGGACTCCGCGAAGCCTTGTTCTTCCCATTTTCACGAAGGTACGCGCGCTCAGTGACCGTACCCGCATAAACGGACGGTTCCACGCCGTTTGCCTGCGCCTCGGCGATGAGTCGTGCTTCAACATCGGGTCTGAGCTCAATCTGGATCATGGTGTTCCTCGATCTGAACGGGCCGACCAAAAGCCTTTACAAATCGGCTCCACTCAGTGCACCGGCACTAACCCCGTCCTCATCTCAGCCTACCACGAAGTTGTTGCAGGCACCATCGGTTTAGTCGACCAGCGCCGCCAACTCGCCGCTGTTGACCTTGATTGCCGCATCCTTCGAGCGAATCCCCTTGAGGTAAACCATCGTCGATTTGATGTCGCGGTGGCCGAGCCGGGCCTGCACGGTGCGGATGTCTACGCCGTCGCGCAGGTGATTTGTGGCGAAGGCGTGCCGGAATTTGTGCAGGAAAAATTCATGCTATAGGGGCCCTTGGAACATTTGTTGCCGTGCTCGGTGACGCAGCGCCCGCAATTGAGCTTGGCGCGCTGCGCCACGCGCTTCACCACCATGTCCATCTCGCTGTCCGGCCGTCCGCGGCCATTCGGAAAGACGAGGTGGTGCGGCGCGGCCCTCCGTTTCTCTTTCAATTTTTGCAGGCGTTCGATCAACCCGGCTGGAAGCGGCACTACGCGCTCCTCCCAGTTCTTCGGCGTAAAGCCCCACTCGGGTTTTGCGGTGACGCGCACCAACTGGTGGCGGAAGTCGATGTCTCGCCATTCGACGTAACGGATCTCCTGGTCGCGAAAGCCGGAGCCAAGGATGAACTTCAGCAGCGTCGCTTCGTCCTCCGTCGCCACTTTGAACATCGCTGCCATTTCTTCCTGCTCGTAGATGGGCCGGATGGCATCGACGTAGCTCGGCCAATCTCCGCGCTCGAAGAGACCCTTTTTGCCGTACCGCTTGAAGAGCTGCAGCACGGTGACCATCTTGTCATACACCGTCCGCTTGCCGAGCTTTCGTTCATAGCAATAGGTCATGAAATCGAGAATGTCGTCGCGCGTCGCGTCTTCGACATATTGTTTCTTGTACGAGCCGCGCAACAGGGTGTCGAGCGTGAAGCGATACGTGATATAGGTCCTGGGCTTGCGATGAGAATGGACGAATCGCAGGTAGTCGTCGATGGCTTTGCCGATCGGCGTTTGGTGGGGGCCACCGGCGGCGGCTCCGGCGCAGCGATCAGTCCTTCGCGGATGGCACGCAGCTCGACGGCCTTGCGCCGGGCCTGGTCGATCGCATCGTCCTTATCGACCGCGGCGCGGAAACGCCTGCCCTGCTCGCGCCACTCGATGTAGTAGGTGCCTTCGGGGTGAACTTCGATGGCTCCGTTAACGCGTACGCGGTCCTTGAGCTTGCCGTTCGACTCGACAACGGCGGGCGCGAATCGCCAAGCGTCCTTCACTTTGATCTTCTTGATGAGGTTGACGCGGTCGGCGTACTCGGGGGAGTTTTTCTGAGGCTGTGCGGGCATGAGGAGCGCTCTCCTCTGGGGCCTAGCCTAGCAGAAGTGGACACCAAAAAGTGTCTCGAAATGGACACCAAATCGGACACCACGAAGCGTTTCACTGATTCTAAAGGCTTCTGGCTAGGTGGCAGCGCTCTGACCAACTGAGCTACGTCCCCTGCAATTCACTCGGCGAACGCAAATTGCAGAAAGTGGGGTAGCTCCCTTAATACAGTAGACTCAAGATATTGTGGTTCGCGCGTCTGAAGTTTCAAAACAGCTTGATTATCCAGGCACTTGGCAGCAGTTTCGCGCGTGGTTTCCCGACGAGCAATCGTGCGTTGCCTATCTGGAGCGGCTGCGTTGGCCGACGGGTTTTCGCTGTCCAGGATGCGCTGGCGAGA
>JASHOC010000080.1 GCA_030041305.1 Acidobacteriaceae bacterium
TTTCCAGGGCAGCTTGCGCAACCTGGAGTTGGCCTCGGACGCCACGCCGCTACCTTGTTTGCGCAAGGACTTTATCGTGGATGCGTACCAGATTGCCGAATCCCGCGCTCATCGCGCGGACGCTGTACTGCTGATCGCAGCCGCACTCGAGAACGGCGAGCTGAAGGAATTCGCGGCCACTGCCCGATCGTTGGCGCTCGACGTGCTCGTGGAAGTACACACGGCCGACGAACTCGACCGCGTACTGAACGCGTTGGGCGAAGCCGGGGCCGACGCTATCGGCGTGAACAATCGCGACCTGCGCACTTTTGACGTAAAACTCGAAACCGCATTGGCGCTCGCGGAACGCATTCCCGCCGGCGTGGTGCGTGTGGCGGAAAGCGGGATTTCGAGCGGCGAAGATATCGCGCGCTTGCGGGCGGCAGGCTTCAACGCGTTTTTGGTGGGCGAGAGCCTGATGCGGCAAGCGGATCCGGGAGCGGCGCTGGCGGGGCTAATGACGAGCGCGGGCAAATCATGAGTCTCTGGATCAAAATTTGCGCGACCACCTCGCTTGAGGACGCGCTGCTAGCGGCCGAGGCCGGGGCGGACGCGGTGGGATTGGTCTTTGCGCCCAGCCCGCGCCGTGTGACGGTGGAAGAGGCGGCCGCGATTACGCCGCACGTCCCGCCGGGGGTCGAAAAGATCGGCGTGTTTGTAGATGCGGCGTTCGACGAGATTGCCGCGACGATCGAAAGCGCAGGGCTTACGGGAGTGCAATTGCACTGGGACGCGCCGGCTGAGTTGCTTGCGCGATTGCGCGCGCAGTTCGGGGCGAAGCTAAGGATTCTGCGCGTGGTGCACTTTGACGCGGGGATTGAGGAGCAGGACGCAGTTCGTTACGTTGCTCCGGAGTTAGATGGGATTCTGGTTGACTCGCGCACGGCGTTGGCCTCAGGCGGCACGGGCGTTCGATTCGATTGGGCCGCGGCCGGCAAAACCCTTTTCCGGAACGGGGCGCTGAAGCGGATCGCCGCCGGCGGGCTGACTCCGGAGAATGTCGCCGAGGCCATTGGCTTGTTGAGCCCCTGGGGCGTGGATGTGGCGAGCGGTGTGGAGTCCGCGCCGGGCCGCAAGGATCCGGCCAAGCTGCGCGCCTTCATCGTCAACGCCCGCGGCGCCAGCGATGGCAAATGATGTGCGCCGGTCGACGTTCTTCAACATCCAATCAGGCGGGTATTGAGCATCGGATTACGCATAGCCGGCGGGTCGTCAGCGGCTAAGGAAAGGCGCGCGCGGTTTTTTCCGGGCGCGCAGTTTTTCGGCGCAAAGAGCATTTGGGTTGAGCGGACCCGCGACAGGATTGGCGCGGGTCGCCGGTCGCGCCTTGGAAGGCGCCGGACTTTCGGTCGCCGGGGCGGAACGAACTTTCAACCAGAAACCCGAGGAGGTCAATTCATGGCTACCTATCTTCCCCCTATCGAAAATCCGCACAGCTTCGCTGTGAAAATGGCGTATGCCGGGTCGCGCAAACAGTTCGGCAAGGTGCCGACGCCTGTGAAAGTGGTGTACTCCCGCATGCCCATGGCGTTCGGGATGTTTGTCGCGAAGATCGCCAAGCTGGACAAAAAGTTAGAATTGCCCGCCGAAACGCAGATGCTGGTTCGCGAGATGGTGGCGCACATCAATGTGTGCGAATTTTGCATGGATATTGGACGGTACTTCGTCGTCAAGTCGGGAATGGACGAAGCCAAGTTCGATGCGCTCAACGACTACGCTGCCAGCCCGCTATTCAGCGAGGCGGAGCGCGCCTGCCTGGACTATGTGACCGAGTTGACCCGCGATAAAAACGTGAAGCCGGAGACCTTCGCGCGGCTGCGCAAGCACTATTCGGAGCGCGCCATCTGCGAAATCGTGTGGCTGGTGGCCAGCGAGCACGTGTACAACATGACCAACATCGGGCTGAACATTCACTCGGATATGCTGTGCGATCTGAGCCGGAAGAAGAAATAGCGCTGGAACTACGGCGGTTCTCCAATTCCCGTGGAGTTTTGAGGGGCGTGCCAGGTGGCGTTTTCTTGGGAAAAACGCCACTCAACGTTCGAGGTTCTGCTCTACGCCAATTGGAGAACCGCTTTAATCGCGGCCGAGATCTCCTTTATGGTGGGGGATTTTCTGACATTGCCATTGTCATTCATTTGAATTACACTTGCCAGGGAGGTGAAGGCTTTCGTGGCAGCAAATGCACTGGTTCAAACGCGTATCGATCCCGAAATAAAGGAACGCGCGGCGGCGGTGCTGGGCGAGCTGGGGATCACGGTGTCGGATGCTGTGCGCATTCTGCTGACGCGCACAGCCAATGAGGGTGCGCTACCGTTTTCGTTGGCGAAGAACTCCGCGGAACACGATGCGTGGTTTCGCGGCAAAGTTGAGGAGGCTTTAGCCGACTCCCGTCCCGCTGTTCCCCATCGGCAAGTGGAAGAGCATTTTGCCAGGCGACGCGCCGCGGCCCGGAAGAAGGAACATCGCTAGACCGTGTTCCTGGAATGGTCGGTTCTCGCGATCGCCGATCGCAATGCGATCTTCGATTACATCGAGGTGGACAGTCCACGCGCGGCCGAAACGATCGATAATCGCATCCGCGCTGCCGTCGCGAAGCTGGCGCAATTTCCCGAGATAGGGCGAATGGGTCGAATTGAGGGAACGCGAGAGTTGGTGATTCCTCGCACGCCCTATATCGCCGCCTGCCGAATTTCCGGAAATTCGGTACGGATTTTGCGTGTGTTGCATGGCGCCCGGCAATGGCCAGAAGAGACTTCGGAATAGGACAACTTAAGGGAGCTCAAATGGCCTCAATTCGCCTCCGAGAAGCCCTTCCCGAATTCGCACAAGAGCTCGAAGGCGTACTGCTGGCTTCAAAAGAGCCGGAATTGGCGACCCAGATCCCTGAGTTGCAGATAGCGCGCCGTTGCGACTGCGAAGACGATTTTTGTGCGACCTTCTATTCAAACTTTGAACCGTCGGACCGCCCCTATAAGGATGCTCATTGTCTGGAGCTCAACCCGAAAGAAGGAATGATCATTCTCGACGTTGTCTCCGGGCGCCTTACCTGTGTTGAGGTCCTCTTCCGCGATGACGTGCGGGCTCCCGTTCGCGTTCTGTTTCCCTGATCTGTCGCTCTAGTAAACTGGATCAGTCTTCCAATCCCGGCCACCCGCAGGAGCATTCATGGCGCCCATCATTCTTCCGGCAAATCCCTCGGAAACGCGGCCCGGCCGGTTTGGCGTGTATGGCGGGCGGTATGTGCCGGAGACGCTGATGGCGGCGCTGGTGGAGTTGGAACGCGAATATGAAGCAGCCAAGGCCGACGCCGCGTTTCAGGCCGAGTTGAACGCGCTGCTGGCCGATTACGCCGGCCGGCCTACGCCGCTTTATTTCGCCAAGCGGCTGACCGAAGCGCTGGGCGGGGCAAAGATTTATTTGAAACGAGAAGACCTGCTCCACACCGGCGCGCACAAGATCAACAACGCGCTGGGCCAGGGACTGCTGGCCCGACGCATGGGCAAAAAGCGCGTGATCGCCGAAACCGGCGCGGGCCAGCATGGCGTGGCGACGGCGACCGTCTGCGCGTTGCTTGGCCTGGAGTGCGTGGTCTACATGGGCGATGTGGACATGGAGCGGCAGGAGCTGAACGTCAAGCGCATGCGGCTGTTGGGGGCGGAGGTCCGCGGAGTTTCGTCCGGCTCGAAGACGCTGAAGGACGCGATCAGCGAGGCGATGCGGGACTGGGTGACCAACGTGCGGACCACCTACTATTTGTTGGGCAGCGCGCTGGGGGCGCACCCGTACCCCACCATGGTGCGGGATTTTCATCGCTGCATCAGCCGCGAGATCAAGGCGCAGATGATGGAAAAAGAGGGAAGGCTGCCCAACGCGGTGGTGGCCTGCGTGGGAGGCGGCTCAAACGCCATTGGCGCGTTCTACGAATTCATTCCCGAGCGCGGGGTGCGGCTGATCGGCGTGGAGGCCGGCGGGCGTGGCGCGGCGCTGGGCGAACATGCGGCGCGGTTCCGGGGCGGCGCGCCCGGCGTTCTGCAAGGGACGTATTCGTACGTGTTACAGGATGAGGACGGTCAGATTGCGCTGACGCACTCGGTTTCGGCAGGTTTGGATTACGCGTCGATCGGGCCGGAGCACGCGGCGCTGCACGACTCGGGCCGCGCGGAGTACGTGGCCCAGGACGATGCGGCGGCGCTGGACGCGGTGGTGAAGCTGGCGCGCACGGAGGGGATCTTGCCGGCGCTCGAAAGCGCGCATGCCGTGGCCGAGGCGCTGCGCATTGCTCCCGCGATGGGCGCGCATGAAATACTGGTGGTGAATCTTTCAGGACGCGGCGACAAGGACATGGGCATTTTGGCGCGGGAGCTGAAGTTGTAGAACCCGCCCAACCCTAACCGCAAAGGCAAAAGCGCGGAGGGTGGGGCGCCCGGCCCGGCGCGCGAATTGAGACTCAAAAATTCATGCGCGGTCAGGCCCGCGTTCGGACGAAGCGCCCTCGATAGAGCCATGCCGATTCGTTTCGCGCACAAACCGGGACTGGTGGTTTATTTAACCGCCGGCGATCCCTCGCTGGAGGGCACGCAGGCGATTGCGCTGGCCGCGATCGATGCCGGCGCGGATGTGATCGAGCTGGGCGTGCCGTTCAGCGATCCGCTGGCTGACGGGCCGATTATTCAACGGGCCAGCGAGCGCGCCCTGGCGCATGGTACGCGGCTCCGCGATGTGCTGGCGTTAGCCGGAGAAATCCGCGCGGCGCGGCCCGAGGCGGGACTGGTCATTTTCACCTATGTGAACCCGATCCTCCGATACGGCTTGACCCGGTTTGCCGAGGATGCGGCCGCGGCCGGCGCGGACGGCGTGCTGGTGACGGATATGATTGTCGAAGAGGCCGGGGAATATTTAAAGGAAATGAAGCGAGTGGGGCTGGCTCCCATTTTTCTGGCCGCGCCCACCAGTCCCGACGAGAGGCTCCAGGCCATCGCCGCGCATTCCCAGGGACTTGTATATGCGATTTCGCGCGTGGGCATTACCGGCACGCAGCGGAGCTTAGCCGCGGACGCCGCGGCGCTGGTGGAGCGCATTCGGCGATGGAGTAAGCTGCCGGTAGCCGTAGGGTTCGGCATCTCGAATGCGGAACACGTGGCGCAGGTGGCGGAGTTCGCGGATGCCGCGGTGATCGGCAGCGCGATTGTCGAACGCATCGAGGGGGCAACTCCTGAAGGAGCGCCGGGCGCGATCGGCCGATTTATCCAGGATCTGCGCCTGAAAGAGACGGCGCCGATCCGGTGAGAAAAATAGCTACTAGCTTCTAGCTGCTAGCTCCTAGGGTGCGCCATGCCGGATTGTGCCCGCAGGCTCGCGCAAAACGACGGAGCCCGGAGCTAGCGGCTACGGCGGTTCTCCAATTCCCGTGAAGTTTTGAGGGGCGTGCCGGGTGGCGTTTTCTTGGGAAAAACGCCACTCAACGTTCGAGGTTCTGCTCTACACCAATTGGAGAACCGCTATAGTAGCTGAAGGCTGATTTATGACACTCGAAGAATTGCGAAGCCGCATCGATGTGCTTGACCGTCAGCTCGTGGAGCTGCTGAACGAGCGCGCCCGGGCCGCGCAGATGGTGGGCCACCTGAAGGCCGCGACGTCGCTCCCGGTGTACGAGCCGGACCGGGAAAAGACTGTCTATGCGAACGTGCGCGCGGCGAACCAAGGCCCGCTGCCGGACATTGAGCTGACCCACATCTACGAACGCATCATCGACGTGATGCGGGCGCTGCAGCGGAATGAACTGGCTTCGGAAAGACATGCCCAGGGTCGGCGCGAAGACCTGGAGGGCCACGCCGCAGGCGCGCCGGAACCTCACCAACCGCGGCTCTCTGAGCCGACCGGCGCCGGGGAATCCGGGACGGCGCCGGAGACAGGGATAAAACCATGATTGTCGCGATGCAGGAGAAAGCCACCGAAGAGCAGATTGACGCCGTGATCGACGCCATGGAGGAAGCAGGCGTCGATGTGCACCGCACGACCGGCGCGATGCAAACCATTCTGGCCGGCGTGGGGCCGACGGCCGGACTGGACCTGACCAAGTTTGAAATGCTGCCGGGGGTGCTGCACGTGCACCGCATCAGCGCGCCGTACAAGCTGGCGGGGCGCGCATGGAGGCCGGAAGGGACGGTGGTGGAATTCCCCAACCGCGCGACCATCGGCGGGCAAGCCATCGCCATGATCGCCGGGCCGTGCGCCATCGAGAACCGCGAGCAGATTTTTGAGATCGCCGCGTGCGTGAAGACCGCGGGCGGAAAGTTCCTGCGCGGCGGCGCGTACAAACCGCGCACTTCTCCATATTCGTTCCAGGGCCTCGGCATCGACGGCCTCGGGCTGATGCGCGAAGCCGCTTGCGCGCACGGGCTGGCCACGGTGAGCGAGGTGATGGAGATTGCGCAGATCGAACCCATGCTGCCTTATGTGGATTGTTTTCAGGTGGGCGCGCGCAACATGCAGAACTTCAACCTGCTGCGCGAGCTGGGCCAAGTGCGCAAGCCGGTGCTGCTTAAGCGGGGCATCGCGGCCACGGTGGAGGAGTTGCTGCTATCGAGCGAGTACATTCTTTCCGGCGGCAATTACGACGTGATCTTGTGCGAGCGCGGCATCCGCACCTATGAGACGGCGACGCGCAACACCATGGATATCGCCGCCATTCCAGTGCTCAAGAAGCTGACCCATTTGCCGGTGGTGGGCGATCCGTCGCATGGAACCGGGCGGCGCGATATGGTTCCGGCAATGGCTAAGGCGGCGGTGGCTGCGGGCGCCGATGGGCTGCTCATCGAGGTGCATCCCAACGCCGACAAGGCCGTGTCGGACGCCGCGCAGACGCTGTATCTCGAGCAGTTTGAGAGGCTGGTGGGTGAGTTGCGGGTGCTGGCGGTGGCGGTGGGAAGAACGATGTAGGATGAAGCAAGTTAGCGAGTCAGCAGGGCAGCAAGTCAGCGAGTCAGCAAGTCGGCGGGGCAGCAAGTCGGCGAGTCAACGAGTCGGCCAGTCAGCGAGTCAGCATGATAGCGGGCCGACGCGGCATGCTGTATGAAAGACGTGAATGGATGAGAGCGATGAGCGAGGACCATGGCAGCGGGAGAACACGGCATTCTCGCGATTTGCTCGTTTGGCAGAAGGGAATGATCCTGGCAAAGAGGGTTTATGCAGAGACCGAGGGGCTGCCGAAGAGCGAGATGTATGGATTCCAATCGCAAATGCGCCGGGCTGCAATCGCAATTCCCAGTAATATTGCGGAGGGGCACGGGAGGCTGAATGATGGCCATTTCAGGCAATTCCCGGCGATTTCACGGGGCTCGCTCTTCGAGTTACAGACTGAGTTGGAGCTTGCCGGAGACTTGAGGCTGTTGGACTCCGGGCGCGTTTCGGCGCTGATGGGGCAATGCGAAGAAGTCGCCCGGATGATCAATGGATTGATGGGATCTCTGCGCAACTCCTACGGCGGTTCTCCAATTCCCGTGGAGTTTTGAGGGGCGCGCCAGGTGGCGTTTTCTTGGGAAAAACGCCACTCAACGTTCGAGGTTCTGCTCTACACCAATTGGAGAACCGCTTTAGGCGCGCAAACTCGCTGACTTGCTGACTTGCCACACATGATCGAGCGCATCGCCATTCTCGGAACCGGACTGTTGGGAGCGTCGGTGGGTCTCGCGCTGCGCGCTGCGGGCTTTCGCGGGTCGGTGATGGGCTGGAACCGCAGCGCCGACCAGGCCGAACTCGCGCGCTCGATGGGCGCGCTCGATGCGGTGGGCGGCGATCCTATCGAGACTGCGCGCGCGAGCCAGGTGACGCTGCTGGCGATGCCTATCTACGCCACGCTCGATTTCATGGAGAAGCTCAGCGGCGTGCTGGGCTGCGAACACCTGGTGACGGACGTGGGCAGCACCAAGCGCCTGATCTCTGAGGCTGCGGCGCGCCTGTACAACACGCCCGAACGGGCGGCGTTTCTTCCCGGGCATCCGATGGCGGGCAAAGAACGCGGCGGCGCAGCGCTGGCCGACGCGCATCTGTTTCGCGGCGCGGTGTGGCTGTTTACGGACGATCCGGAAGCGCGGCGTTCGGCGCACTCGGCGGCGCTGGTGAAGGGCTGGCGCGAGTGGGTTGCAGCCATGGGCGCAAAGACTCTCGATCTCGACCCACGGCGGCACGACGAACTGGCAGCCTGGGTCAGCCATTTGCCGCAATTCACGGCCACGGCATTGAGCGCCGTGCTGGAAGACGAAGTGGGCGAAGCGCCGGAGCTCAAGGACGTGGGCGGGCGCGCGCTGCGGGAGATGACGCGCCTGGGCGCGAGCCCCTATTCCATGTGGCGCGACATTGCGTGCACCAATACGCAAGCCGTGGAGCGGGCCCTGCTGGCGCTGGAGCAGCGGCTGGCTCATCTGCGCGAGAACCTGCGTTCGCCCGAATTGCGCAATCAGTTTGAGCAGGCCAATCGGTTCAGAAAAGAATAGCCACTCACCTCACCCAGCTCAGCCAGGCCCAGCCCAAGGCCAGCGTGAGCAGGGTGACGGGAATGCCGACGCGCGAATAATCCCAAAAGCCGATGTGAACCTCATCGCGCGAGCGCTCTACGACGATCAAATTGGCCACCGAGCCGGTGATGGTGAGGTTGCCGGCCAAAGTGCTCGCCATGGCGAGGACAAGCCAGCCGGTGCGGGGATCGCGAAACGAGGGCGGCAGCGCTTTGAGCAGCATCACGGCGGGCACGTTGCTGACCAGGTTCGAGAGCAGCGCCGTAACCACGGTGAAAATGCCGGCGTTTTCCAGGTTGAAGCGGTTGGCTAGGTCGAACAAGTCGCGCGTCAGGCCTGCGGTTTCCGCGCCGCCTACGATGACGAAGAGGCCGACAAAGAAAACCAGCAATCCCCAATCCACTTCGTCGTACACTTGGCGCGGCTCGCGAGTGCGGGTGATGAGCATCAGGGCAGCGCCGATGGCGGCCATCATAGCCGGCGGCGCGCCACCCAAGAAGCCGGCCAGCACCAGGGCGATGACGATGGCGGGCTTGCGCAACGCCTGCAGATGGATATGCGGCGGTTCGGCCGGTGCGCTTGCGGACGCCGCGGACTCATGCCCGCACAGGCTGCGGATCAAGAGCCAGTCGAGCAGCAGTCCGATGAGCGCCACGGGCCCCAGGCGCACGAGGAAGGTGCGGTAACTGAGCCCCGAGTACGACCCGATGAGCATGTTCTGGGGATTGCCGGTGATGGTGGCCACGCTGCCGATGTTGGCCGCGGTGGCTACGGCGAGCAGATAGGGCAAGGGTTTGAGGCCCATGCGCCGCGCGGCGGCGAGAGCAAAGGGGACCATGACCAGGCAGATGATGTCGTTGACGAAAAACGCCGCCAGCGCGCCAGTGATGAAAATAGTGGCGGGGAGCAGATTGCGCGGACTCAGGCGCGCCACGATGTGCTCGGTGATCCAGTCGAAAAAACCTGCGAGGCGCAGGCAGCCGACCACCAGCATCATGGAGAACAGCAGCACCAGAGTGGCGAAATCGACGGAGCGCAGCGCCTGCTCCGCGCTAACCACTCCGAAGGCCACCATCAACACCGCGCCGATAATGGCCCCGCCCGGCCGGTCGATTTTCATTCCGGGCAGCTTGCCGAGGGCGAAGACCAGGTAGCCGGCCGCGAAGACGATGTAGCCCGCCGCAGCCTGCCAATGGGCAAGCGGGATCGCGGACATCGGCAACGGTGGATGCGCAAGAAAGGCTAAGCCCATGTTGAATCAGTGTACGTGGGAGTGGCAGAGCGGCCGGAGCAACACTCGTGGGAACATGGCCTTCGCGCTTGACAAGAGATGGCTATGGAGGTGTAAGCGCTTTTTCAGAACGGAGTGAACTCACCAGAAATCATTCTGATGAATTTCCAGGGGCGCAAATCCGGCGTGAGTAATCCTCTATGTCGTTAGCGCCGCTTGCGTTTCTTGTCTGGCCGTTTCCTCTTCGAGGGACTCCGAGCAGCATCTTTCCTTTCGGTCTTCTTCTTTGGCTTGGGCGCGGAGGCGGCGGGCTTGCTGCCGGTAAGCGAAATTCCCTCTTCGACGAGCGCGAACTGCAGTTTGCGTTCCTGGGCGAGAATGCGGTCGAGGATCACCTGCACGCGGTCGCCAGCGCGGAAACGCCGGCCCCAGCGTTCGCCTACGATTTCGTGCGTGTTCTCGCGCCAGACGTAGCGATCGCCGCGCAGGGTATCGATGGGCACAAGGCCCTCGACAAATAAATCCGTCAACTCGACAAAAAGGCCATATTTGGCCGGGTTGAGCACCAGCGCGGCAAACTCGTCGCCGACGCGATCCTGCATGAAGCGGACCTTTTTCCACTCCACCAGCTCGCGTTCGGCTTCGGCGGCGCGACGCTCGGTGAGGTTCGCTTCCTCGGCAATCTGCGCCAGCTCAGGCTCGGAGAGGGGCGGCTCGATTTGGCGGATGCCGGCGTTGCGGGAGAGCTGATCACCAAGTTTGGCGTGAGCATTGGGTTCGCCGTCGCCGACCCTGGGCGCGATGAAGCTGCGCCGAGGGTGGAGCGCCTGAACTTCTGCTGGGCGGGGCGCCCCTCGTGCGGAATGGGTGGCTTCATGAGGGTGAGACCATGGCGAGCGGAGGCGGCCCTCTCCGATAGCGCCTTGGCCGCGGATGCGGGCGCGGAGCAGCGCCTTGGCGATGCGGTGCACGATCAGGTCGGGGTAGCGGCGGATGGGCGAGGTGAAATGGGTGTAGGCAGGCGTGGCGAGCGCAAAATGGCCCTCGTTCACTTCGGAGTAGCGCGCCTGCATCAGCGAGCGCAGCATGAGGTAGCTCAGGATGCGCTCTTCCGGCTTGCCCTCGATGCGCGCGGCCAGTTGCTGATACATGCGCGGCGTGACGGCGATGTCTTCGACGACTTCGTGGCGGCGGGGATGGATTCCCCGGCCGCGGGCCTCGCGGCGTTCGGCGCGGGTTTCGACACGCTTGACGGGCAGCGGCCCGAGACCGAGAGAATAACCGAAGCTTGCGGCCAGCTCCTCGAACTCGACCACGCGCCGCGGCTCCGGCTTCTCGTGGATGCGGTAGAGCGAGGGAGCGCCGAGATCCTCGAGCCACACAGCCACACACTCGTTGGCGGCGAGCATGAACTCCTCGATGATGCGGTTGGCCCAGGTGCGCTCGGCGCGGGTGACGCCACGCATGCGGCCCTGCTGGTCGAACTCGATCACCGGCTCGGGTAAGTCGAAGTCGATGCTGCCGCGCTCTTCGCGGCGCTTGTTCATCAGCATGGCCAGCCGCCGCATACGTTCGAACTCCGGAACCAGCGCTGCATACTCGGCCTGGGTTTCGATGTCGCCTTCGAGGATGGCGTGGACTTCGGTGTAAGTCATGCGCGCAACGGAGCGAATGACGCTCTCGACGATTTCGTAGCTCTCGATGCGGCCAAGTGAGTCAAGCTGGATGATGCAGCTCAGCGCCAGGCGGTCTTCGCGCGGGCGGAGGCTGCACACGTTGGTCGAGAGTTCGAGCGGCAGCATGGGAATGGCGCGATCGGGGAAGTAGACGCTGGTTCCGCGCAGGCGCGCTTCCCCATCGAGGGCCGAATCGGCGCGCACGTACTCAGCCACATCGGCGATGTGAACCTGCAGCTCGTAGCCGCGATCTCCGTGGCTGCCGGTCTGCTCCGTCACCAGCACCGCATCGTCGAAGTCGCGGGCGGTTTCGCCGTCGATGGTGACAACCGGCAGGCCGCGGAAATCTGCCCTGCGGGCGGCGGCAAATGGGTCGAAGTGTGCGACACTTTTCGCCTCGGCGAGCACAGCGTCAGGGAAGATCCGCGGCAACTGGTGCTTGCGGATCATCATCTCGACGTCCACGCCAAAATCGTCCGGCGAGCCCAGAACCTCGATCACGCGGCCGAGGGCCGGACGCGTGAGCGTGGGCCAACGCGTGATTTCGACATCGACGACGAGGCCTTCGAGACTTGCATGCGCAGCCGGCCGCGCGGCCTCGTCGCCCAGGACGCGATGCGGCGTGGCGGCTTCGCGCGCGGGCGGCGATTCCTGGCCTGGCGGGATCAGGATGGGTTGCGTCATGCGCTCGTCGAAAGGAACGACCACATGGCCTGGCTCCCGCTCCGAACGGGAGTAATGGAAAGCGCCGACTACGGTGGGATTGCGCCGATGGAGTACGCGGGCGATGCGCCCTTGGAGGCGGCCGTCAGGTTTGGGCGGTTCGACTTCGACGAGCACCTGGTCGCCTTGCATGGCGCCGTTGATTTCGCCGGGAGGGATGAAGATATCTTCCTGGGCCACGGACCGGGGTGCGGCCGGGCGCACAAAGCCGAAGCCTTCGCGATGCAGGTCCAAGCGGCCGGAGACGAGGTTGTTGCGGCCTGCGGCTGCGCGCGCCGTGCTCCACTGTTCGCGGTTGAGCTGGACCAACTCGCCGCGCGCCACCAGCCGCGCAAGCTGCTCGAGGAGCAAGCGCCGCTCCCGTCCGCCGCCCATGCCCAGCTCGCGGACGAGTTGTTTGTAACCGGTTTTGCCGCCCGGAGAGCGGGAGATCCACGCGACCAGTTCATGATCGGTCATAGGTTACGGCCAGTCATCCTACACGCATTCGATGCGCATGGGCTTGCCTCGCTATCGCCTATCCCCCAGGACCGCCTGACGGCACAAAGCAATGGACCGCCTCGTGGTATGGTCACAGTTGGCGGATGAAATGCATCCGCGGTAACGGATTCGTTCTAGCGGCGGTTTCCGTTAGAATAGCGGATAACAGCAATCTTTCCGGCGGAGGGTGGGGTACGATTCGCGCCCGCGACCCGCCGAACTTGACCGCCGAAAGCAGCCCCCGGGCGGGGCGGTTCGCAGAATTTCGTATATTTGGGGCTTGATCCATCGGCCTTTGCCTTGGCCATCCCCCCGTCCCGAGGGACAGAAGAGGAACTACCTTGAGCGCTATGTGGAAACCCACCCAGACGACAGGAACAGGAACAGTGAACACCAACAACAACCCGACGCCGGAGCCGCCGCCGCGTCCGGCCGCGCCACCGCCAGCCCCTGAGCCGCCGGCGCGCGTCCAGCAGGCGGCGAGCAACGAGCAGGCCACGATTGGCAAAGGCTTGTTCATCAAGGGCGAGATTTCCGGTTCCGAGTCGCTGCTTGTCGACGGCAAGATCGAAGGCAGCATCAACCTTCCCGGAAACCGCGTCACCGTGGGGCGCAACGGCCAAGTGGCGGCCAACATCACCGCGCGCGAAGTGGTGATCCTGGGCAAGATTCGCGGCAATATCTCGGCCACCGATCGCGTGGACATCCGCGCCGAGGGCGCGCTGAACGGCGACGTGGCGGCGGCGCGGATCAGCATCGAGGATGGCGCCTATTTCAAGGGCGGAATCGATATCCGCAAGCCCGACGTGAAGCCGGTGGCGGTGGCTGCAACCGCAGAGACGGCCAAAGCGGGTTAATGTAGGGTACTCGCACACTCCGGCGCGGGGCGCCTGCGGATCAATGGAGGCCACCCGCGTGTTCGGTGGGGCCCCTCAGCGAGCCGCGCGACGAAAGGGGTGTGGAAGGACAACCCGCGAACACGGGGCTACTTCCGCCCCAGGTTGACCTTTCAGGTTCCGATTTCCAACACCTGAAAGCTACCCTCCACCGGCGCCATCTTCAGCGCCCCGAACCCTCCCGAAAGGTTACGGTCGGCGCCGGTGTAGTCCGTCACCAGGAAGACATCGCCGCTCTCCGAATCGACAGCAAGAGTTCGCGCTTGGCGGCGCGTGGGCAGGGTTTGGACGACGGCGTAGGTGTCGGTCACGTCGCGACGGATGATGGTCAGGCTGCCGTCGCCGCCGCCATTGGCCACGAAAATTTGCCCGCGATTGGGGTCGTAGCCGACGGCGTCCGCTCCCGGCCCAACCGGCAGGGTCGTCACCAGGTCGCCGGTTTCTGCGTTCACCACCACCATGGTCATGTTCGCGCAGGTGGCGAAAAGGCGCATATCCGTTCCGTCGACGGCCAGGCCTGTTGGTTTCTCGCAGGCGGCGCCCAGCGAAAACAGGCGAAAATGCCCAGCAGCCGCGCCCGATTGGTTTCTGCCCGTCCAGTCGAGGGTTGGCCAATTTGCCGGATTGCTGCTCTCCTTGGCGGAATCCGCCGCAGTTTTTGCGCTTGCTTGCGTGCTCATCGCGCCGCGCAGCAGTGTTTCTACCGATGAAGCATCGATGCGGAGAATGGCGTTGCGGTCGGTCACGTCGATGAACACCTGCCCATTTCCGGCGGCGCGCGCAAAGCCCAGCATGCCGGGCAATAGGATCCGACCCATCACGCTCCGAGTCGCCGGATCAATGACGGTGAGGGAAGACACGTCGTCGGGCTGCGCCGGCGGAGCGCCCGCCTGGCTGCTCCCGCCGCTCGCCGGCGCTGAAGGCGGCCGGGCGCACACGGCAAACAGCAACCGCGTCTGCGGATCGAAGATCAAGGCGTGGGGGTTAGGATCGGTGGGGATTTTGGCCGCCGCCTGGAGCGATTCGCGATCGAAGATGGTCACCTGGGCGCGCGCGGCGTCACTCACAAAGCCGTAGCCGCCGTGGGGGTCGAGCGCGATGTCCCGGGTGTCGCCAAAATCCCCGATTTCACCCAGGAGCGCGCCGGTTTCCACGTCGACCACCTGCACGGCAGCGGCATGCGCAATGTAAAGCCGGCCGGCCTGGGGATCGAGGGCGAGGTAATCCCAATCGCCCACTCCACCAATGAACCACGTGTTCCTGATCGAGAATGGTTGGCTCGGCAGCGCGGTGGGAACAGAGGTGGTCTGCGCGGCCAAGACGGCCGAGCAGGTGAGCAGGACAAAGGACGAGAACCTTAGCGTCAGTTTACATTTCGAGCTACGCGTCGGGCTACGCATCGAGCTTCGCATGGGGCGTCGCGTGGGGCTTCGCATGGAGCGCGCTTCCATGCGGGGAAAGACGCGCGGGGAGGGGGAACTGTTCGCGAGGAGGGAATCCGCAAGGGGCGAATCGATTGAGCGCGGATTCACGGCTCCGCGCCGGGCGGGATGAGCAGGGTAAGGGATTGAGGAACCACCTCGATGGTGACCGGCAGGGACCCGAGCACCTCGCCATCGGCCTCCACGAACATGGTCTCCCGTGAACCGTTGCGGGGACGGCACTGGACGGCCTCGGTTTGGAGCAGTTGAATGTGGCCGTTGAAGGTCTGGCGACCAGCGACGACGGCAAGGAGAAACTTGAGATATTGCAGCCGGCTGCGGGTGCCGAAAGCGACCAGATGGAGGGAACGGTCGCGCAGCGTGGCGCCGGGGACGAGTTGGCGCAGAGCGCCCCCGAAGGAGCGCACGCGCACCGCCAGTAGCTGCGAAACCTCGATGACGCGCCTGGCGCCGGCGCCGTTGAGGGCGAGGGTGGCCTCAAAAAGCGGAAACGGGTCGGTGGCCCAGATTTTGGCGGCTTCGATGAGATAAAGCAGATAGCCCAAGCGGCGCTTGAGTCCGGCGTCGAGGCGGGACATGAGCAGGGCGTCCGGCCCGACGCCAGCGGCGACGACGAAGTAGCGCGATGCGGGGTTGCCGGCGCAGTCGTGGTAGTGAATGCGACCGACGGGAACGCGGACCGGCCTAGCGCGGAGCAAAGTGCGCGCCACTTTCGCCGGCGGCGCAATGAGGCCCAGATTTGCAGCCAGCGCGTTGGCTGTGCCCAGGGGAATCACACCCAACGCCACATCGGACCCAACCAGGGTCTGGGCCACCTCGTGGACGGTGCCGTCGCCACCGCAGGCCACAACGGCGTCGCAGCGCTCGCGGATGGCTTGGCCAGCGCGGGCCGTGCCACTGCCCGGTTCGCCCGTTTCGTAGGCCTCGGCCTCGATTCCGGCCTCGCGAAACACCGTCAAGGCTTCATCGACAGCAACGTTCCGGCGGGCGGAATACTGGCCGGATGCCGGATTGTAGATAAGCGCCACGCGCCGCATCGCGAGTCCCTTCACGGGAACCTCCCGATGGGCTCCCCGGAACACTTGCAGACATTTTCTATGTTCGCAGATTTGCCGGATAGAAAGGAGCGGGGGTGATGGTTCTGTTGAAATCCCCGGGAGCTTTGGCCCCCGTTCAATATGTCAGTCGATTTGCCGGTTTGTGGGGGGTCTTACTGCGCCGGGCCTCAACACGAGCAATTTCACGGTAACGCCGAGCTGGCCGCAGTTAACCGTGGACGGTTCCTCCACTGGGTGCAACACCACGGCCACCCAAAACAGCAAGGGCTGTTTAGTCAAAGTCCAGGTCAGCTACTCATTCCATTTCATCATGCCTTTGTTTCCCACTTCCGCCCTGACCATGGCGTCAACGTCGCAACAGGTGATTGAATATTACAGGGCAGAATGTACGGTGAGCTACTCGTATTCGATTTCCCTGGGTTACCTCTCTAACCAAACCTTCAGCATGTCGAGCACTTCGCAAATGACGATTGCACGGTAGCGCCCTGACTGCTTGTGTCCCCAGGCCTTAAAGGCGGGACCTCGGCTCGACTCGGGGCGCCTGCGTTTGCTGGGAAGCGCCCGGAACGCCTTCTAGTCTTGGTATTTGGCTCAAAGCCGGAGGCTGCGAGGAGGGCGGCTAACGGGGCCTTGGAAAGCGGGTACCCTTGGTGAAGACGCCCGCGCCTTGCCAGGGTCGGTGTCGTGCTCGGAGATTCCCCTAAATCTCTTCCGATTGTCGCGGCAAGGTTGCTTTAGTTGTTACGAAATCCAGCCCTTCTTGGGGTTATGAGAGACAGGAATTCCGACTCTTCAATAGCCCGGAAAAAAGCGGGCCTCCTCCCCCCGGATTCAGCCCGCAAGACTTGGTCTTTGCTTGGATTCTGTAGTTACCATATCCTTCCATTGGTTACTCCAACAATAGTACTTTGGTGGTAACTACGTAGGCTTTGGAGTTATCAAGTGCTTTATGCGGTAAATCCAAAGTGAGCTTGAACCGGACGCCTTTCTGAAGAGCCTGCCCAATTATGATGGCGGGAGGAGCCAGAGCCCATGGAGCTTAGCGGAAACACAATCCTGATCACCGGAGGCGGCTCGGGAATTGGCCGCGGGCTGGCCGAGGCATTTCATAAGTTGGGCAACCAGGTGGTGATTGCCGGGCGGCGCAAACAGGCCCTGGAGGAAACGGCAGCGGCGAATCCGGGGATGAAGTGGCTGCCGCTCGATATGGAGGACCGGGGGGCGATCCGCAGTTTCACGGCGCGGGCGGTCGACGAGTTTCCGGCGCTGAATGTGCTCATCAACAACGCCGGCATCATGCGCGCCGAAAAGCTGCTGGCGCAATATGCGGATTTGGCGGACGCAGAGGCCACAGTGGCCACCAATCTGCTGGGCCCGATCCGGCTGACCGCGGCTCTGCTGGCCCACCTCGAGAAAAGGCCCCGCGCCACGATAATGAACGTGTCGTCGGGACTGGCGTTTGTGCCCCTGACGTGGACGCCTGTGTACTGCGCGACGAAGGCGGCGATTCACTCCTACACGCAATCGCTGCGCTATCAGCTGCGGGCGACGAAGATCGAAGTGCTCGAACTGATTCCGCCGTATGTGGCCACGCACCTGATGAACGGCGCCGACGATCCGCGCGCCATGCCGCTCGGCCAATTTATCCCCGAGGTGATGGAAATCCTCAAGCAGCAGCCCACGCCCGCGGAGATCTGTGTGGAGAACGTGAAGCGGCTGCGCTTCGCCGCCGAAAGTGGGCATTATGACGCGATCTTCCAGGGGATGAACGGCGCCAGGAGCGAGCCGGATTAAGCGCTTGGGCGGAAGCGGGTGTCCGCAGCCGGGCGGTGAGGCGGCAGCGGTGCGTGAGAGGCCTGTGATCCGCGGCTTTGTGACGGGTTTTTCCGAAGTTTCCAGTGACTGACGGGGTTCTGCACAGCTTCTCGCGACCGGGGTCTGACCCTAAAATTTGGAGATATGGCGACGATCCCCGATCTGACCCTGGATGCAGGCCTGCCGGCAAACGTGGACGCCGAGCGGACTATCCTGGGCGCCATTCTGCTCGACAACGCCGCGCACGCGGAGGCGGCGGAAAAGCTCGGCGACGACGACTTCTCGCTCGACTCACACCGGCGCATCTTCCAGCGCATGACCGAGCTGATGAGCTCGCAGCGCGCGGTCGATATCGTCACCCTGGCCGAGGAGCTGGCCCGGTACAAGGAGATTGAAGCGGTGGGCGGGGTCGCGTACCTGGCTTCGCTGACCGAGGGCCTGCCTCGCCGGCCGGTAATCGAAGAGTACATCCGCATCGTGAAGGACAAGAGCCTGCTGCGCAAGCTGATGGGCATTTGCTCGGCGGCCATCGCGCGCGCTGCGGACCAGAGCGAAACGGCGCTCGAGGTGCTGGGCGACGCCGAGGCCAAGCTGCTCGAAGTGAGCGAGAAGGGCATCGCCAAGGGGCTTGAACCGATCGAGCAAATTGTGCGCGAGTCCTTCGGCTCCATCGACAATTTATACAAACAGAGTCGCGAGGTTACGGGCTTGACCACGGGATTCAAGCCGCTAAACAAGATGACCAGAGGCCTGCAAAAGGGCGAACTGATCATTATCGCCGCCCGTCCGTCGATGGGAAAGACAGCTCTGGCCATCAATATCGCCGAAAATGCGGCAATCGAATCTGGAGCGGTGGTGGCAGTCTTCAGCCTGGAAATGAATAAGGGGTCGCTGTTGCGCCGCATGTTGGCCTCGCAAGCCTGGGTCGACCAGCGCAAGATGCAGGACGGCTTTATTCCCCGCGAAGATCATCAAAAACTAACTAGAGCTCTTGGCCAGTTGGTCGAGTCGCATATTTTTATTGACGACTCGGCGGGCATCTCGCTGGCCGAGATGCGCGCCAAGGCGCGCCGCCTTAGGCAAAGCGCGGGGAGGTTGGATCTGGTGGTGGTGGATTACCTGCAACTGATGTCGGCTACGCTGCCCTCAGCCGGGGGCAAGCGCTATGAGAACCGGACCCAGGAGGTGTCGGCGATTTCGCGGGGGCTGAAGGCACTAGCTAAAGAACTGGACGTTCCAGTGTTGGCCCTGTCGCAGCTTTCCCGCAATAACGAGCGGCGCGGCGACGACAAGCGGCCGATGCTGAGCGATCTGCGCGAGTCGGGCTCGATCGAACAGGACGCCGACGTGGTGGCGTTTATTCACCGCGAGGCTTACTACAACCGTGACGAGGGACAATCCACGTCGGAGGCGGCTGACTCGGAGATCCTCATCGCCAAGCAGCGCAATGGCCCCACGGGCGTGGTTCACCTAAACTTCGTCTCTAAATACACGCGCTTCGACACTCCTGAATCGGAGCACGGAGCGTGAAATTCTCAGCCAGGATGAGTCATTGGTTCGGTATGCGTGGAAGGATATGGGATGGTTGGCTCGTCGCCGGTGCGGAATGGACTTGCCTCACCAACATTCCCCGTCAAAGCTCATTCAAGATCAGGATGACGCGGCCTGCGAGTAGATCGCCGGGGGACTCGGCGGGGTTCATCTCGATCAGCTCCACCGGAAAGGCCAAATTCAGCGGCCGCAGGACGAGGCGGCTGGAAACAAAATCCACGTAGCGCAGGCGCAAATGGGCGCCGTGACGCACGGCGTACAGGCTGGGCTGGTTGGGCCGGTAGGCAAGCAGAGAAATATAGTGGCGGTCGATGATGGCAAGGGCTTCAGCCTGCACCAGGGGCTCCATTGCCTTGGCGTCGGGCGAGGGAATGCGCACAGCGACAAAGCGCTGCCAGGCGCGGCGCGATTGCGAAGCCCGCGGCCGCACCGACTGCAGGGAGCCGGCGGGCAGATGAAGCAGAAATTGAACCGCCGAGGGCCGGATGAAGGGCTCGAAGAGCGCCGCGGGATGAGAAACGACGGGAACCAGATCGCTGTCCTCGTCCGTGGACGGCGCCACGGCGTCCAAGGCGGGCAGAAGGTCGGCCGCAGTGAGGCGTTGGGCGGCAAGGATGCGGTCCATGGCCTCGAGGGAGAGCTGGCGGCGGCCATGCAGAAAATTGGAGAGATGCGCCTGTCCAAATCCGGTCTGGCGGGCAAGCAACGAGACGCTGAGAGTCCCGCGCTGAATTCTGCGCAGCATTTCCAGGCGGAGGCGCTCGTGCATCTGGGTGAAATTCATCTGTGAATCGTTCGCCACCGGCAATAGGAATGGCGACGCTCTGTTTTCTCTTAGCAAACTGCAACGGCTGAATGGCCTTCATTTTGAGCGCTTATCCATGGATTGAAAAGCGCGACGCCGGAAAAGCGCCAGAATACATTGACGTTTAAGAACGAAATCCCTAGATTAGGTTTACTTTTTCACGCATTGACCTGTGGATTTTCAGGGAACTGCTTCATTGTCCGGAAGCTGGAGCAGCCGCAAAGCTGTCTCTGAGTGGTAGGATTTGAAACTTGGCCGGAGCATTTTCGGCGAAGTCAGAGATACTGCGTCGCAGACCTCTCTGGTTTCGCGTTAGCTCCGGCCTTCCCATTCCTGGGGGCGCGAATTCGCGTCACGGAGCAGGCCGGCGGGAATATTTCCAGGATCTGCGCGCTGTTTTCATGACACGAGACAGGAGAACACAGGCGGCCCGATCGGGACATGAGAAGCCCGAGCCGCCAAATTTCGTTTTGATGAGGCCGAGGAGACACCGCAGCAAAACCCTCCTACGGGCAAAAAGAAGAAAAATGGAGAAATCGGACATGGAAGTGCGCGTGCAATTGAAAGTTTGTGAAGGATGTGGTTGCCTTTGGTACCGGACCCAGAATCTCGGGAACGTTTACTGTAGAGAATGCCAAACGAGGCTGGAGGAATTTCCCTCGCCGCAAAGCCGCAAGGTGCGGGGACGGCCAAGCCGTAAACTGCTCATTAACCAACCACTGGTTAGGGTCTGGGCGGTCGCCGAGGTTCCTGGAGGCGCCCAATGAGCGCGGCGTTGCAGTTGCCTACATTGTGGAGCACGGGCGCAGCACAGGCCGCCTGGCAGATGGAAGAGCGCGCGTGGGAGTGCGAACCCGCCGCGCAGCCTGAGTTCGAGGCGCCGGCGGAGGCCTTGCCCGGACCAGCCATCAGCCTAGCCTTTTACAGGAAGCACACGGAACGCATGTTACAGCGTTATCTGTATGCTTCCATGCAGGTGGGCAGGGCGCCGTCCATCCTTGGCCAGCCAGTGGCTCGGGGATGGGCTTCGAGCCGTACGGTTCGCACTTTCGAAGACGCCGTGATCTTTGTGCTTGACATCGAAAGATGTGTCAACCAGCTTGGCGCGTTCGATCGAATGATCCTCAGCCGGATCGCGATCCAGGAGTACACGCACGAGGAAACCGCCGCCATGTTGGGCATGTGCTCTAAAACCATCTCCAACAAATTTTCCAAAGCGCTCGACCGGCTGACGGAAAAGCTGCTGGAAGCGGACCTTCTTCTTTTACCGCAGTAATATCCAATCTGAAAACGTATTCCACGAAGGGCGGCGGACACGCCCCCTTCGTGGAAGGTCTTGCGCCGGCATCAAACACCCTTCGCCTTCTTTGGTGGCTTGACCAGTCTTCGCGGCCCTCCGTGGCCTCTCTGGCGTCTACGGCGGTTCTCCAATTCCCGTGGAGTTTTGAGGAGCGTGCCAGGTGGCGTTTTCTTGGGAAAAACGCCACTCAACGTTCGAGGTTCTGCTCTACACCAATTGGAGAACCGCTATAATCGGAATCGACTCGCCGCTGTTCTGCTGTGGTGGACGGGTTCCACGCCTGCCAGGAGCACTTCGTCTTTACAAATAGCCCTTGCAATCTCAATCGAAGGTGGCGATTCTTGAAGGGAATCGCCACTTGAGCTTCCGGCTTCGGCGTAAGGCAGAGGGAGAAGTGCTCATGGCGGGACGGGTCCGAAATTTCTGTCAGGAGCCGTAACGATGAATTTCTCGCCCAATCGCACCCTCTGTTGCGCCGCTTTGTTCGCGTTGCTGCTTCCTTCGGCGCGGGCTGCGCAGCAATCAGCGCCGACCACCGCGGCCCAGGCGCCGGATCGCGACACCAGCTACATCGACGCGCAGGGCACGGCGCATGTGACCCGGGTGGTCCCGCTGCCCCAGACCCTCAGCCCGCAGGCGCGGCAATCCCTGGCGCGACCCATGCCCGACGAGGAACCACCGCAAACCCTGGCCGAGCGCCGCGCCTCCACGGACGCCTACACGGCGCAGGCGCGCGTGGACTGGAGCAAAATCTGCCCCAACCAGATCGTTGAGGCGAAGATGGCCGGGGTCCCGGTGCGCATTGTCACGCCTGACCCGCAGCCGGAGGCGAACGGCGGCCTGGTGCTGCTCAACCTCCACGGCGGCGGCTTCAACGCCGACTCCGGCTCCTACACGGAGAGTATTCCCATTGCCTCCTACACCGGGATCAAGGTCGTCGCCGTACTTTACCGTCTTGCGCCTGAGCATCCCTTCCCGGCCGCTGTGGACGATTCGGTGGCTGTTTACAAGGAACTGCTGAAGACCTATCGACCTGATCATGTTGTGATTTATGGAACCTCGGCGGGTGCGATTCTCACGGCTGAGGTCGGGGTCAAGCTCAAGCAGCTCGGACTGCCGATGCCGGCGGCGATGGGCATTTTCAGCGGCATGGGCGATTTTGCGCGCGATGGCGATTCGCAGGCCCTGTTTGCGCTGCGCGGTCTTTCCGGTCATCTTGACCCGCCCACATCGGCTCCGCACGACCCCGATTACGTTGCCGAAACCGATCCCAAGAACCCAGTGCTTTCGCCGATCTATGCTGACCTGCACGGGCTGCCGCCGACGCTCTTTGTCACCAGCGAGCGCGACGCGCTGCTGAGCGGGACAGTCAACCTCGAGCGCGCCTCCCTGCACGCGGGCGTCGATGCGCACCTCATCGTTTTCGACGGGCTGCCGCACGCCTTCTGGCACAATCCCGCGCTGCCTGAGGCGATCGAAGCCAATCACTTCATGGCGGATTTCTTCCTGAAACATCTCCAGCATTGATGAAAGCGGGGCGGACGGAGCCATGTGCGCCGCGGAACCGGGCGCCGGCGTTCCGCGGCTTCGCTATAATACCGGCTTACGGCGAAACCAGAGATGCCGTGTCCCGGTGAACCCTGAACTGAGTCGCCGCTCCTTGCCACCCCAACGACGAAAGCCTGTGGCCGGGGACCCGGGGCCTTGGGGTCGCGTCGACTTAAGCGCGCGGCGCCTTCTCTGGTTTCGGTTCGGCGAAGCGAAACTCATGTTGATCCGCTCCAGAGCGCCGTTGCGGCTTGGGCTGGCCGGAGGCGGCACGGACGTTTCCCCTTACTGCGATGAGTTCGGGGGCGCGATTCTGAACGCGACCATCGATTACTACGCCTACGCCGGCCTCGAGCCGCTGGACACGGGAAAGGTGGAATTTTTCTCTGCCGATTTGCACCAGGCCGCGCAGTATCCCGCCGCGCCGGAACTGGCCGGGGACGGACGGCTGGACCTCTTCAAAGCCGTTTACAACCATGTGGTTCGGCGCTATAACGGAGGCAAGCCCCTCAGCCTGCGCATGAGCACCTGTGTGGATGTGCCGGCCTGCTCGGGGCTGGGGTCTTCGTCCACATTGGTGGTGGCCATGCTGGCCGCGTACGTCGAGTGGCTCAATTTGCCCCTAGGCGACTACGAACTGGCCCACACCGTGTTTGTGATCGAGCGCGAAGAAGCCGGATTTGAAGGCGGCAAACAGGACCACTACGCTGCGGCCTTCGGCGGCTTCAATTTCATGGAGTTCGGGCGCAACGGCCGCGTGCTGGTGAACCCGCTGCGCATCAAGGACTGGGTGATTTCGGAGTTGGAGGCGTCGCTGCTCTTGTATTTTACGGGAAACTCGCGCGCCTCAGCGGGGATCATCGAGGAGCAATCGCGCAACGTCCGCGACCGGAACGAGACGGCGCTCGAGGCGATGCACTCGATCAAAGAAGAGGCCTTTCGCATGAAGGAATGCCTGTTGCGCGGCGATTTTCACCAGTTGCACGAGGTGCTGCGCGGCAGTTGGGAGTCGAAGAAGCGGATGGCCAGCCGGATCGTGAACGAGCACATCGAGCGGTTATACGCCTGCGCGCTGGGGGCGGGAGCCTATTGCGCGAAAATCTCCGGAGCGGGCGGCGGTGGATTTATGATGTTTCTCGCCGAGCCGATCGAAAAGGAAAGGGTTGCCGAGGCGTTGCGCGCCAGCCACGATGGCGGCAGAGCCTATGGATGTCACTTCACTGCGGGAGGGGTGCAGGCATGGAGAGTTCCGTGAATATTGTGCGGGGACAGCTGGCGGAAGGGTTGGCGGTTTTGGAACAGGTGGCGGGCGACGCGGGTTTGCACGCCACGCTGGCCGCGGCCGCGGCGGCCACCGCGGAGGCTTTGAAGGCGGGCCGCAAACTGATGGTGGCGGGCAACGGCGGCAGCGCAGCCGACGCGCAGCATCTGGTGGCCGAGTTTGTTAGTCGTCTGGTGGAAGACCGGCCGGCGATGCGGGCCGTGGCGCTGACCACCGACACTTCGATTCTGACCGCGATCGGCAACGATTACGGCTACGAGCGCGTCTTTGCCCGCCAGATCGAGGCGCTGGGGCTGCCGGGCGACGTTTTCGTGGGCATTTCCACTTCGGGCCGATCGCCCAACGTGCTCCGCGCCCTCGAATTATGCCGCGAGCGGGGCATTGTGACCGTCGGCCTGACTGGAAAGACCGGCGGCGCCATGCCTCCACTCTGCGACTATTGCCTCCGGATCCCTTCGAACGTGACCATGCACATTCAGGAAGCGCACCTGGCGCTGGAACACATTTTCTGCATGCTGGTCGAGCGCGACTATTTCGGCCGCGAACAGGCTGCGCCCGTCGAGACGCCGGCCGTGGTTGCGAGATAGCCCGAGTGGAGGCCATCGTTCTGGCCGGAGGGCTGGGAACGCGGCTGGCGGCGCGGCTGAGCGGAGTCCCCAAGGCCATGGCGCCGGTGGCCGGGAGGCCATTTCTCGAGATTCTTCTCAACCAGGTTGCACGCGCCGGCTGCGGTCGGGTTTTGCTTTCGGTGGGTCATCTGCGCGGAGTCATTCAGGATTATTTTGGCGCGTCGTTTCGCGGAATGAAAGTGGATTACGCTGTCGAGGAGGCCCCGCTTGGCACGGGGGGCGCCATCCGCTTCGCCCTGCGGCAAACCAGGGATGATGTTGCCCTGGTGTTGAACGGAGACACCTTTCTCGACGCGGACTACGCCGCCATGATGCGCATTCATGCCGGTGCGGGCGCCGCACTGACCATGGCCGTGGCGCGCCAAGAGGATATCGCCCGCTATGGCGGGGTGGTCGTCGAGGCCGGCCGCGTGGTGAATTTCGAGGAAAAAGGCCGCACGGGGCCGGGGTGGATCAACGCCGGCGCTTATGTTCTCCAGACGGACCTCGCCTGGCCCGCAAATTTGCCGGAGAAGTTCTCATTCGAGAGGGATTTTCTGGCTCCGGAAATCGACCGCGTTGTTCCCGCCGCGTATGAAGTGGAGGGGTTTTTCCTCGACATCGGCGTGCCCGAGGATCTGGACCGCGCGCAAACCGAGCTGGTGGGATACTGAGAGCAAGCGGAGTTACGGCGGTTCTCCAATTCCCGTGGAGTTTTGAGGGGCGTGCCAGGTGGCGTTTTCTTGGGAAAAACGCCACTCAACGTTCGAGGTTCTGCTCTACACCAATTGGAGAACCGCTATAGTCCGGCAGCGGCAGCGCGTCCTAACCCGGCGTAGCCGGAACCAAAGATCGGGGAACAAGGGACCGAGGGAACGAGGGAACAAGAAAGTAGGCGTTTGGGCAAAGTTTGGGCTTCCCGAAAAACGCTGAAAGCGCCCAGGAACACCGGTTACGAAGCATATCGTGAAAAATGCTGTGCGCAAAATGTGAGAATTTCGATGGACAGGGACTAATTGAAGACCGCCAAATGCTCGAAAAGCTCGTCGCGAAGGCAATGCAGGTCCGGCAGCCGCTCCAGGCTCTTCGCGCAGGGTCCGTCACGTTGCGCCGCGAGAATGTCCGCAGCCAGGGAATGAAGCTGGCGATGCAGGGTTTGGATGGCCTGGAAAGTGGGCAAATAGCTACGGCCGGCTTTCATTTCCGCTTCGAGCCAGGCGTTGAACCGGCATTCGCCCGGATCGAGGGAAGGCGGATTCCTCCGCTTGCCTTTGAGGTAGGCTTCAAAGGCGGCTAGCCAGGCGCGATGCTCGACGCAGGCGAAGAGCAGCGAGCGGTTGCCGGCGTTGACGGGAGGAGCGGCGGCCCAGCGGGGATCGGAGCGCCATCTGGCCACCCAGCCAGGAAATTCGCCGCCCGGCATGGGACGGGCGATTCCATAGCCCTGGGCCAGCTCGCAGCCCAATTGCAGCAGCATCAGTCCGTGGTCGGCAGTCTCCACGCCTTCGGCGATCACTTTGCGGCGAAAGGCCCCGGCCAGTCCCAGCACGGCTTCGAGGATGGCCAGGTTTTCCGGCTCCTCGATCATATCGCGGACAAAGCTTTGGTCGATTTTGAGCACGTTGACTGGCAACCGCTGCAGATAGGTCAGGGACGAATAGCCGGCGCCGAAATCGTCCAACGCAAACGAGACCCCCATCTCATGGCAGGCTTCCAACACTTTCGAGGTTTGAACAATGTCACCGAGCGCGCTGGTTTCCAGTACTTCAATGTCCAGACACCCAGGCGTCGCTTCAGGGTGCGCCGCCAACAAAGCGCGCAGACGGTTGACGAAGCTCGCCTGTTGCAGCTCGAAGGCGCCCACGTTGACGCTCACGGCGAGTTCGAGGCCGGCGGCGCGCCAGGCCTCCATTTGGGTGAGTGCGCTGTCGATTACCCATTCGCCCAGTTCCACCGACAAAGGATGCCCCTCGATTACCGGCAAGAACATCCCTGGCGGGAGCAGACCGCGCTGAGGATGTCGCCAGCGAATGAGAGCCTCAGCGCCCATCACCTGATTAGTGCGCATATTCACAATGGGCTGGTAGTACAGCACGAATTCTCCCGTGGCAAGACCCTGGCGGATGCGTTCCAGGTTCTCGTGGCGGCCGCGCACCATCACGTCGTGATTGGGATCGAAGTACTGGAACCGATTGCGGCCAGCGAGTTTGGCCTGGTACATCGCCTGGCCGGCCTGGCGCAGGAGCAGGTCGGCATCGGCCTCATCCTGCGATGGATAGAGCGCCACGCCTGCGCTGGCTGTGACTCGAATGGTCCAGCCGTCAAGCGAAACCTCCCCGGCGGCCGCTTGAAGCAGACGGTGAAGCACCGGATCGGCGGACTTGCGGTCAGGCAAATCCAGCAACACAGCTACAAACTCGTCGCCGCCCAAACGGGCGAGGGTGTCTTGTTCGCGCAACGCCGATTTCATCCGCGCGGAAACAGCGGTAAGCAACCAGTCGCCGCATTCGTGCCCGTAGCGGTCGTTCACTTCCTTAAACCCGTCGAGATCGAGAAAGGCCACCGCGAGGACCTCTCCGTGCCGCCGCGTCTGGGCCATGGCCTGGCTCAGCCGGTCGGCGAGCAGGACGCGATTGGGCAAGCCGGTGAGCGCGTCGTGATGAGCGAGGCGTTCGAGTTGCCGCTCGTGCTCCTTGCGCTCGGTGATGTCGGAAAACATGGCCACGTACTGCGCCGTGTTGCCTGCCGCGTCCCGGATGGCGTTGACGCTGAGCATCTCGGCGTAAATGACGCCATCTTTGGTGCGGTTCCAGATCTCGCCGGACCAGTGGCCGTCGCGGAGCAAGGACCCCCACATGTTCTCGTAGAACTCACGGCTTTGCAGGCCGGATTTGAGCAGCCGCGGGTTCTGCCCGATGGCCTCGGCGCGGCGGTAGCCGGTAATGCGGGTAAAGGCGTCGTTGACATCGAGTATCGTTCCGTTGGGATCGGTGAGCACGATGCCTTCGCTGGCGTGCGTAAAGACGCTGGCCGCGAGACGGAGCCGCTCCTCAGTTTGTTTCTGGCGAGCGATGTCCTCGGCAAAAAGAATGACGCCACCCACCGAGCCGTCGGAGCGATTGACGGGATAATTCCGGGTGTCGATCCAACGCATGGACCCATCCTGTCCCGGCAACTGGAGGATTTCGCTGGTGCGACGTTCGTCAGAAAAGGCCTGCTTCTCGAGGCGGTACGAGGCATCCGCAATGGCCTCTGGAAACAAATCGTAGCCGGTTCTGCCCAGCATTTCTTCCGGCTCCCGCGCGGATTGGGTCAAGCCGGCGAAGGCGCGACTGGCGGCGAGAATGACGTGGTTGCGGTTCTTGACGCAAACATAATCCCGGGTCCGTTCGATGAGAGATTTGAAGCTGGCCGCGAGCGACCGGTCCCCCGGCTCACGAATCTGCCGTGCGTCGCGCAGAGTGAGCTTGAGCAGCGGCTCGCGATCGTTCTTCCGGGGCTGGATACGGGTGTAGCGAGCTTTAAAACAGCGAATGCGGCCGTCGGCGTGGCGCAGCCGGATGTTGAAGGCTCCCGATGGGCTTTCTGTATCGGCTGAAAAGAGGACCTGGGCGATTTCGGCGTCGCCGGGGTGAACAAGGCCCTTCAGCCGCACTCGTGACGCGAGGAACGCCTCACGGCTAAAGCCCAGGAGCGCGGGCGCGCCTTCGCTCACAAAGCGTAAAGGCAATTCGTCGGTGAGCGCGAAAAGAAAATTCGCCAGAATGAGGGGCCCCGCCATCGGTTTTGCTGTGTGGTGATTATTCCTAATGTACCCCTTAAATTGCGGATAACGCAACCGAACTCCGGAAAATATTCCTAAGACGAAATTGACGTCCTGTTCCGGGAGATGAGGGATGGGTTTCGAGTGCGGCGCCCGATCTCGCCGGGAGAACCAAAAGAGGCGCCTGTTATCCACGAGTTTTTGCGCGCGGCGTGAATTCGCACCGGCTTATCCACGCGAACAGTTGGCATAATCCCAATAAGAGCGGTTGCACGGTAACTGTTCCACCGTACGTTTGAACGGGCAAGACAGGAGCACCGAAGAGTGGCCAGCTATAGCCGGCAGGATGTCTTGCGGATCCTCGAGATCGGCTCCCGCCAGTTGCAGGGGTGGGAACGCGCCGGATTGATTCCCCACCTGCGGAGTTACACGTTTCGCGATTTAGGTCAGTTGCGCACTTTGCGCGCGCTGCGCGAAGAAGCGATCTCCGCGGCTTCGATCCGGCAGTCGATCCAGGCCATGAAAGCCGTTTCCGGAATGACGAATCCGCTGCTCGAGGCCTGCGTGGTACGCACCGGAGCGCGGCTGGCCTTTCGGCACCGCGGCGCCATGGTGGACCCCATCCGCCGCCAGTTGCTCTTCGATTTCGAGCGCGCGGACCGGATCGACCGCCCGATCGCGCCCGAGAAGATTCTGGCGAGGCCGGCGCCGCCAGGCCCGCGTCGCGGCGGCAGCCGGCGCAGCGTTGAGGGAATGTTTCTGGCTGCGGTTGAAGCTGAGGAATGCGGCAACCGACGGCGCGCCCTCAAGCTCTACGAGCAAATCCTAGCGCTCGAGCCGGCGCATGCTGCGGCCTGCATCAATCTGGGCACCTTGCATTTTCACCTGCGCGACTTTGTCCGGTCGGAACGGTTCTACCGCCGCGCCATCGAGGCCGATCCCGCGTATGCGCTGGCGTATTTCGACTTGGGGAATGTGCTCGACGAAGTGGAGCGGCTGGACGAGTCGATTGCCGCCTACCGGAAGGCGGTTACGCTGGCGCCCAGCTACGCCGACGCCCACTATAACCTGGCGCTGGCGTATGAGCGCACGGGGCAATATCGGCCGGCGCTGCGCCATTGGCAGGCCTACGTGAAGATCGACCAAAGCGGCCCGTGGGCCGACCATGCGCGCGGCCAGATCCGCAAGCTGCTCAGCCGCGAGCCGCTCGCCATTGCCTGGAGGGCGGAGCATTTTGTGGCGCGGGGCAGAGGCAAGGCGAAGCTGGTGGTGGTGTAGTTCAGGCTGCGCGCGGAAATGCTGCGATCTTCGGACGCTTGCGGCGCGAGGCATGCCACGGGCGTATGTTTACGGCGGTTCTCCAATTCCCGTGAAGTTTTGAGGGGCGTGCCGGGTGGCGTTTTCTTGGGAAAAACGCCACTCAACGTTCGAGGTTCTGCTCTACACCAATTGGAGAACCGCTATAAGCTTGTCGAGGAAATCAACATTTCTCCCGAGTGGTTCGGCAAGATCTGATTTACGCCTTGGCCAGCACCGCGTTGCCCAGCCGCTCGGCCAGCAGTTCGTGTGCGTGGGCGAAGAACTCGTCCAGCGGCAGCTTGCCCGCATCGACTTCGGCCAGGATGGCTTTTTGCGCTTCGTACTCGCGGTTTTTAACGCCGGCTTTCGATTGCAGCATGCGCCACGCTTTACGCCGCTCCACGCAGAACATGACCAATTGCCGCGAGAGCGCGCGGTACTCGGTTTTGCCGTTTTCCTCGAACGTGATGTACACGCCGAAGTCGGGAATGAAGGAGCGGTGCTTGGGATCGAGATAGCGGCGGTAGACCACATCCTGCTGCGTGATGCGCACCAGCATGTTATCGAGGGAAATCATCTTCGCCGCCGGTTCCGGCTTGATCTTCTTCAGATGATTTCTGAAGCGCGCTTCGGTGGTGCACCAGTGGGCTACCGTGTAACGGCGCGTCTCGCCGGTGTTCTTGTCTTTGGTCTCGTACCAGTCGAGATCGATCGAGGGGTTGCCCTTGATGTCGAGCGATTCCTGGTAGCTCTCGCCCTTGCGCGGATCGAAGACAAACTCCGGCGCGCCGCGCGAGTCGCGTACGCGCTGCGCCTGGAAGAGCGCCATGTCGTCGGGCACGCCGTGCTCCGGCTGGCAGGTGGTGAACGCCTGCAGGAACATCGTGCCGCGATACTCCAGCCCATCGAGAATCGCCCGGTAGAGCTTGGGGGCGTTGGCCATGGAGACTTGCGCCACGAACGGCGAACCGTGGCCGGCGAGGAAGGTTTCGGCCACCGTCTTCTTCTCGGTGTTCTTGCCCTGCGTGGCGGCGCCGAAGACGTTCATGTCGTTGCCGCCGAGCATGGGCGTCGAGTCGGAGTTCTGGCCGCCGGTGTTTGAGTAGACCTGCGTATCGAGCATGACCACTTTCACGTTAGGCCGGTTCTGCAGAATCACCTTGGAGGTGTTCTGGTAGCCGATGTCGCCGATGCCGCCGTCGCCGCCCACCACCCATACCTTGGGCAGTTCGATGATTTCCTGGTCGGTCATCAGCGCGTCGGTAAAGTGCGTAAAGTTGTAGTACTCCTCTTCAGTGATGGCAGAATCGCGGAAGAGCAGCATGTCGGCCAGCCGCTCCGGAACGACCGAGCGCCGGCCATGATCCACGATGAAGCTTTCGCCCATCAGCCAGCCAATGGTCACGCCATCCTGGAAGAGCGAATTCATCCACGGGTAGGGATGCGGGTTGTTTGGCGAGGTCGAGCCGTAGACGGTGTTGCAGCCGGTGTGCGCGGCCATGGCCATGACGCTCATGCCGTTGGCCAGGCGGCCGTCGATGGGCTGCAGGTTCTTGTGGTTGAATGCTTCAGTGAGCAGCACCGCGGCGATGGCCTCGATGAGCTGGGCGTCGGTGATGGCGCCGTGCTCGGCCTCGTACGCTGCGATGCGCGCCTGGGTGTCCTTATCGTCTTCGCCGCCCAGGCTCATCACGAGGTGCGCAATGGCCTTGCGCATGCGCGCATATTCTTGCGGATTGGCTTCCTTGAGCGCCGCGAGTCGCGCCGCGCCGTTCTTCTCGAGTTCGCCCGCTTTGGCCACGAAGCGGTCGCTTTTGGCGTGGAAGACCGGCCGCATGTAGGCCTCGGTGACGGCGGCAATGGAGCGCAGCACAGACTTTTCGCCGCACCCGGCGCAGGCGCCGTCGCCGGCCACCAGCGCGTCGTAATTGGTGCGCACCATGAGCATGTTGCGCAGCGTAGCCGTTTTCGAATCGGTGGGGTTGGCCGCGTTAAACAGGCCCAGATACTTTTGCCTGGTGTCAGGCAGCAGGTTAAGGAACGCCGTGCCGGTCTCGTGCTCGGCGTTCACCTCCTCGGTCTCCTGCACCATCCTGAGCGCGTTGTGCTCGCCGCAGGCGGTTACACAGGCCGCGCAGCCCTTGCACAAATCGCTGACAAAGATGGAAAAGACGCCGCCTGAGCCGGGCTGTTTGCGCTCCGGCGTCGAGAAGATCGCGTTCGTCTTTTGATACGCCATCGGCACCTTGTCGATGATGGCGTAAAACTGCGCCTTGGCTTCGGGTGAAAAGCCGTCGACCGACTCCGTCACTTCGCGAATGATCGAGGGAAGCGCCGTTCCCGTTTTCATCTCCGCCACCATCCGCTGGCGGGTAAGCTTCTCGATCTCCGGCAGCTTCTCCAGCATCTTTCTGCGTTCGCCGGTATCAGAGACATAGCGCGAGACGGCCGTGGAGAGAATGATGCTCAGGTCCTGCGAGCAGTTGGGGAGAGCCGTATCCGGGCACACGGAGATGCACTCCATGCACTGCGTGCAGTTTTCAGGAATGTAGAGCGGCGTTTCCCGCCGCGCCACGTATTTGGACGCCGTATCGCCGGTGGCCGCGGCGATCACGCCCATCGCGGCCAGCGGCGTAGCCGGCTGGTTGTAGCCGAAGTGGGAGCGAAACTCCGCATCGAAGGCGGAAATGGTCGCAATCGGCGGCCTCGCGTCCTGGCCGGCCGGAAGCGGCGTGGAGCGCCGACCGATGCCGCAGGAGCCCGCTTCCGCAAAGGCGGGAACAGGTTCAAGGATGGGCAGGAGCGCCTGACCGCGCAGCGTAGAATGATCGGCCGCCGCCAACTCGCCGATCGCAATCTCTTTCACGCGGTCATAACCCTGCAGCATCACTTCCATGTTCGACTGCACTACGGCTTCGCCCATGCGGCCGAACTTCTTCACATACTGCTTGTGGACGACGTTGCGATACTGCTCCTGCGTGATCCCGAATTCTTCGAGCAGGTTGCTAACCGCGAAGAATGCGCCCAAAAAGGCGTTGCCCTGCATGCGCAGTTGCAGATCGGCGCGGTCAGTGGCTTTGCGGGCGATATCGAAGCCGGGCAGCGTGAAGACGCGGATCTTTTTCTGGATGATCTGCCGGCGAGCCCAAAGCGGCAGATTCTCCCAGGCGCGCTCGCCGTCCACGTCCGACTCCCACACCAGGCTGCCGCCCTCCTGAATGCCGTCGAGCGGGTTGGTGTGCGTAAAGGCCTTCGGGTCGCAACAGAGCACACACGTCACGTGGCGCAGATCGCAGTTGACGCGGATGCGCTCCTTGGCTGCGACGAGGAAATAGCTGGTCGGCGCGCCTTTTTTCTCCGAGCCATATTTCGGATTGGCGCTGACGTGGATCACTTCCTTGGGATTGCCCAATTCGTCGGTGAGGTGGTCGCGCTCGAAGAGGAGGTCATTGAGATCGCCGAGAATGGCGCCCAGGTTCTTGCCGGTGGTGATGGCGCCCCACCCGCCGATGGAGTGGAAGCGCACCGCAACCGCGCCTTCGGGCAACAGCGACGGCGTTTCGTCGGCGATGACGGAATAGGGGTGCTCGACGCCGAGGACAAAGAAAGTCGTTCCATCGGCTGCGGTTTTGCCGTCGGTGCGGGCGCGGCCGGCAGTGGCGAATTCGAATGCTCCGATGACGTGCTCGGGCCGGAAGTCCCGCGAGCCCAGTCCGTAGCTTCCGCCGAAGAACCGGGGAACTTCTTCGAGGGTAATCGTCGGCAGTCCGCTGGCGCCCTGAACGGCTTTCGAAAACGCAGTGCGAATATCACGGCCCAAGGGATTGTCGCCGGCCAGCGCTTCATCGGTTCGCTCGAGAATGATGACGTTCTTCTTGCCCTTAAGCGCGTTGACAATGGCCGCCTCAGGGAAAGGGCGGATCACGTTGACGTGAATCGAGCCCACGCTCGACCCGCGTGTTTCGCGCAAATAGTCCACGGCGGCCTCGATATTTTCCGCCGCCGAACCAAGCGAAACGAAAACCGTGTCGGCGTCCTCGGTCTTCCACCCCACGGACGAAGAACTGTCCGTGGGGGCCCCGGTCTTGTATTCGCTCACCAGCCCATAGCGCCGGCCGGTCAGCGCGGCGAATTTCTCGTATGCGTCTTCCAGGAAGCCCAGAATCGGCTCAGCGAAGTTGTTGCGCCGGGCCACCACGCCCTGCATGTAGTGCTCCTGGTTCTGCACCGGTCCCAGCATCATGGGGTTGGTCAAATCCATCATCTTCGGCACGCGGCGACGGGTGGGTCCGAAGAGCGTGCGCTGCGCCTCGGTGGGGCACTCAATGACGTCGTCGGGCGCGCCCAGATACTCGCGGATCAGCTCCGACTCGTGCTTGTAGAAGGTGCGCTCCAGGTGGGTGGTCAGGAAGCCGTCCATGATGTTCATGCCCGGCGTCAGGCTCAATTCCGTCACCCGGCGCAGGATGAGCGCCTGGTCGGCGGCCTGCTGCGCGTCTTTGCCGAACAGCATGATCCAGCCGGTGTCGAGCGCGCCGTAAATGTCATCGTGGCCGCAGTGTACGTTGAGGGCGTGCTTGGTGAGCGCGCGGGCGCCGACTTCCAGCACCATGGTCGAAGCTTTGCCCGGAGCATGGTAGTACTGCTCCACACCGTACACAACTCCCTGCCCGGAGGTGAAGTTCACCACACGCTTGCCGCACACCGAGTGAGCGATGGCGCCGCCCTGGGCCGCGTGCTCGCCCTCGGCCTCGATGGCCAGCGTATTGCCCCCGAAGACGTTCAGATGACCTTCGGCATACGCTTGCTGGAAAAGCTCCCCGCCTTCGGTGGAAGGCGTAATCGGATAAAAAACGCCGGCGTCGGCGATGCGCGTTTCGGTGTGATACGAAACTAACTGGTTCCCGTTAGCAGTGACCCGGATGCCCGGATAGCGAGCGGCAGCTTTCATAAATCCCTCTCAAGAGACCCGTCTTTCAGGTCTGCGCTTGTATGTACAGTGCGCCTCTGGCGCTCGGATAAGTGCGGCGCGGCCCTTTTGCCAGCGCCTGGTTCATCGCTCCGTCGGGCCGAGTGAAGCTGCGGCCACTTCGATCTACCCCTGCAAATTGTATGAGGCCTGTACGGAGAGCAGGAAGCCCAAAGGGGAGAGAGTCTTTCCCGCCAGAAACAGCCCACTTTCCAGTATGCGCCCGAAATGGAGACGGCGTGCCAAGACATGGTACGGAAAGGGAGGTCAGTGGAACCTGAGGCGACCTTCATCCGGCCGGCTTAGGGATTTCCTTGGGCGAGCAGAGGTTCATTGCCCGGTCGCGCCTCTTGCCTTCTCGGCAAGGGCCGCCTTCTGCGTGCGCTAGGATATAGACAGGATTGAGGCTGTGGATGTTCGTCGTGGTTTGGCGGTTCGAGATCGCCGAAGACAAAATGGGCAGTTTTGAGGCCGCTTATGGTCCTGAAGGCGCGTGGGCCCAGCTCTTCCGCAAATCGCCAAACTATTTGGGAACCGAGCTGCTCCGCGACGCCTATGTTCCGGGCGGGTATCTCACCATCGACCGGTGGGCCAGCGAAGCCGATTTCCGGGCGTTCCGCAAGGAGCACGACCCCGAATACGAGACCCTGGACCGGGAATGCGACGCTCTGACGGGTCGTGAAAGCCGCATTGGGGCGTACACGGCTTGAAGCGCCAAGTCCCGCCACTCCATCCTGAATCGCTCCCCGCGATGCCGTTCGACCCAGCGATCGGTTCGGTGGACATCCTTCATCAGCTGCAACTCTAAGGCGATCGCTCCCAGGTTGATGATCGGCATCGATTTTTGACGCAGTTAATCGTTGATGAAGCAAGGCCGCGCTTTTTCGAGTTTGTGACAGCGAACACCGGACCTCGCAGTCTTCTCCGTTTTTTCGCTCTTATCTACTGTCTCAGCGCGTCTCATTTTGCTACAATCCGATGGAAATCCAATTTCAGCCCTCGCCGTTTCCTGCGAAGAAAACCAAAGGCGCGGGGTGAGCGTTTGAAGGAGCCCTGCCGATGCCCATTGTGGACGAACGCGCCAAAGCCGTAGAACTTGCCCTTGCACAAATCGAAAAACAGTTTGGGAAGGGGTCGATTGTGCGGCTTGGCTCCCGCGAGGCCTTGTTGCCCATTGCGGTGATCTCCACCGGATCCATCAGCTTCGACGCCGCCCTGGGCGTGGGCGGCATTCCCCGCGGCCGTGTCACGGAGGTCTTCGGTCCCGAGTCCTCCGGAAAGACGACCATCACGCTGCAAGTGATTGCGGAGGCGCAGCGCCAGGGTGGCATGGCGGCGTTTGTGGACGCCGAGCACGCGCTCGATCCGGGGTACGCCAAGAAGCTGGGTGTGGACGTGGATAACCTGCTGGTTTCTCAGCCAGATAGCGGTGAGCAGGCGCTTGAAATCACCGAGGCTCTGGTCCGCTCTGGGGCGATTGATGTGCTGGTAGTCGACTCGGTGGCGGCGCTCGTGCCCAAAGCCGAGCTCGACGGCGAAATGGGCGACAGCCATGTGGGATTGCAGGCCCGGCTCATGTCGCAGGCGCTGCGCAAGCTGACGGGAACGGTCTCGAAGTCGCGCACCGCCCTTGTCTTCATCAACCAGATCCGCGAAAAGATCGGCGTGATGTTCGGAAACCCGGAAACCACCACCGGCGGCCGCGCATTGAAGTTCTACTCATCGGTGCGGATCGATATCCGCCGCATCGCCGCCGTCAAGGAAGGCGACGCCGTGGTTGGCTCGCGGACCAAGGTCAAGATTGTCAAGAACAAGGTGGCCGCGCCTTTCCGCGAGGCCGAGTTCGACATCCTCTATGGGGAAGGGATCAGCCGTGAAGGCGACGTGTTGGATCTTGCCGTTACCCACAATATCGTCGAAAAATCCGGCGCCTGGTATAGCTACCGCGGCGAGCGCATCGGCCAGGGCCGCGAAAGCGCCCGCTCCTTCCTCAAAGAAAACCGGGACATTTTCGCCAAAATCGATGGCGAACTGCGCAAGCGCTTGAACATCGGAGCTGTGAAGGCTGAGATTCCCGCGGTCCCCGCCACGGGTCCGGCAGAGGCCAAGGAAGCCGTCCGCGCCAAGCGGGGATAAGGCCCAAAATCGCCATAGCGCATCGTCGGACAATTTGCCGCAGAGCGGGGCAGGGCAAACGCATCTTAAACGCTATATGCAGCGGGAGATAGTGGGGATGAGATGGGGACATGGAGAGTCCCCTGAGCTATTTCGCCGAGTTGAAGGACCCGCGGGTGGAGCGGACGCGGGAGCACCTTCTGGAGGAGATACTGCTCATCGCCATCGCCGCGATTCTAAGCGGAGCCAACGGCTGGAATGAAATCGAGAAGTGGGGTAGCTCCCTTAATACAGTAGACTCAAGATATTGTGGTTCGCGCGTCTGAAGTTTCAAAACAGCTTGATTATCCAGGCACTTGGCAGCAGTTTCGCGCGTGGTTTCCCGACGAGCAATCGTGCGTTGCCTATCTGGAGCGGCTGCGTTGGCCGACGGGTTTTCGCTGTCCAGGATGCGCTGGCGAGAA
>JASHOC010000081.1 GCA_030041305.1 Acidobacteriaceae bacterium
CCGCGCATATCCGCGCCGGTGAGGCAAACCACGCGTTTTGCCTGTCCGGGAGCCTGTGCGTTCACGAACGAAAACGCAAAAGCCTCGGTGTCGGTCGTCGTGGCGCAGCCCACGCCCGCAGGCACATTCGCGCGCTCCGCAATAAGAATCGCCGTCGGCCCTGCATCCTCAAGCTGATTCACCAGCCTGGGAGCGCGTCCGAAGACCTTCGCGAAATCGTTGCGCAGGTCTTCTGTCGCGCGTTGCACCGGTTCTGCCTCCTGCGCGCTCTCGACGATCGTCGCGCCCGCGCCAATGATGGCGCGCGACGATTGGGCGGAAGCCATAACCACAGGGAACGAAGCTACGCCCAGGCCGGCGGCGAGAGCGACGGCGCGGGCCAAGGAGCGAAAACAACCAGCGGACGTCAAAAGAAGCCTCCCCTCGATTTCGAACTCGGGCTTGGCTCAATGCCGTCCCGGATTCACGTGTCACTCCCAATGAAACAGACGGTCTGGCCGCTGGCGATTTGATTCGCGTCAGGAATTATACAGAGAACCGGACTGCCGGAGCCCTGCGCTGCGCCTTTATGATGGCTTTGCGCTCATCGATAACACGCAAGCTCGCGGCGCCGCTTGACTGGGGGGAGGCAGACAATTCATGAGAGTTGGAATCATCGGCACCGGTGCGATTGCGGGCATGCACGCACAGGCGTACAAAAACATTGGCTACCAGGTGACCGCGTGCACCGACCGCACCGCCGAACGGGGGCAGAGGTTTGCTGAAACCTGGGGCGCGGAGTTTGTCGATACTCCGGAGAAACTCGCCTGCCGCGAGGATGTGGACTACCTCGACGTGTGCACGTTTCCCGGATACCGTTTGCCCGCCGTCGAGTTGGCCGCACAACACGGCAAGCATGTGCTGGTGCAAAAGCCCATGGCCGTCAACCTCAAAACTGCGGCATGCATGATCAACGCAGCCCGCCAGGGCGCGATTCAGTTAGGCGTGGTCAGCCAGCATCGCTTCGACGATTCGATTCTGTTCTTGAAGCGCGCACTCACCGCCGGCAGGCTTGGCCAGATCCTCGAGGCGGACGCCTACGTCAAGTGGTGGCGCTCCAACGAGTACTATGCCCGCCCGGTAAAGGGCAGTTGGGCCGGCGAGGGCGGAGGCGCGCTCATCAACCAAGCCATTCATCAGGTCGACCTGCTCCTGCATCTCATCGGACCGGTCGATGAAGTCTTCGGCTATTGGAAGCTGGGCGCGATGCACAAGATCGAGTCCGAAGACATGGTGAGCGCGGTGCTCCGTTACGCATCGGGAGCGACCGGCGTGATTCAAGCAGCCACTGCGTGGCGACCTGGATATGCCGAGCGCATCGAAATCCACGGCGCGCGGGGCAGCGCCATCGTGACCGGAGATCAATTGACTACATGGGATGTGGAGGACGACCATGGCGAATCAGCACCCCTCGCCCAAGCGGCGAAATCCGGGGCGTCCAATCCCCTCGCGATTGCGCTTACCCCCTTCGAGCGGCAGTTCCGGGATTTTGGCGAAGCGTGCAAGGCTGGCGGGGCGCCCGCGTCGTCAGGCGACGAGGGCTATCGCGCCCTCGAGGTGGTGCGCGCCATCTATATGTCGTGCGCTGAAGGACAAAAGATCAGACTCCCGCTGCCGTACGTGTGAACCGAATGAAGATGCGCGCCGTCTAAAACCCCCGGTGCGTGCAAATCCTCCATCTTGCGGCGGCGCCGGCGGCCCATCTCATGGTCCGCTTTCCGCCCCACCATTCTTCACGATGCCTGCGTCTCTCAACGCGCGTCGCTCCACGTTGAGGTCTGTGGCATGCAAGGCCGCCACGCGCTTCAGCGCTTCAGCGGCCTCCTGCGTCCGGCCCTCCGCCCTCAACGCGCGGGCCAGCAAATAAAACGATCCCGCATCGTCCGGGTTCATTTCCGTGGCTTTGCGCAGCAGAGGCGCAGACGCGTCGGCGTGGCCGATCAACAACTCAGCTTTGCCCATATAGAAATAGGTGGCCCACGCCCCCGGCATCAGGCTACTCGCCTTCTGCAAATACGGAATTCCCTCCTGATAATGGTCCGTCTGCACCAGGATCGCGCCCAGGTAGTAATATGCGTCCCCATCTCCGGGATTGTCCCGGATCGCCAGTTGCAACTCCCGTTCCCCCTCAACGTTCTTGTTCTCTCCAAGCAGCGCCTTGCCGAGTTCGCGATGCGCGCCCGGGAACGATGCGTCCGCCTGCAATACGGCCCTGAATGTCTGCTCTGCCTTCGGGTAATCGGTGGCGTCTGCGTAGGCCTCGCCCATCAGATAATTGGTTTGCGCCGGAGTAGCAGCGGTGGCAAAAAGCCTGGTGAAGGTTTCTTTGGCTTGATCGGCGTGACCCGCCCGCGTATAGGCCAGGCCCAGCAGGTAGAGTGTGGCCGCGTCTCGCGGGTTGGCCTGCGTCAGCGGTTCGAGCAAGCCGGCGCCCTGGTCCGGATGACCGCTGGAGATGAGGCACGTGGCCAGAAGCATCGTCACTTTCTGGTCCGATGGGTCACGATCGTGCATCCGCCGGAAAGAAGGCAGCGCGTTCGCGTAATCATCCTCTTTCATGTAGGCCAAGCCGAGATTGAGCTGGATCGCCGCCTGGCCAGGATCGATGCTCAACGCCTTCTTGTACTGGTCGATCGCCTCAGTGTAGCGGCGGGTTTTGGCGTACGCGATGCCGAGGTTCGCCAACGCGCTTACGTTGCGCGGATCAAGCGCCAGGATTTTGCGGAACCCGGCTTCGGCTTGTTCAAAATTTCCGGATTGCATGGCCTGTACGGCGGCATCGAACATCTCTTTTGCCGTTTCCGCGCGCGCACAGCGGCCAGCAGGCATCATCGCGAGCAGAACGATCGCCAGAGCGGCGGCAGGAAACTTCATGAGCAAGCCCTGTGCGGAAACTGCGCCGACGACACCGCGCGGCGTCTCATCCCATTGGAAAAAAGTATGACACAAAGAAAGAAGCCGGACTTGCGATGAGTCCGGTTTCCTGGGTGAGAGCAGCAAGGTTAGAAGTAGAATTTGCCCGCGAGTTGCAGCACGCGCGGATCGCGAACCCCGTTAATCTGGCCCGAGGAGCCGGCATTCGGGCCGGAGAAAGTGGTCCCAGCCACGTCAGGCGCGGAAAGTGAGTTGTTCACGGAAGCCCACTGCGTGTGGTTGAAGACGTTGTAGCCCTCGAACCGCAACTGGATCGAGGTTTGTTCGTGGATCGGGAAGTTCTTGAACAGCGAGAAGTTCCAATTGTTGACGCCCGGCCCGTACATCGTATTGCGATGGAAGGTGCCGAAGGTTCCGTTGGAGGGAACCGCAAAGACCGCAGGGTTGAACCACATCGGGAACTGCCCCGCCGGCACGTTGTGGGAGTGAGATACCGCCCAGGAACCGCCCACGTAGTCGGGACGGATATGGCCGAAGCCACCATCGCCCAGGTTGCCGGTCGCGCTCAGGTCGCAGGAATCGGTGGTGGGATTTCCCTCCGAGGCATTGAAGCACGGCGATCCGCCCCAGAACTGCGTGATGCCGGAAATCTCCCAGCCGCCTGCAGTTTCCTGCATGAGTTTGTTGCTGCCTTGGAACCTAGGCAGGTTATAGACATATTGCACGTTGAAGGCGTTCCGCCGGTCGTACCCTGCCGGAGCGTAGAACGCTTTGAGATCGGAGTAGTCGGGAATGGTGTCCGCGTCCGTATCCACGTCTTCCAGATCGATTGCCTTAGAAAACGTGTAGTCGGCGTTGACGGTCAAGGTGTTGCTGAACCGCCGAATGAGTTTGAATTGCAGGGCGTTATAGCCGGCGCTCGCGCCCATCACGGTTTGATGTATGGAGCTGTAGCCCAGGTAGGGCAGGATCGCGTTGGTCACGTTGTTCACCGTGCCCAGAATGGTCGGGTTGATCACGTTTGTGTATCCCAGGGGCAATTGCTCCAACTCCTGGATGTAGATCTGGTGCCGCGCCTGGTTGCCGACGTAGGATGCCGTAAACGCCATATTTTTTGGCAACGCCTGTTCGACGCCGATGTTATAACCCGTAATGGTGGGAATCATGCCCTTTTGCAAAACCGTCAGCACCCCGCCCGACGGAGTCAAAGGAGCACCAGTGACTTCGGAAGTGGAGATGTTGGCGATGTTGCCACCATAGATCGTCGGCGTGTACACGTTGGGCGGATTGCTGATGCCGCCAAAGTTGAAGGTGTTTTGCTGGTAGCGCTCGTAGAAGATGCCGTAGCCGCCGCGAATGGCGGTCTTGCCAGTTCCGAAGACATCCCAAGCGAAGCCGAAGCGCGGGCCGATATTGTCATAGCGGAAATCCATTCCGCCTTTCGGCAGACCGTCCGTGCCTTCCCGGACCATCCCGTTGTAGGGGTTCCCGATATTGGGAATGATCGAGCCCTGCGTTGGAGGCTGGCCGGGGGTGTTCGGTGCGGTATTGATGGATACCGCCTGGCTTTGCAGATAGAAGTTCGGCTCAAAGTAATACTGGTGATATTGGCCGGTGGTGTAGGTGGGCCCCATGAACTGGTAGCGAACGCCGTAATCGAGCGTCCACCTTGGCACCACTTTCCACGTGTCCTGCGCGTAGCCCTCATACTGGAACATGTGGAAATGGCCATACACGAAGGCGTTGGTTTGGCTGGTGTTGGTCAAGTTTCCTAAGAGCATGTTCGCCATGCCATTGTTGGAGTTGTTGGGGTTCTGGTCGCTGGCGTTGAAGGTCAGGTCCAGAGGCTCCTGCCACGTCCCCTCCTGACCGTTCTCGTTCAAATCCAGCAGGATGCCGAATTTGAAGAGGTGGTCCTTCCATACCTTGGAAACGTCGTCCATGGCCACCAGCGTGTTGCCGGTGGAAATCCATCCCGGCGGGAAAACACCCGTGCTGACGTAGGTGCCATCGGCGATCGCCGGAGCAATGTTGTTGGTGTTGGTGGCAGGATACAGTTGGCCGAGCGTCCAGCCCTGGGTCGTAAGGTCGTAATCGGCCTTGGGAGTGCCCGGCACGACCTGCACAAGCTGGGTCAGGTGCAACCAGCCCACGGAGACCTCGTTGGTCAGCGTCGGAGAGATGACGTTGGTCAGTTCCCACGCCCAGCTCTTGCCCGGCTTCTCACGATATTGCGGCACAATCGGGAAGCTGGGACCCGAGAAGATGCCGAAGCCCTTGTGCTCCTCTTGCCGGTCGTCTACATAGCGGAAGAAGGCGCTGGCCTTGGGGCCGAAGGTGTAGTCAACGCGCGCCGCGTACTGGTTCTTGTAGAACACATACGTGTCCTGGAAGTTGACCTGCTCCTCGTCGCCGAATCCGTTAGGGTAGATGGGGCGATTGAAGTTGCCTTTATAGCCCGGCGATATATCGTTGATCATCGCCGCGTACTGGTTGTTGAACTGCGACGAGGGAATTTGGTTGTCCTTGATTGGCGTGCCGCCCGTTACTTCGCCGGCGGCGTCATAAGTGACTGTTCCAGGAACGAAGGCTTGTCCGTTTTGCACCTCGCCAGCCGGTAATTGCGCCGAGTTCGTTTGCGGATCGCTCTGGTATCCCGAAACGGTGATCGGCGTGCAGGCGCCCGCGGGGCCACCGTTGTAATACGTGCACATGGGCCCTTGCCGGTACATCGGTGAAAGGTCCGCGTATCCCAATGCGGAGCCCGATGTGGTCAACCCCAGCATCCCCGGCACTGGCATCGTGTAATACGACCCGCCGCTCGGCTCGCTGGCCCGCGTGCCTTCGTAGTTGAAGAAGAAAAACGCCTTCTTGTTGCTGCGCGGCGAAATCTTTGGGATTGGAATGTATCCGCCGATATTGCCGCCGAACTGATTGAACTTCAGAATCGAGCGCGGAATGCCTTCGTGGTTGTTAAACCAGCTATTGGCGTCATAGTCGGTATTGCGGTTGAACTCCCACGCCGTGCCGTGGAACTGCTGGCCGCCGCTCTTGGTGTTCACCAGAATCATGACGCCCGGGTTGCGGCCGTATTCGGCGTCGTAATTGCCGGTCAGGGTCTTGAATTCGCCCACGGCATCGATGCTCAGATTGGTGTACTCGCCGTCGTTGGCCCCGATGTCGGTGTTGATGATGCCATCGAGGAAGAAGTTGTTGTCCGTGCCGCGCATTCCGTTCACGTAGAAGTCGTAGGTCTCGTTGAAGACCAGACGAAACGGTGAGGGGTTATTCGTCACCACGCCGGCGGTGGTGGTCAACAGCGACTCGAAATCGCGCCCGTTCAGCGGCTGCTCGACCACCTGGCGCTGATCGATGACGGCTGCGTTATTCGAACTGGTGGTATCGATGGTTGGGGTCACACTCGATACCGTAACTGTTTGCGTGGTCTGGCCGAGGGTCAGCCGGAACTCGCCGAGGCCGAGTTGCTGGTCTTGGTCGAGCACGATCCCGTTCCGGTCAAACTCCTGCATGCCTGTCGCGGTGATTTTGATGTTGTAGGTTCCCGCCAGCAGCGGCAGCAACTGGAAGGCGCCGGTAGAGTCGGTCGTGGTTTCGCGGGTCAGAACACTCGTCGCCGCGTTGAAGATTTGCACGTGGGCCCCCACAACTACAGCGCCCGATGGATCGACCACTGTTCCGGTAATGGTGCTGGTTTGCGCCTGCAATTGCATTCCCCCAAGCAGCACAAACGGCAACGCCGCAACCGCTGCCCACAGGGCCAGCCTCGTCTTGATGATGGAACCACGGATGGAGAGTCTCTTCCAGAAAAATCTCGACAGAAGCATTCCGTAGATTTCAGGTCCCATAGAACCTGAATTTGAATGACCGGCTGCGCTGCTATCACCTGGCACTTGAATCATCACAGTCCTCCGAAAGACAGATTGATCGCACGTTGCCCACGCCCGGACATCACGCGCTAAGTCCAAGTTGGAAGATCGGGGAAACAGGAAAGTGAAGCAAAAAAACGATACTGAAACCTTTTAGCTATGGTTGTCAAGCCTTTATTTGAGACCGAGGTCGATCGATGGTTGGAGGAGGCGTTCAACGGCCGATCGGGACCTTCACGACTATGAAATCCCGTAAAGAGTCTGTGAGGCTCTTACAATTTTTGGGAGCGAAAGGGTGACAGGACAGCCATTGCCCAAACACGGCTTTTGGCGCGCTTCACGTCAATTTGCAAGCAAGCGCTTGCACGAGGGTGCATATTCGAGTCCCGCCGTAGAGAGCAGGCCGGATTTGGCTTGCCTCACTCGTCGAACTGGGCTAATAACGAACGCCGCAGGTAATTTTCTTGGTGCGCGTGATGCTTCATTCAAGCGATTGTGCAGGTACTCATTCTCGAATTTCTCATGGCGCTCACTCGCCCCCGGGCTTCGCTGCGTGCGGAGCTCAGGACGCGCCCGAGGAGTGAATCATCTGGGGGTTTCCCTCCGCGCAGAGTCATCTCTGGGACGCCGCAGTTTGTTGCATTGCTGACTGAGAATTCCGCTCGATACCCAGAGCTGCCGCCATCGTCGGAGTCATGGCTCCCGCGACGCCATATTTGAGATGATCGAGCGCGCCGGAGAGCATGAGCTCCTCGAAGGTGTTTGGGCGTGGCGGACCGCGCCTGGTTATCGAGGCCGTCGACTCACCCAGGTAGCGCGAATTTAAGCGTGTTTATGCGGGCGGCGAACTGCGCGCCACTTGCTTTAAGCCCGCAATCTGCTCAACAGATCCTGGGGATGCACCGGCTTGGCGAGGATTTCGAACTCGTGGCCTTGGGCGCGGGCTTTCTCGAGCAGATCAGCCGTCGCCGCCTGCCCAGAAAATAACAGAATTTTGATCTCCGGCAGAATTTCGCGAATGCGGATGGCGGCGTCGATCCCATTCAGGTCCGCCATAATGACGTCGGAAATGAGCATGTTTGGCTCGAACGTCGGCGCCAATTCGAGCGCGCGTTCGCCGGAATACACAGCGCGCGCCTCAAAGCCACTTTGGTTCAGAATCATCGCCAACGTGTCGGCAATCACACGTTCGTCGTCGGCAACCAGAACTCTGGGTCGATTGGAATTTTCAGACATACTCTCCTGACGGCTCGGTCTAACTGGCGGAATCGAATTTTTCAGCAGTACTACCCAGCAGCGGAAGGGCAGATGAATCTCTTCTCAGTTGCCTATATTCGATGATACGCTCGGCTTGGGCGTTTTCCGAGTTCCGTGAAATCGCGCCTAACCGAACCGGCGCTAAAAGCGGAAGACCGGAAAATGGGTAGAATCTCGCCGCTCAATTCACCGCGAACTAACACTCCGAATCTATACTTGCACAAGCGGACAGCCACAGACCTCGGATCCTGCCCGGGACCAGGCTGGCGGAGCCGCAAAACACCCCGCCTCTGGGCGCCCCGCTCCCTCCAGGGCGAGGCGTCAGTCGCTGTTTTTGCTCCACAGGCACCAGGATATACTGACGCGCACGACAGAAACGCCGTCCAACCCACAAACGAATTGCCTCGAAGCCCGGATCATCAACCTCAGCGGAGAATAACGCCAATGCAGCAATCGGGCATCCTTAACGATACCTCGACGCCGGCGGCGGCAACCGAAGCGATCATTCGCGCCGAGAGCATCGAGAAATACTATGCTCAGCCCAGCGAGAACCGCATTCAGGTCATCTCTGCGACCGACCTCAGCATTCTGCCCGGAGAAATCCTCGCCGTGCTCGGCCCCTCGGGCTCCGGCAAATCCACCATGCTGCGCATGCTGACCGGCCTTTCCACCCCGACGGCCGGCCAGGTCTACTGGCACGGCAAGCCCATCGCCGAGGCTGAGGTGAACGTTTCTATCGTCTTCCAGAGCTTTGCATTGTTTCCCTGGCTCACCGTGCTTCAAAATGTCGAGGCGCCCCTCCAGGCCCGTGGTGTTCCCGCCGAGGAACGCCGCGAGCGCAGCCTCAAGATGCTCGATACGGTAGGCCTTGATGGATTCGAGGCCGCTTATCCCAAGGAGCTTTCGGGCGGCATGAAGCAACGGGTAGGCTTTGCCCGCGCCCTGGTCGTCGAGCCCGAGGTGCTTTTCATGGATGAGCCTTTCTCTGCCCTCGACGTCCTCACCGCCGAAAACCTGCGCAGCGAACTGCTGGAGTTGTGGGCCAAGAAAACCATGCCCACCAAGGCTATCTTTCTGGTCACCCATAACATCGAGGAGGCGGTGCTACTGGCCGACCGCATCGTGGTTCTGGGACGCAATCCTGGACGCATCCGCACCGATTTCCGCGTGCAAATACCCCAACCTCGCGATCGCAAGTCCGAGCCCTTCACCCAACTGGTCGATTACATCTATAAAGTCCTTACCCGTCCCGACACCGCCCCCGCCGAGGCACCCCAGCCCACCGGCCGGCACCCGCGCGACCAGCGCCAGATGCGCTACCAGATGCTCCCGCACGCCCGGCCCGGCGGCGTCGCCGGCCTGCTCGAGCTCCTCCTCGACAAAGGCGGCCGCGACGACATCTATCGACTCGCCGACGACCTCGCCTTTGAAATCGACGACCTGCTGCCCATTGTGGACGCCGCGCAGTTGCTTGGCTTCCTCACGATCGAAGAAGGCGACGCCGTGATCACTTCCAACGGCGCCGAGTTCGCCAACTCCGAGATTCTCCGCCAAAAGGAGCTCTTTCGTGACGCTGCCGTCTCCAATGTGCTTCTGCTGCGTCAGATTCGGCGGGCCCTGGAGTCCAAGAGCGACCACACCGTCCCCGAAGATTTTTTTCTGGACATGTTGGACGAGCAATTCAGCGAAGAAGAATCGCAGCGCCAAATGGAAACCGCCGTGGCATGGGGTCGCTACGCTGAGTTGTTCGACTTTGACGCCGGCCGGCGCCGGTTCGTGCTTCCCGACGCCCGGGATGAAGAAGTCCCCGCGAGCGAGGCCGCCCGTTGAAGCTCACGCACCCCCTCGCGCGCTCGCTGGTCACCGTCCGGTCGTGGCCGATCTTCATCGATGTCGGCATCGCCGCCTTCGCGCTCACCGCGTTCTTCGCGGTCGTCCGCACCGGCCTCTACTGGCTCAGCAAGCCCGTCCCCGTCGTTCCCATCTCCAGTTCCATCGCCGCCCTTCCCGTTTACGCCTTTTACTCCGTCGTGCGCATGGCTATCGCTTACGCGCTTAGCCTGTTCTTTGCCATCGCCTACGGTTACATTGCTGCCTACAATGCTCGCGTCGAGCCCTGGATGATCGCCATTCTCGACATCCTCCAATCCATCCCTGTTCTCAGCTTTCTGCCGCCCGTGGTTCTCGCCATGGTCTCCCTCATTCCCGGTCATCAACTCGGCATCGAGATGGGCGTCATCCTTCTCATCTTTACCGGGCAGGTGTGGAACCTCGCATTCAGCTTCTACTCTTCTCTCAAAACCATTCCCCGCGAAATGATCGAGGCCGCGCGCATCTATCATTATTCCGGGTTTCAGCGCTTCTGGCAGCTCGAAATGCCGTACGCCACTATCGGGCTGGTCTGGAACTCCATCGTTTCCGTCGCCGGCGGATGGTTCGCCCTCATCTTCTGCGAAACCTTCACCATGGGCGACCGCAATTTCCAGTTACCTGGCCTGGGCAGCTTTATTCAGATGGCCACCAACGAAGGCAATGTGCGCGCCCTGCTCACGGGCATCGGCGCAGTCGTCCTCATCGTCGTCGCCACCGACCAGCTGATTTGGCGCCCGCTCATCGCCTGGAGCGACAAATTCAAATTCGAGCAGGTCGAGTCCGCCGAGCGCGTCACATCGCCCATCCTCGCCCTGTTGCGACGTTCGACCCTCTTCAGCACATTGCCCGGCCGCATCTCGATGCACATCGAAGAGCCGATCTTCCGCCGCATGGCGCGCACCCACGAGTGCCGGGTCGTCCGGCCGCTCGACCAAAGCCGCAACAACAAGCCCTCGCCGGCGCTCTGGACGTTCAGCGCCGCCGTCGCCGCCGTAGTTTGCTGGGCCTCCGCACAAGCCGTCCTCATGCTTCGCACGGTTACCCGGCCTGAGCTCCGCCTTCTGCTTGAGGGAGCCGCGGCCACATTCCTGCGCGTCAACTCCGCACTTCTCATCTCCGCCGCCTGGACCGTTCCTGTCGGTGTGGCTATCGGCTTCAACCCCCGCCTCGCCCGCTTCGTGCAGCCTCTGGCGCAAATTCTCGCTTCCGTCCCCGCCACGGCCTTCTTTCCCGTCTTGCTCATCGGCCTGGTTAAACTCGGCGGAGGTCTCGGCATCGGCTCGATCGCTCTGATGCTTCTCGGCACCCAGTGGTACATCCTCTTCAACGTCATCGCCGGGGCTATGTCCATTCCTTCCGACCTTCGCGAAGTCTCCTCGCTCTATCGCTTCTCGCGCTGGCAGCGCTGGACCCGGCTCATTCTTCCCGGCATCTTTCCCTATCTCATTACAGGCCTGGTCACCGCTTCCGGCGGCGCCTGGAACGCATCCGTGATGGCCGAGTACTCCCGCGTCCAAGGCCGCACACTCGAGGTCATCGGCCTCGGAGCCCAGATTGACGCCGCCACCGACAACGGCCGATTCCCCATGCTCCTGCTGGCCACGATTTTCATTTCGCTGATGGTGGTGACGATGAATCGCCTGGTCTGGCGCAAGCTCTACCGCCTAGCCGAAACCCGCTTCAAACTCGAAACCTAGCGCCGAATCTCGACCTTGCCAAAACTGCCTCAACTGGCGCATCAATCGCTGCGAAAATCGGCTTCGAAGTTGGGCATATCCTTGCGCCGGCCTTAGTCCCGGAATTCGGAACGATCACGGATGCGGCCGGTCCATAATTCGTTACAAGCGAGATTGCAATCCGGAATTGGAGAAGAAGGACCCACCATGAAACCGCTTCTTGCTGTGTTTGCTCTGGTTTTGGCGGTAGGCGTCGCCGCCGCGGAAGAACCCGATGGATTAAAGTTGCCACCCGGTTTTCACGCCACCGTCGTGGCGGAGGGCCTGGGGCCGGTTCGCCATTTAACGGTCAGGGCAAACGGCGATATCTATATCTCAACCCCGGTGGACAAGCAAAACAATGGGAACGGAATCATTGCCCTCCATCTGGACGCGAACCACCGGGCCGATCAGATCGTGAATTTCAGCTCTGTGGAAGGCGGGACCGGCATTGGCTTCTATAACGGCGAGCTGTATGCTTCCACTGCTTCGGCAGTGTACCGATTCCGGTTCGGTGGCGACGGCCTGTTACCGGAAACGGATCCGGACATCATCGTGGAAGGCATGCCGGCCCCCCGCCCCGGCTTCAACCGAGCAAATGTTCCTTTCGCATTCGATGGAAGAGGGAACCTGTATATTGCCCTCGAGGGCTCCGCGAATCGTTGCACCGATCCGAACACGCCCTCCGGCGCTGCGCCGGTGGGATTGAAGCCGTGCCCCGATCTTACCGATCGCGCGGGCATCTGGCGCTTCAACGCCGGCAAGACGGATCAGAAGTTCCCCGGTGACGGCGAACAGTTCGCCACCGGCATCCGCGACACCACCGCGCTCGACTGGTCTCCAGCCGACGGGCATCTCTATGTCATCACCCAAGGCGTGGATGATACCCACAAATTCTGGCCACAAATCGTCAGCGAGCAGGCCGATGATCAGATTGCCGACGAGATGCACCGCGTGATTAAAGGCGCCGATCTTGGCTGGCCCTACACCTATTACGACGGCGTCCACAAGCTGCGTCTGATCGCGCCCGAATACGGAGGTGACGGAAACAAGACGGCTCCGGAGGGAAAGTATGCGACTCCGGTGCTCACCTTTCAGTCCCGGCGCGCATCGGAAGTCGACTTGGTGTTCTATTCCGGCCACCGGTTTCCTGCGTCCTACCGCGGGGGCGCCTTTATCGTTCAGCACGGCACTCGCAATCGGAATGGCTATGACGTGGTTTTCGTGCCTTTCAATCGCAACGGGGTAGCCGGCGCTCCGACGGTGTTTGCGGACGGATTCGCGGCCTTCGATGCATCGAGCGACACTCCCAATCGGGCAAAATATCGTCCCATTGGCGCCGCCGTCGGACCGGACGGAGCCCTTTATGTGGCCGATTCGGAGCAAGGCCGGATCTGGCGCATTACCTACGGGGGAAATTGAGTCCGACTGCGGCGCTCGATCATTGTTGGCGCCGGTATTCCTCGGGAATCGAGAGCTCCGCGCCATCTGTGGTTTTGCCTTACACTTTGACAGGCACTCCCTTGCCGCGACTAAGAATCACGCCATAAACAAGCAATTCCAGGAGGAAAAATGTGATTGCTGAAACCACCACATCGGCCGTGAAGTGCACTATCGGCCGAATCTGCAGCTGAATTCCGTTCTTGTGATAGGCGCGCAAGGCGCCACCGAGCATCGCGAGGACAGGCAAAACAGCGACAAAAGTGCGGCATTGCGCGGCATCGACCGGCTCGACGACCGGCGCAGTAGAGGGTTTGGTGGCGCCATACCAGCGCCAAATCCAGACGGCAACCACCGCCAGGCCGAGGATGCTGCTCGCGTATTCCAGCAGCTTGTATATCTGCATTTCGCCGGTGACCGGCAACTCAACCGATCCCCGCAGGTAGGCCCAGTGCTGACAGATCCAGGAGTTGGGATGAGTGAAGGCGTCCCAAAAGATGTGCGTCGCCGCCCCGATCAGGATGGAAAGCGCAATCAGCGAAAGACGCTCCCAGGGCCAGAACGGGAAGTTGTTCACGCTGCTCGTAAGCCTGAGCCGAATCCCGGCCGGTAGAAACAGCAACATCGGCTGCTTGATGAAGGCGTGAAACAGCCAGAGCGCGGCAATTGCGAGCGGCAAATCGAAGACAAACATGCCAACGAACGTGTGGCCGAGGAGTGTGTCCGGCGATAGCGAGAGTAAGTGGGGAAAATCGGGCGCAAAACATCCCATCACGATCGCCGACATGATCAAACGGCTCCGACGAAACGGAATTGCTGCGGCAGCATGGGAAAGCGTAAATGGCATAGTTCCAAGTATCTAATGTTACCGTCGTTTAATTCGGAGATCCAAAACGACCTGCCCCAATGACTCTGGCTTGTTACCGGACGTCGTTACCACCCGCAGCACGCCTTCCTCGGGATTTTCGAAGCGAATGGTACTACACACGAATCGGCCAGACCGATGGCGTGCAATCAAGGCATACCTCACTTCTGGTCGAACAGGAATTTTGGAGCGAAGTAAGAACCGATGGCTCAGTATAAAGGTGAATTTAGCCCGGAGAACACGCTTTCAACTTCAGCTGGCGTCGCGATCATCGCCTTTTTTGGCAAACTCCCAGCCGCGCAGCTTGTCGATGGACACCCGGCTGCGCGCGATGTAGTGGCGAAGCTCCTCCATGCCATATTCCCCGGCCAACTCTCTGGCGCTAACGCCAGGTCGAGCGGCCTTGAGCACAAACCACTGCTCCATGTCGAGGTGTTGTTCCTGAACCACGTCTTGAGAATGTTCTTTGAGGAGTTTATCGCGCTTGGCGAGATTGAAGTTCTCGTGATAAATGCCCCGATCGAGGTCCAACGTAATTCTGCTGACGTTGATTCCTTTCGAGCTTTCATGCAGGAGGCGCTCGCCGGTAATATCGTAGACAATGCAATCCGACAACTGTGTGGATGTGGCGATGTAGTAGTGGTGGTTAAGCGCGTGCGCCTGGAGTGTTGTGCCGGCAGAGTAGGCGCTCGGCCACAAGACAAGTTCCGCGCCGCGTTCGGCAAGCCGGCTCCAGACCTCGGGGAAGTTCACGTCAAAACATGTAGCCAAGCCCACGCGGCCGAAATCGGTGGTATGCACCACGATATTTTCACCGGGGCTCACGGCGGGCTTGACGTCGTATTCCGACCAATAGGGAAAGATCTTGTCATAAAGGCAGGCAACCTGTCCCGCGCGATCGAGGAGGACGATGGTGTTGAGGCGGCGATCGCCATCGCGGCGATCGATGGGAACCGCAATCCACATATTGTATTTTTTGGCCAGCGCGGCCATCGCTGTAACCGTAGGGCCATGGAGCGGCTCCTGGCTCTGCTCGTTCTGGCCGCGGCAGGTCTCCGGCAGAAGGGCGATATCGGGCCGGCGCGGACCTTCTTCCTCCAAACGCCCAACGACTTCGCTCAGTGGTGTGGAGGGGTCGAAGCTCACACTCACTATGCGAACCGGTCGGCCCGTCTCTTCGGTTACTGTTGTTTCGCCTCTCATGGATTCCTCATGCGAATGCGCGCCAAATACTCCAAGGCTGTTTCCGGCTATGGCCGCCATTCCGGCAGCGGTGTTCCTCAAGAAAATTCGGCGTTCCATGGATCTCTCCCCGTTTTAAGCATTCCGGGACTCTCACAATGTGGGAATCGATATGCCCCTAGGATAAATCAAAGGCCGGGTCTCTGGCGAACCCCCTGACGATTTTCCGGCCCAGCGGAAGTCGCAATATTGCACTTTCGTTGATTTCCGCGAGCTGTTCAAATCTCGCGTCGGAAGTTTCAATGCGTCATCGCGTAGATCACGTAATTGACGCCAATTTTGGCGCCAAGAATGGAAAATCGGACCGGGTACCCGGGGTCGTCCATGAATTCCCATGAATCGCCGATGTCGGAGTTCAGGGAGAACGCCACCATGATTCGCCCCTTGTCGTCATAAATTCCCTTCCAGTGTGCGAAGTAGCCGTCTTTCTTGTGGCCGGTGGCCAGATGCTCTGCTCCGGGAATCTGGAAGCGGTGGTCGAGATCGAAGAACGAATGAAAGATCGGATCGTTATTCGGAATGTCTACGAGCTTGCGGTCCGGAAAGACCATCTTCATGGTGTTCTCAAAATAGGCCTGCTCTTCGGTTCCGTGACAGTCGTCGGCCATAAAAAGCCGCCCCGCAGAAGGTAATCACGCAACTTCTTCGCTTCCGCTTGGGTCAGGCCCCACTCGCCGACCTGCACGGCATACAGCCATGGCCAGTTGTAGACCTCGTCTCCGTCATCGAGGCTCACAGGCTGCTCGACAGAGCGGGCCCTCACGAGCGTGAGACGCCGCACCGCGTCGGCAAACCCCCGGTCCGCACGGGGATAATCCTGGGTCCAAAGCGAAAGTCCTTCCTGCCAGGGGCCGTCGAACCGGCCGCGATAGCCGTCCAGCGGACCAGGCGGGAACATGAGGCGGGCAAAGGTCCATTCCGCAGGCTGCTTCCAATCGGGGGGCAGCGGAATGGACTCGCCATATTCTACCGATGGATATTGACGGAAGGCCCGCTGAGCAAAAACCGCTGTGATCACAGTTCCGGCGAAGATCAACGGGAGAACTCCTCTTCCGATACTCCTCATGGCGTTTCCTGCCGCTTCCGGACCCCAATATTCCCGCCCGTGATAGCTTGCATGGGCATTTCCGGGTTCGCCCACGTTAACGCCAAGATCCCCCTTGGCGTGGGGCGACATGTCGAATAGACGCACGCGGCGAAGGTTTTGTTGTCGGGTGTGTTTCAGCTTCTCTCGTGTCCTGAGCTGTATTGGCCCGAAGGGAGCACGAAACTATGTGCTCAGGGCGGAACACCGTTGATCACAGTGAGGAGCCCATTGCATGCGCTCCGGCCATACGTTCATGTTTGCGAAACGACTTGCCCAACCAACAGAATAAATTGTGACATTCACACCGTTTCAAAGTGGAATCGGTGTCGCATGCTGCGCGATATATTCGTCCAGGGAGTGGTCCGGGCCGATGTAATGAAACTCCTCAGCATATTCGAGTCCGTATTTCGCCCCTACGGCATGATCCCGCGCGGCGAAGGACGCCTGGATAAACGCATCCGAGGCCGACTGCGAGTCGGCCGGCAAGAAGGCCGGTAATCGCAATCCCTTTGCCGCCAAGGAATCATTCACCCCGTGGACCATGTTGTTGATCATATTCCTGCAAGAGCGGATCGACGCCACCTTCTGATCGAGTGTCGGACCAATGTCCACCACGCGGTTCACCAGTTGAGGCCCGCGCGCGAAATAATACTTCTCCGAAACTGCGTGCGGCTCAAGTCCAACCTCGAGCTGCTCGGGAAAATCCAGATGGTCGCCAGCCATCCAGCACGCTGCCTCCACTGCTTGCGCGGTTACGTAATGGTCCGGGTTTTCCTCATAATGGCCCCACGGATCGTAGCTCAGTACTGTATCGACCCTCAGAAGCCGGAACAGAAAAATCATCCGCACCCTTATTTCCATCCGCGACACATCATCGAGCCCATGGTTGCGGTAGCTCAGGTCGTACCATTTTTTCAGCCCCGCCGTTTTCACAAATTCAGCCATATCCTGCTCGTTGGCCAGCACCGTCTCGCCCAGCGTCCGGTTGTAGGAGTCTTTTTCGTCATTGCTCACGCGGATGAAGTAGCCCGTGTAGCCCTCGTTCAGCAGCTTGGCCACCGTCCCGCCGGCGAAGATCGGTCCATCGTCCAGATGCGGAGTGACCAGCGCAAACACCTTTCCTTTTCCCGGTTGGCCCGTCGCGGCCCGCTCAATCACCGGCTGAGGCGACGCGCCGGTTTGGGTTGGATTCTGCCCCGCACTCGAAGTCGTGGCCGCGCTCGCCAGACTCACCGCGGCAGCCCTCTTGAAGAATTCCCTTCGCTCCATAGCTCCTCCATATTTCTGCCCGATACGTCCCCATTGCAAATGAACCGTGTCGCGGGCTAATTGTCGTTTTCCGTTATCGAATGCGAAACAACCCACCGCGATACATAGCACCCGATGGTAACGCCCGCGGCCCGTGAATTTCAGGTTTTCTCGAGCCGGAGCATTGTTTTACGGCAACGCGAAGGCAAATACATCGTCACCGGCCGCCACGGCGAAGTACTGCTTGCCCGCGATGCCGTAGGACATTGGCGAGGCATGCACGGGCTGGCCAAGATTGAACTCCCAAAGCGGCTTGCCGGCGCGCGCGTCGTCGATCTCGAACTGGTTGGTGTCGTTGCCGAAGGCCAGCAGACCGCCTGCAGTGGTCATCACTCCAGCCCAGGCTTGCCGCTCGCCTGCCTGCTTGTCGCGCCAAGCAAAGTTAAGCTTGGTCAGGTCGAAGGCGTTGATGTACCGCTGGTTGGGAACATCCTCCGGCCCTTTCGCTCCGGTTGAATAATATGGGCGCCCCTCCTCGAAGGGTTCGGTGTTGGCCACGAAATCAGTGCATGCCTCCAGCGAGCGAAAGTAGAACATATTGGTCTGCGGGTCATAACTGGGTGAGTACCAATTGGAGCCGCCCGAGAAGCTGGGGCACACAGTCACGCCCTCGGCATTGGGGATCAGGTTGTTGGAGGTTGGGCGTCCGTTCTTGTCGATGCCTTTGGCCCAGTTCAAGATCGAGATGAATTTCTTCGAGTAGAGATATTTTCCATCGGTGCGGTCCAGGATGTAGAGGAAGCCATTGCGGTTTGCCGTGACGATCAGCTTGCGCATTCTGCCCTGGAAATTTGCGTCCACCAGAACCGGTGTTTGCACGGAGTCGTAGTCGTATAGATCGTGGGGATTGAACTGGAAATACCACTTTAATTTGCCGGTGTCCGGGTCCAGCGCCACCAAGGAGCTTGTGTAGAGGTTGTCTCCTGGCCGCACGCTGCCATCGAAATCGGGAGAAGCGTTGCCGGTGCCCCAGTAAATTGTGTTCAGTTCGGGGTCATACGTGCCGGGCATCCACGCTGTGCCGCCGCCATGCAAGTAGTCATCGCCGGGCGCCCAAGTCTCCGATCCTTTCTCGCCCGGGGCGGGAATGGTCCAGAAGCGCCACACCTCTTTGCCGGTTTGCGCATCGAAAGCCGCCACAAAGCCGCGCACACCGTCATCGCCACCCGAGGTGCCCACCAGTACTTTGTCCTTGACGATTAGGGGCGCGCTGGTGGCCCCATAATTCCTGTTGCCGGTGGCATAGGCGACATCCCAAATCAGGTTCCCGGAGCGCGCATCCAAGCACAGCAGGTGGGCGTTGTCAGTTTCCATATAGAGGCGCGTGCCCAAGATCGCAACACCGCGGTTAATATGGCTGGAGGCATCGTCGATCAGCCCCGAAGAAACACCGTGCGCGTGATGCCACAGCAGCGTGCCCGTCTGCGCATCCAGCGCATACGCATCGTTTGAGCCGGTGATGAACATAACCCCGTTGAACACCACGGGAGTTACTTGCAGCACGCCCGCATTTTGCGTATGGAACACCCACTTCGCGGCCAGATGGCTGACGTTGGCGGGTGTGACCTGGGCAAGGCTGCTGAAGCGCCGTCCGGTATAGTCGCCGTTATATGAAACCCAGTTGTCCTTGATCGCCTTCTGCAACAGGTCGCTGGGCCGCACGTCGATCAAGCCCAATACCGATCCGTGCTCCGCTTCTGTGCTCGCAGTCATTGTTTTCGCAGTCGATTTTCCGGCGTTTCCCGACGCGGCGACGGTCGCCATCAGCAGCGCCCCTGCCGCTGCGAGCCCAAAAGCGTTCTTACAGAATTTCGTCATCGCCACATCCCCTTCAGTGATATCGGAATGCTGACCGTTTAACTAGTCGCCGCCGCGGCGTCTGCGGGTTGCCGGCGCAGGCTCACCCGGAGCGTTCCTGGCCGTCACGATGAGAAAACTCTCCAAATCGTCCAACTGTGGGGCCGTCAATTGGGTCCCGTAGTCGCCCGGCATGAGAGAGTGGCCGGTGAAGTTCACAGCCGCCAAGCTATCTCGCGTGAGAAAGTGATAGCGGCCATCCACGGTCTGCAGGGTGATGTTCAAGTTGTCTTCGGCGCGCACCACGCCCGTGAGGCTTTTCCCAGTTCTGGTCCGCAACTCGGCCACGCGCGCCGTCGGATCCACATGCGCGTCCGGGTTCACAATTGCCTGCAGAATCTCGCTTGCCGTGCGGTTTTGCGCATATTCCGTCAATTCCGGCGCCATAAACCCACCCTCGCCTTCCACCATGTGGCAGGTCGAGCAACGCGCGGCGCCGAAGAACAATTGCCTGCCCGCCAAGGGGTCTCCGGGCAGTTTCGCTGGAGCGGCGGCGCCGGTCACTCCCTGCAGTGTGCGCAGATACCGAACCACCGCCCGGACGCCTGAATCGCCCAGTCCGGGAAATGCCGGCATACCCCGGTCGGTTTCGCCGTTATGCACGGTAGCGATCAATTCTTGATCTGAAAGGGCAATCACCTGAGGCAAGGTGGCGATGGCCGGCGCCCTGCCGCCCTTACCGTCCGCGCCATGGCAAAATGCGCAATTCGTCGCATACAGCTGCGCTCCTTGGCTGGAACCGCTGGTCTGCCCTCCCTGCGCCAGCGCGAGCACGGCCGCAAGTAGAACCAGCGCAAAACTAACCATCATGCTTTTTAACCGGTGACGTATCATTGTCCCAAATCTCTCCACGAACATTCATTGAGAAGTCGATTGAGTGCGTTTGATCGCCGACAGATCGTCAAGACCCAGCTTGCGATGCGCCAACTAACCCCGGTGCAGGATTCACGAACATTTTGCCAACGGGCCCGCGTCGAATCCCCGGCAGGTCGATAAGATACAGCGAAACGCGCTGCATTCCAGCCGCGCCCTGCACTATTTACTTCAAGTTGACCAGTTGAAACGGGTTTACCTTGCAGGGCGTCGCCGTCCCCAGCGCCCCGACCGCCGAGACTGTTACCGTAAGCCACCAGCTTGCTTGCATAAAATACACTGAATTCCCAGGGGAGCGCTAGCCCCAGGGGTGCGCTCGACGCCGTCAGCGGCTTTCCCTCCTCTTCGTTCCAGGTTGGTTTGTTATCAACGCGCTTCGGATATCACTGCGCATCGGTCGCATTGCTCGGACTCGGATAGAGTTCGATAGCCGGGGTGTGGATTCGCCGCCAAACCAGAACGACCGTGAGCCGTATTGCGGGCGGGTAAGCATCCGTGCCCGTCCCTCGCCAAGACTTCATCCCTTCCCCGGCTTGACGAACATTCTCGCCAATCTCCATAAGCGATTCACGGACAGCCTAAGGAACGCGAGCGCTACGGCCATGATACGAGCGCCAGGGTCAGGGTGGATCGCCTTCCGAAGGCAACCATAGGACCGCTCGGAACACACGTGGACCGTGGCCTCAGAATCGACCGGCGGCGCGGTGTTCGAGCTGCGCCTTCTCACGACTTTCCAAACTGTTTAGGAGCGCGGCAATACGCCGGTTTCGACCAATAACGCACCCACATGAAAAATGAATAGTGGGGTAGCTCCCTTAATACAGTAGACTCAAGATATTGTGGTTCGCGCGTCTGAAGTTTCAAAACAGCTTGATTATCCAGGCACTTGGCAGCAGTTTCGCGCGTGGTTTCCCGACGAGCAATCGTGCGTTGCCTATCTGGAGCGGCTGCGTTGGCCGACGGGTTTTCGCTGTCCAGGATGCGCTGGCGAGAA
>JASHOC010000082.1 GCA_030041305.1 Acidobacteriaceae bacterium
TTCTCGCCAGCGCATCCTGGACAGCGAAAACCCGTCGGCCAACGCAGCCGCTCCAGAAAGGCAACGCACGATTGCTCGTCGGGAAACCACGCGCGAAACTGCTGCCAAGTGCCTGGATAATCAAGCTGTTTTGAAACTTCAGACGCGCGAACCACAATATCTTGAGTCTACTGTATTAAGGGAGCTACCCCACTTTCTAAATTTTCCCTTTAGAACCTATCCATTTGAATTCTGCACACTTTGCGCAGAAAATGTTTCGACCTATGCATGATCGTCAATGTTCATGGGCCTTTGATGGCATTGTCGGCAGGGTTCAAACTTTTGATGTTATGCCCTTTTGGGTTCCGGCTACGCCGGGTTAGGGTTGGCGAGCGCTTCTCGCGCTGAATCGCGGGGCTTAATCTTGCTTCATCTTGCAGCCCCTGGGCTGTTACCCGGGGGTTGTTTTTTGGGGGGCCTCTGCGCAGCCTTCCTCCGAGCCGAACAAAGAATGGGGCTTACCTTGCCGCCTTCCGGCAGCGCCGGGAAGCATGGATCCAGCCCCACGCGTTTCGCCAAGGGAGCGTCTTCGCTCCTGCCGTGCGCCCATTTCCGGTCCTGCGCGGCGCTGCGCCATCCGCATCCCATCGCCTGGTCTCGCCCGCGGTGGCACTTCTCCTTCTGCTGTATCCCGAAGCCGGGAACTCAAGGGTCGATTCCCGCAAAGAATCGCCATCTTCGATTGAAATTGCAAGAGCTGCATGGGAAGGAGAAGTGCTCTGCAATGGTGCCGGAAGCGCGTTCGGGCGCGCATCGCCGTCCCTCGAAATTGGGTATATGCTTGACTCAATCAAGGAAATGGCGCCATGCCAGACGAAGAAGTAAATCAAGAACAGCCGGAAATGGAACCCAACGGCGCGGCATCGGACGAAGATGGAGAAGTAGAAGAAATTCGAGGAGATGGAGAAGCGGGTGCGGTCGAAACGGTAGTGGGTGATGGCGAGCATCAGGATTCTCTATCGCCTTTAACTCTGACCGTGGAAACGGCCGCCGCGGAACCGCAGGCGCCGGCGTTGCTCTATCCTGTGGTCGGTTTCGGAGCGTCGGCGGGTGGTTTGCAAGCCTTTAAGGAGATCCTGGAAAACCTGGATCTCAACACCGGCATGGCTTTCGTGCTGGTCACCCACCTGGCGCCCGACCAGAAGAGCTTCCTCTCCGAGATCCTCGAACGCTACACGCAGATGCCGGTTCACTCTATCGAGGACGGGCAGAAGCCGCTGCCGGACAATTTATACATTCTCCTCCCCAACCAGACCCTCACGCTGCGCGAGGGGTTATTCCACGTCGAGCCACCGGCGGCCAACGAGCGCTTTCCCAAAACCATCGACAAGTTTTTCTATTCGCTGGCTGCCGACCAGAAGAACCATGCGATCGGCGTCGTTCTTTCGGGCGCCGACGCCGACGGCGCCTTGGGACTGAAGGCGATCAAGGGTGAGGGCGGAATTAAGCTGGTGCAAAGCCCGGATAGCGCCGCTCACGGCGACATGCCGCGCTACTCCATCGCCAGCGATCACGTCGATTTGGTGATCCCACCGGCGGAGATTGCCATCGAGCTGGGCCGGCTCGCGCATCAGTTCATGCGGCCCGAGGTGCGCTCGCTCGAAGCGGGTGTCATTTCCCCCGACGACGAACGGTCCTACCAGAAGATTCTGCAACTGCTGCGCGGACTTTCCGGCATCGACATGCGCCAGTACAAGCCGGAGACCGTCCGCCGCCGCATCGCGCGCCGCATGTTGCTGCTGCGCATGGATCATCTTGCCCATTATGTGCGCCTTCTCCAGGTTCGCCAGGACGAGCTAAGCCGCCTGCAGGAGGACGTGCTCATCAACGTGACGCGCTTCTTCCGCGATCCTCCCTTTTGGGAGTCGCTGCGCACCAACGTCCTTCCCATGCTGTTCGCGGACCGTCCGCCCGAGAAGCCCATTCGAATCTGGTGCGCCGGCTGCTCCACGGGTGAAGAAGCGTACTCGTTGGCGATTCTGGTGCTCGAGTATCTTTCGCAGCACGGCTTGGATGCGCCGGTGCAGATTTTCGGCACCGACGCCAGCGACCGCGCCATTGAGACGGCGCGCGTTGCCGTCTATCCCGAGACCGTGGTCGCCGACATTTCGCCGGAACGGCTGCGCCGTTATTTCGTGAAGGCCGATCGCGGTTACCAGGTCTCCAAGCGCGTGCGCGACGTCTGCATCTTCGCGCGCCAGAATCTGGCCAGCGACCCGCCTTTTTCCCATATCGACATTCTCAGCTGCCGCAATGTGATGATCTATTTCGGTCAGGGTTTGCAGCGCCAGGTGATGCTTACCTTCCACTACGCCCTCGAATCTGGCGGCTACATCCTGATGGGCATGTCGGAGGGGCTGCGCGACTACGGCGAAATTTTTAACACCATTGACCGCAAGTACAAAATCTACATGAAGACGGGAGCCAATCTCCCCTTCAGCTATGAGCCCCCGCGCAGTCTGACGTTCATTCCCGGTGTGGGTGGCGTGCAGCAGGTCTCGCTCGAAGCCGATTCCAACACTTGGCCGGAGCTCGAGTTGCAGCGCGCCGCGGACCGCATTGTGCTGGCGCGGTTTGGGCCGCCGGGCCTCATCATCGATGAACGCCTGAACGTGCTCCAGTCGCGAGGCCAGACCGCGCAGTATATGCAAATCTCCCCCGGCGCCGTCACCTGGAGCCTGCTGCGGGTGCTCAAAGACAACCTGGTCAGCGAAGTGAGCGGAGCGGCCCAACGCGCCATCCGCGAGAATGTGCCCGTTTGCACCACCGCGGTGCTCCTGGATGAGCGGAGCGAGCAGCGCATCCAGATCGACGTGTTGCCCATTACCAGCGCGGCCGCGCGCCCGCGGTGTTTCCTGATCCTGTTCCAGAACCTCACCGCCGGCTCGGACGGACCCGTTGAGCAGCTTCCGCCTCCGCTGCACCTCACCGTCGATGAGAAAGACCGGTTGATTGCGCAGTTGCGCCGGGACCTCACCTCCACGCGCTTCCACCTGCAGTCGCTGGTTGAGGAGCGCGATGCGCGCAACCAGGAGCTGGTTTCGGCCAACGAGGAGATCCAGTCGGCCAACGAAGAGCTGCAGAGCACCAACGAAGAGCTGGAGACCACCAAGGAAGAGCTGCAAAGCGCGAACGAGGAATTGCAGACCGTCAACGACGAGCTGCAAATACGCAATAACGTGCTCACCCAGACCGGCAACGACCTGACGAACCTGCTCAACAGCGTCAACATTCCCTTGCTCATGCTCGACAGCGCTCTGCAGATTCGCCAGTTTACGCCGCCCATGCAACGGCTGCTCAGCGTCCGCCAGAGCGACATCGGCCGCTCCATCAACGACATCCGCATGCAGCTCAACATCGAGAGCCTCGAACCGATCTTCAATGAGGTGCTGGAATCCCTGAGCGCGCGCGAGCTGGAGGTGCAGGATCGTGAAGGGCGCTGGCACCTGCTTCGCGTCCGGCCTTACCGCACCGCCGACAACAAAATTGAGGGGCTGGTGATGGTGCTGGTCGATATCGACCAGTTGCGCCGCAGCCAGCAGGGGCTCATGGACGCCCGGGATTTTGCCCGCTCTGTGGTGGAGAGCGTGCCGGTGCCCGTCGTGGTGGTCAACCAGGATTGCACCATCCGCGGCGTCAATACAGCGTTTCGCGAGCTCATCGGATTGCCGGAGAGCGAGTTGGAAAGTCGCTCGCTGCCCACCCTGGCCAACAACCTTTGGGGGCTCGGCAACCTGGCCGAAAAACTGGAGGCCCTCTTGGCTGCACCGAACGGGGCCAAGATCGAGTTCGAACACGAGTCAACCGGTCCGCAGCGAATAAACCTGCTGGTGAAGGCGCAGGCGCTCGCCACCGACGGCAGCCGCGTGCTGCTCCTGATGGTGGACGACATTTCCTTGCGCCGCGAAGCCGAGCGCCTGCGCGCGAGCCAAACGCTGGCGCTGGAGGGCGAGTTTGAAACTGCGGAACGCAATTTGAACCGCAGCCAGCAATTGCTCCGCAACCTGACCGGACACCTGTTCCAACTGCAGGAGGAAGAGCGGCAGCGCGTGGCCCGGGAGCTGCACGACGATCTCGGCCAGCGTCTCGCCCTGCTGCAGATTTCCTTACAGGAGATTCAAGGTTCCGGCTTGGGCGATGAAGAATTGGAGCGATTGCAGAAAGCGCGCGATCAAGTGGAGGCGCTGAACGCCGATGTGCGGTCCATCTCGCACCGGCTGCATCCCTCGATTTTGAGCGATCTCGGCCTGTCCGTGGCGTTGCACCGCCTCGCGCAGGAGTTCGGCGAGCACGAAAATATGCCCGTTACCTACCTCACCCAGGACCTTCCCGAGAGCTGGCCTCCGGAGGCAGCCACCGCCATTTATCGTATTGCTCAGGAGGCTTTGCGCAACGTGGCCAAACACGCCGGCAAAACCCACGTCAAAGTGATTCTGGCCGGGGACAACGGCAACTTACAGCTCAAAGTCATGGACTTCGGCATCGGCTTCGATCAGGAGACAGAAGCCCCGCAGCCGGGGCTGGGCATGATTTCCATGCAGGAGCGCGCCCGCCTCGCCGGCGGTACGTTTGCCGTGCATTCGGAACTGGGCCAGGGAACCACGGTGACCGTCGATATTCCGCTCGACGGCCACCGCTAAACCAAGGGGAGAAACCGGCTCGAAACACCGCTTTTCGTAAGAGAGCTCGACCGGAACCGCGAATTTGGCCGCAGTGGCGCCCATTTGTCCGCTTTCGCGCTCGGAAATGCGCCGTTGCTCTTTCCCATGACCCGCTGGGCCACCGTCGGAGCCTCTGGGCGCATCCCACGCAACGGCGCGGTCACGAAGAGTGTATCGTACCAACTTGTCCAAAGCACCCTGGAACGGCCGGTTCGACGTCATGGGGTCAGTACTATGTTGAAGCGCATTCTCATCGCCGACGATCATGTGCTGATGGTCGAGGGCCTCTCGCGTTTGCTGGCCAACGAATTTGAAATCGTGGGCGCGGTCGCCAACGGGCGTGAAGCGCTAACCGAAGCCGAGCGCCTCAAACCCGACGTCATCCTGCTCGACGTCGGCATGCCCGAGATGAACGGCATTGAAACAGCGCGCCGTTTGAGCAAGACGCTGCCCGCCATCAAGGTTGTCTTCATCACCCAGCAGCTCGATCCGGCATATTTGCATGCGGCCTTCAGCGCCGGCGCCAAAGCCTACGTGGCCAAGCAATCGGCCGCCAAAGACCTGGTCCACGCCATCCATACCGCCCTGCACGACCGCTACTATGTCACTCCGCTCGCTAGCCCGAAGGCGGCGCAGCTTGCCGGCCTCGATGCCAAAAAGAATCCCGCCGGCATGTTCGGGTCGGATTTAACCCCACGGCAGCGCGAGGTTTTGCAACTGGTCGCGGAGGGAAAATCGACCAAGCAGATTTCCGCGGCGCTGCACATTTCCCCCAAAACCGTCGAGTTTCACCGCAATAACCTGATGGACGAATTAGGTGTCCGCACCACCGCCGAGCTGACCCGCTATGCCTTGAGCCGGGGAATTATCAGTCAAAATCAATAAGACGGCTGCTCGATCTCTTGAGAGGAGCAGTTATCCCCCCATCGGGGCATTGGCGCCACCACTGAATCGACTTATCCGAACCAGGTAATTCAGGTCCCTTGCTGGCGCGCAGGAACGCGACCGAGACCCAAGGGATTGGTGAGCGCCAGGCGGTTCTCCCCCGCGGCAAAAAAATATGCACAAATTTCTGAGGCGCTTAGCCATAAAACTGGGACAATTCCTAGTTCCCACTCCCCGCTGCCTGTCGTTACTTTAGTGAAAGAACAAGAGCGAAAGTTGCAGCAACATCGCGCTGCGATAAAAAACCGGCTACTTTGCGCTCCCAGATCTCGAAGAAGGCGCCGATGAAAAGGGCTCTTAACACTTTGCTTGAAGCTTCCCCTTCGCTCCATGTGATGACCGGCGAAGCTGGCCGGCAACGCGGCGCGAACCATCGAAACCAAGGCAAAGCGGCTCGGTTGGCTCATCAGCCGGCCCGCACCCAACTGCGCTCAGTTCGATCTGCCCCGCCGCAAGATGGGCTCGAAACTAGCGGCGATTCCACGTCGGAAACCGTTCTTTTCGTCAGCAACGACGATTATTTCCGGTCCATGATGCGCGCCTATTTGGAGCATGTGGGCTATAACGTGTTGAGCTGCGCTGAGTCCGGCCAGGCGCTGCCAAAGTTCTTTCGCGGCGCCGGCATCAATCTGGTTTTGATCGACATGCACGCCCTGGGAGCCGCGGCTGCCGTCTTGCTTGCCGGCCAGCTCACTGGGTCCCGCGCCGGTCTGCCCGTGATTCTCATCGCCGGGCCGAACGCTGAGCACGACACCCTGCTTCAGGTCGAGCAAAGGGGCTGGAAATGCCTGACTAAGCCTCTCCTGCTGCCCGAACTGCTGGAGATCATTCACCGCGCGCTCGCGCCTCCGCAACCGGGCACGCCCGTCCAGGAGATTCCGCGGCCTTCCCCCTCAACCAAAGGCTCGCCGCGCGCCGATTCCCGTCGGCGCGCGGCAGCCTTTTCTTTGCCCTCCTCATCCGGGTGGCTGAAAATGAGTTCTGTCTTTCTCAAGGCGCCGGAGATCGTCCCATGAGCGAGAACCATACGATCAGGATCCTTTCCATCTGCGACGACGAAGCCTTGCGCTATTCGCGTCAATTGCTTTTGGAAAGCGTGGGCTACGCAGTCGAGTCGATTACGAGCGATGCGCCGCTGGACGCCGCAGAGATGAAAAGCTTCGAAATCGCCGTCCTTTGCCACTCCGTGGACGCGAGCCACGCGGCCAAATGGGCCAATAAGCTGCGGCGCATGAACGCGAGCATTCGCGTCCTGCGTGTGCACGCCATCCAGGGCGCGCAGGACCATTTTTCTGATGTGGATTGCGAGGTTCTCCCCGACCCCGTCCCGCTTCTCAACGCCATTGAGTCGCTGCGCGCCAAAGCCGCCGGCGCGATGGCAAGAGCCCCGCGATAGCAAAAACCTATTGACGCAATCGGCGTAACTAACCCCGCATGGCCATCGGCGCGCAGGCGCGATCGGGAAGCTCCTCCCTCGAACTGGTTGCATCAACGGTTTTGTATCGGCAGCGCCCACGCAAACAAATCCGTGCCGCTGCCGACCACAATGTACTCGCGGCCGTCGAGTTCATAGCAAATGGGAGAGGCGCCTATTGGCGAACCCGTGCCGGCGTGCCAAAGCGTTTTGCCGGTCTCCGTGTCGAGCGCCAGCACGTTGCCGGTGCTGTCGCCGGTAAAGGTCAGCCCGGAATCGGTGGTCAGCACGCCCGCCCCCGATCCGCCCGCGCCCACCTCGTGCCTCCAGCGAATTTTTCCCGTCTGATAGTCGATGGCCTCGATCACTCCCTTGCCCCACAGGCCGTAGTCGGCGCCCGCCCATCCATAGGCTCCATCGGCAGGCTTCGCGAAATAAATGCTGTAACTGGGATGGGCGTCCACGATAAACAGCCCGGTCTTCGGGTCGAAGCTGGGCGCGCGATAGTTAGTCAGACCGCCTTCGTCCGGAGCAATGAGCCGCCCATCCGGCGCTGGCTCTTTGGCCGGATTCGGGATAGGTTCGCCCTGCGCGTCCACGCCCAGCGACCAGTTGACGGGCCCGAATGTGGTGGTCAGCAGGTCCTTCCCGGTGACGCGATCGAGCACGAAGAAGTACCCATTGCGCGAGGCCTGCAGGAGCATCTTGCGCGGGCTGCCATGAAATTCGCCGTCGACTAATACGGGGGTTTCCACGGCGTCCCAATCATGCGTGTCGTGCGGCGATGGCTGAAACGCCCACGCCAGCTTGCCGGTGTCGGGATTGAGAGCCACGATGCTGCAGGTATAGCGATCGTCGCCGGGACGAGGCCGCCCATTCAGAACCGGCGTGGGATTGCCCGTTCCCCAATACACAAGATTCAAGCTGGGATCGTAGGTTCCTGTCATCCAGGTCATGCCGCCCGTGGTGCTGCCCGGCGTTCCGGCAGGAGGCGTCGAGTCCCATTGCCATTGCGTTTCGCCGGTCTCCGCGTTCAGCGAGCGAAGATAGCCGGGCAGGTTGTCGAAATCGCCACTGACGCCGACAATCACGTGATCGCCCACCACCAGCGGCGCCAGGGTGGACCAGTAACCGCGATCGACGTCGGCGAACACCTTATCCCAATACACGGTCCCGTCTTTGGCGTTGAGCGCAATCAGATGACAGTCAGGAGTGGTGAAGTAAAGCCAGCCTTTGTACATGGCCACGCCACGGTGACCGATATGAAGTCCTTTGGTCGATTTCCGGTAATAGTGCCAGATCATGTGCCCTGAGAGCGCATCCACGGCCCAGACATTATCGGGCGCCGTAAAGTACAAAACTCCATCCACGAGCAACGGAGTCGACTTGATATCCGCCATCTGGTGCGTCTGGAATGCCCAGGAAAGCCCAAGATCGCCGACATTCGCCGGCCCGATCTGTGTAAGGTGGCTGTGGCGCTCGCCGGAGTAGTCGCCATGATATAAAGGCCAACTGTCAGCCGGCGGATGCAAAAGCTGCGCGCTTTCGAGATCCTGAGCCGCCAGGTGGTGAGCGCAAACAGAGAACAGCCCCGAACCGGCCAAAAACAGCGCTCCGGCGCCAGGAACCAGGCGGGCTTTCAAGAGCTTCATCATGGAACGAGACCTCGATCGGCAGGTATATAACCAGCTCACCGCAAAGTTTGGAGATAAGCCATCAGGTTGTGAATATCGTCGTCGGTGTACTTGCTGAACAAATCTACGTGTGCATCTACCGGCGAGTCGACTTTGTATTTCACCTCATCGGTCGGCCAGGATCGGTATCTGCCGTCGCCGTCGCGCAAAGCCACCGTGAACTCGTCACGATAAGCAAGAGTCCCTGAGAATGTCTCACCCGAGGGCAATGTAACGGTCACCGTGCTCTTCGCATTTTTGGGATAGAGCATCCGCTCTTCCAACTGCAACCCTTGATAGCGCGTGGCAATGCCGGCCAGATCGCCACTCGGTGAGTGGCACTTGGAACAACCCCCCGCACCGTTGAAATACTCCATGCCCGCCGCTACGTTGCCGGTTTGAAGATCCGATGGTTCGACGCCGCGGCGCCCGCCCGGCTGTGCGGCGGCAATGCGGGCGCGGAGAAACCCCACCAGCTCGTCGATTTGCTGCGCCGAAAAATTGAAGGCAGGCATTTTGTTGTCTGGGCGGCCCTCGCGCACCACAGCGGCAATCTGTTGTCCCGTGCTGTCGGAACGCACCAGTCGGGACTGTGTCAGGTCAGGGCCGGTTTCTCCGCCCATAGCGTCGCGCCCGTGGCAGAAGGCGCAATTTTGCTGGAAAAGCGCGTTGCCCGCCGATACTTGGCCGCCGGCTCCGTTCGACCCGCCGGCCTGGGCCGCTTGCCCGGCGGCCTGGGCAGCCAGGTATGGCGCCATTGCTACGGCCAAAATCGCTATCAGGGAAGTTTGCTTGGCCTGCTTCAAAATATCAATCTCCAATTCATTCTTTCCGCGAGGCGGACGAATGGGCGCAGCATACGGCCCAAATTGCACATATATCCGGCAAGCTTTGATCCCCATGCGTCCGCCATGACAGTGTATCAACCGATCACCCGCTTGCCGCCGGTATGCCGGCCAATACCTCACCGGAATCGGCGAGCCCACCGCGAACTCGTCCAACGATTTCTCAAAGGGATTATGAGTGAATTCCTGACGTTGCAGGCCTCCGCAACCAGTTACGGGAACCAACCCAACTTCTTAACCCGATGGCGCCCGGAACACTGTCGCACCGCTTTTTGGTTTTGAGTTAATGTAGCGACCTTCTAATCAAGGGTGCTGCCCCGCTCCTGGCACGGCGCAGACACGAGGCAAAAATCTGCTGGCGCTGAAGTGGCCTTCCGTGTTTAGCTGGATTCGGGTTTCCCCTGCACTCTTGAACATCCGCAAACGAGGATCCGGAGGTGACTCCTTATGCCCTCTCTCTACGCGCTGCTTGTGGCCATTAACACGTATCCTCCACCGATTGACTCACTCGACGGATGCCTGAACGACGCGGATTCCGTCGAGGCTATGCTCCGCGCCCGCTTTGACGCGGAGTCTCTCCATTTGCTCCGCATTCAGGACTCCGCGGCCACGCGCCAGGCCGTCATCGACAGCTTCCGCTCGCATCTGGGCCAGGCGCAACAGTGCGATCTCGCGCTTTTCTTCTTTGCCGGACACGGCTCGCAGGTGCCTATAGGCGGGCAATTCTCAACCGTTGAACCGAGCGGTCTGAACTCGTCGATTGTCTGTTATGACAGCCGTTTGCCGAATGGGCTCGATCTCGTCGACAAAGACATGGCCACTCTGATCTCCGAGGTCACAGCAAAAGGAGCTTATCTCACGACGATCTTCGACTCATGCCACTCGGGCTCCATGGACCGCGCCCCCATACGCCGCGTCAACGCTCGCCAGGACCCGCAGCCCGCTTCAAACTATCTCGCCGATCCCGCCGCGCTCGAGGCCGCCATCCGCAACCTGCCAGACTCGGCGCAATATACGAACCCGATCACTCTCGCCGTCGCGGCCTGCGCGAAACCCGGCCAGAGCGGCCCGCATATTCTGCTCGCTGCTTGCGATACCGACCAGACCGCACAGGAGTATATCGACCCCACCACGGAGAAGAACCACGGCGCGTTCACCTATTTCCTGACCGATACGCTCAGCCGGACCAACGGCGGCGTCGGCTACCGCGAGCTGATGCAACTGACGCGCGCGGCGATGAGCGTCGATGTTCCGTTGCAGACGCCCAAGGTCGAGTCCTCCGGCGGCGACCATATGCTGGACGATCTTTTCCTGGGCTTCGATGCGGCGGCGTGGACCGATTACGCCATTGCCGTCTTCGACAACGCCACGAACCAGTGGCAGTTCGATCGCGGCGCCAAGCTCAACGTCGCCGCCGGCGACCGTTATGCGCTTTTCCCGCTCGGTGTCGCAGACGCCGATCTGGCCGACCCCGCCAAAGCCTTCACCCTTGCCACCGTCACTCAGGTGCAGCCCGCGGCGGCCGTGCTCCAGCCCGATCCAATTCCCGCCCTCGACGAAGGCTCGCAATACAAGGCCGTCGCGCTAGACGCATCTGCCCTCGATCACGTCGCAATTTGGAAGAAACGCCTCGCGCTCACGAATCCCAATACGCAGATTCCCGCCGCGGCCATCGAGTTCACCTTTACCGTGAATCCCGGCGCGCCGCAGGCGCAGAGCTTTTCCTGTCCGCCCACGGAACTTGTCGAGCTTCCCTACCGCAATGTGCAGGAGAGCCTGTATTCCACTCCGGACGGCCGCCCCACGTACGCCGCCTCGATCAAAAACAACGGGTCCACGAGGCTCTATGTCACGCTTCTTTATTTTTCCGCTGACTATGGCGTAACGACCGACCTGCTCAGCGACCAGACCCAGTCTCTCGACCCCGGCAACCAACCCATCTACACCCACGCCGGCAGCCCACTCCACGCCTCCGTGCCAGGAGCCGCAACCGAAACCACCGACTATATTCTCCTCATCGCTTCGACTGACTCGTTCGACGTCACGCTCTTCGCCATGGATCCCATTGGCGCTCCCATGCAGGCCGCCTGTGGCGCCGCCGATCCCACCCCGCAGCACGATTTCTTCACCCGCCGCATCGCGCTCCACATCACACGAACTCTTCAGGCCGCCCAGGAAAACACCGTCAGGCGGGAAGCCGCACCAACTCCGCAATCTGCATCGGAAGCCATCGCTCGCCCATGAGCCAATCTGCTCCTCCGCTCCTATTCGTTGCCATGACGCTGCACGTCGCTTCGGCTCTGGGCCAGAGCTAGTTCCCCGTACGGTCGCCTGGGTCGCGATTCGTCGAGGGCAAAATCGTCAGCACCGGTCCCTCGGCGCCCTGGCCTTGGATTGGCTCCGGCGTTGCGCCGTCCGGCAACACCTGCGCCAGATACCCGCTCCCCGTCGGCGTCAGAAACGTGTACGTTACGGTTGCGCCGCCGGCAATCGTCACCGGCGAGCCCGGCGTGGGCGAGAGAATCGCCGCTGTCTCCGGCGTAAGAACCAGCAGCGTGCCGCCGCTGCCTGCGTTCACAAACTCAATCTGCTCTCCCTGGGCAACAAAAACCTGCGGCGGCTGCGCTTGCCGAAAATTCCCCGCCTGCGCAATCTGCACCAGCTTTGTGCTCATTCGTTCCTCCGTTGTTAGGGCCTGTTAACACTATTGGGGTGGAAGTCGAAGGGGCGGGACCGATTTTCCCGATTTCGTTGTCACTCCTCGCTAGCAGACACCCGGTATGCTTCTCTCCTCGCTCCTAGAACTCGGAAAAATCGGCTCCCGTCGCCGCCATCCCAATAGTGTTAGCAGGCCCTAATTCGATAAACCTGTTTCCCGGATTGCCCGGGGAGCATCGGGATCGCGGCGAAGCGACTTGAACGTCGGGCTCGTCTTAGCGTAGTTAGCCGAGTAGCCAAGCTGCAATGCTTTTGTGAGGAATTCGAGCGCATCTTTCCTCCGGCCAAGCACCTCATACGCCTCCGCGACTCGCTCGGCCACATCCGGATCCTTCGGCGCCAGCGCAATCGCCTTGCGCAGCAGCGGCAGCGCCCGCGTCTCGTCGTGCAGGCTGGAGTAATACTTGCCCAGCATGGAAATCGTGTAGATATCGTTTGGCGTGCGCTCGCGCTCTTCCTCGGCCAGCGCCGCGGCCTTCCGAAATGCCTCCGCCGCTTGGGTTTCGTGCTTTCCGGCCGCAAAATATGTCTCCGCCAGGTTGCCCCACGCATCGAACTGCTTCGGAGCCACACCCACCGCCCGCGCGTACGTTGCAATCGCGTTCTCGAAATCGTTCTGGCAGAAATAAACATTCCCGAGCGCCATCATCGTATCGGCCCGCGGGTCCAGTTGGAGAGACTTTTTAAACGTTTCCCGCGCATCATCGAGCCGGTCCTCCTTTAGGTAGACCAGACCAAGGTCGTACAGCACCCGCGCGTTCTCCGGTGTCTTCTCGAGCGCCGCCTTGAGGCTCGCCTCGGCATCGCCGAATTTCCCGGTATCGATCTGCATCGCCCCCAGCAGGTATAGCCAGCGCCAGTCATCGTCGTCCAGGTCGATCGCCTGCGCATACTCCTTCTGCGCGTCGTCCATCCGCCCCTGCTGGCGGTACGCACGACCCAACACCCCATGAACCTCCGCGCCGTTGGGATCGAGCTGCACCGCTTTCTGCAGCTCCTCCAGGCCCACATCGAACTTTCCCTGGTCCACGTGCATCGCGCCGGCCGTCATCTGCACCAGCGCTAGGCTCGCATTCATCGTCATCGCCTTCGTCACTGCCTGATTTGCCGAATCGGCCCATTGCGCCTCGCTCGTATCCAGGTATTTGCGCCAATAGGCACGGGCCAGTCCCGCCTCGGCCAGCGCGTCGTCCGGCGTTCGCTTCAGCGCCGATTCGTACAACGCGATTGCCTTGTCCGTATTGCCCGGAATGTCGTACCGCGCGAGCGCCTCATTCGCCGCCAGCGTGTCCTGGTAGCCCGGCCGCGCCGGCGACATCCTCGCCTCATGGATCTTGGCCCACCAGTGCTGCCCAAAGAGAAACCAGAACACCACCACCAGCGGGACAATCGGGTAGAGCCTCTGGAATGGCTTGCGATCCTTCTTTTGTCTCTCCCTTTTCCCGTCCCGGCGGTCCTTCACCCGGCTCCGCTGCTCTGGCGGCTCAGCCTCCTGCCGGGTCTGAGCCAAACGGGCGAGCTCCGCACCCATCTGCGCCGCGCTGGCATAGCGCATCCGCGGATCGGCCTCCGTGGCCCCCCGCACAATCGCCGCCAGGCGCCCCGGAACAGCCGCCGCCGGCGTAACCGACCCTGTGGCGAGAAAACGCAGCAGCACGCCCATCGAGTAGAGATCCCCCTGCACGGTGGCCGCTTGCCCCGCAGCAATCTCGGGCGCCATGTAGCCCGGGGTTCCGGACCATCCCGAGCCGGCGAGCAGGTTCTGGCTCAGCCCGAAATCCATCAGCAGAACGCGGCCGCTTTCATCGCGCATCGCGTTGCCCGGCTTGATATCCCGGTGCAGCAGCCCCGCGGCGTGCACCGCGCCGAGCGCCTCGCAGAGAGCCGCGCCTGTCTGCGCGGCGGCGCGCTCGTCCATCACGCCCTGCGCGGCAACGAACGCATTCAGCGTCTGACCACGCACAAACTCGCTCCAGAAGCCTACGCGCCCCTCGCGCCGGTCCACGCCGTAAACGGGCACGATGTTGGCGTGACGCACGCGCGCCATGGCCCGCGCCTCGGCCAAAAGCGCCGTGAACTCCTGTTCGGGGTCTAGCCCCCGCGGCAGCAGCAGCTTCAGCGCCACCTCGCGCTCCAGCACCGGGTCCCAGGCGCGATAGACCTCACCGAAGCCGCCCCGGCCCAGCAGTTGCAGCAGTTGGAAGTTTCCCCATGTCTTGAGCTGCACCGGAGTCTGGGAAGGGGGCTGTTCTGAGAACTGCCCCGGCGCCGGCCCCGTCTCGCTGCACATCAGGGAGGCCTCGGGCGCACGCGTCGCGTCGGGGTCAACTGGCCGGGCGGCGCCCAGGTCCGGTAAGACACCTTGAGACTGCGACACTTCCGGAGAAGGAACTTCGGTCATCGTTGCTGCCCCACCTCGGCTCCGGCAGAAAAAACCGCGCCCCCTCGGGGAAAAGCCGTCCGCTTCGAAGAAGCTATCTCATAAAGTCACTATGACCAAAATGCAGCAAGTGGGTCCCGCAACCAAGAAGCTCAGGCCGTTCACCGAGAAATGGAATCCACTTATGAGATAGCTTGCAACATCTTACGACGAGCTATCGTCATCAACAAGACTGCCGACTTTATCTCGACGATCAACATCTTCATCAATTCTTGCGATGGGCTTCACAACGCCGTCGTCGAAATGAGCCGCCGGCGCATTCCTATCAATAACCTCAAGCCCTCGGAAATTGAAACCGCCGCCACACAGCAATCGTAACCCGCGTGGATGAAATAGGATCTTCCCATGACCTCCGCCGCGCGAAGGGCCGTGCTGAACTACTCGAATGCCGAGGGCGCGCACGCCTTTTCGCTCGACCGGCCCTCCGTCTCGATCGGCCGCCATCCCGACCAGAATCTCGTGCTGACCGACACCTTCGTCTCGCGCCGCCACGCTGTCCTGCGCCAGACCGCATCCGGCTGGGAGATCGAGGACCTCGGAAGCTCGCACGGAACCTATTTGAACGGCGAGCGTATCCGAATCGCGCTGCTGGGCTCGGGAGACGTCCTTCAGTTCGGTTCACCTGGCTCGATGAAGCTCCGTTTCCACATTGTCGGCGAAGACAAGCAGCGGCCCTCGCTCGCCGACGACCTCCTCAGCACCCTCGGCCAGATCTCCACCGTCCCGGGCGCGCCGGCGCAGGAGATGGGCCAGCTCAACTTTCTTCTCGACGCTGCCCGGCGGCTCAATGCCGGCTACGCGACGCGCGACATTCTCCACGCGCTGCTCCAGCTCTCCATTCAGCTCACCGGCGTCGAGCGTGGTTTTGTCTTTCTGTTCAAATCGACGGCAGGACCGTCAACCGCGCACGATCAGAGACCTTCCGATCTGCATCTCGGCCTGGGCCTGAGCGCAGCAGGCGAGATTCTCCGCGAGGACTCCACCGTGTCCCGCTCGGCCATCGGCCACGCCATCGACAGCTCCTCTCAGTTCACGATCAGCGACACATTGTCCCACCCGCAGTCCTCGCCTACCGACAGCATCCTCGCCAACTCCATCCGCTCCATCTACTGCATTCCCCTCCGCCGCCGCGCCGTAGCGGCGGAATCGGCCTGGTCACCGGCGCTGTCCGGGGCGCGCATACCTGGCGAGCCGTCAGACCGGCAGCCGGATCAACTGCTCGGCGTTCTCTATCTCGACAGCCGCATGAGCGCCGGCCGGCTCAATACGCTCGACCACAAGCTGCTCGACACGATCTCCACCGAAGCCGCGACTCTGCTGGACAACGCGTTACTCGCCGAAAGCGAGCAGAAGGCTCGCAAAGCGGCCGAAGAGCTCGCCATCGCCGCGCGCATCCACGCCGGCCTGATGCCGGCCGCGCTGCCCGGCTCGCCGTTTGCCGCGCTCCAGGCGCGCACCGTCCCCTGCCGCGAGATCGGCGGCGATTTCTACGACGCCATCGTGCTGCCGGACGCGCTTGGCCTCGTCATCGCCGATGTTTCCGGCAAAGGTGTGCCGGCGTCCATCGTCGCCGCCACGCTCCAGGGCATTATTCACGCGCAGATGCTGACCGGTCAGCCGCTTGATGAGATCGCGGCGCTCATCAACCGTTTTCTCTGCGACCGCAACGTAGGCAAGTACGCCACTCTTGTGCTGTTGAAACTCCATCCCACCGGCCACCTCGATTACATCAACTGCGGGCACATCCCGCCGCTGCGCGTTTCAGAGACCGGCGCCGAGCCGCTGTCCGAAACCAACCTCATCGTCGGCCTCCTCCCTCAAGCGACCTACTCGCTTGCCGAAACCCGTCTGGCGCCCGGCGAGCGTATCTTGCTCGCCACAGACGGAATTCTCGAGGCTGTCAACGCCGCCGAGGAGGAGTTCGGCCAGGAGCGCTTCCTCGGCGCCGCCTGCCTCGAACGCATCGACGCCATCCTCGACCGCGTAGCCGAGTTCCAAGGCGACCATCCCGCCCAGGACGACTTGACCCTGGTCGATCTACGCTATCTCGGGCCGCCGAATGAGCATCATGCTTCTTGTAAAGGAGCCAGTCTCTGACTGAGTCTGGCGCAAAGCTCATCTTGGAAACTATTGGGCTAGCCACCCACCGTCGACCGGAATCGACGCACCAGTGATGTTACTGGCGTTTTCCGTGCAAAGATAAAGAGCCAGCGAAGCGATCTGCTTAACTGTTGTGAACCGGCCGGAGGGCTGCTTTTCACGTAATAGTTGCTGAGTCGCCTCCTCCAGGTTGATGCCTTCTGATTGTGCCCTGCGGTCAATCTGGCTCTGAACCAGAGGCGTCAATACCCAGCCTGGACAGATTGCGTTACACGTAATTCCGGATCCGGCCGTTTCGAGTGCTACAACCTTCGTCAGTCCGATGAGTCCGTGCTTCGCAGCTACGTAACCCGCTTTTTCTGAAGATGCTACGAGCCCATGCGTTGACGCAATATTGATCACTCGTCCCCACCCGGACTTTCGCATCGACGGTAAAACTGTCCTGATCGTATGAAACGCCGCAGTGAGGTTGACGGCCAGTATGGAATCCCAACGCTCCGTGGGAAAGCTTTCGATTGGAGCCACATGCTGAATCCCGGCATTGTTCACGAGAATATCGACGTGGCCGAACCGCCTTTCTGAATCCTCAATGAGATCCGCACATTGGCTCGCTTGCGACAGGTCGGCGGCATTGTAAAGGACCTCGATGTTGAAAGTTTGAGCCAGTTCTGAACGCTGCATCTCGATTGCTTCTGATTCACCGAAACCATTCAGCATCACCGCACTACCGTTCGCTGCCAGTATTTCGGCAATTCCTTTGCCGATTCCACTCGTGGACCCGGTGACGATTGCGGTGCGACCTTTCAGCATAGTGTGTCTTTAGCCTTTCCTTCCGTCTTCTTGCGTGGTTCCATCCGGAACCCTGAGTTGCTGCGGCTGTTGCGCCCTTGTTCATTTCAAGATCCCTGTCACGCGAATCTCGGCATGGCGTCTCGTGCGCTATACGTTTCAAGGGCGGCTCAACGCATCTCAAAAAAGGCGCTGCCGTGGGGCGGTAGCGTCACGCTGATCTCTTTCGACTCCTTTGTGATCGAATCATCCCACACATTGAGAGTCGGGCATTTCCTGCCTTCTTGACCAAGCCCCTTCCACTTCAGCAGTCATAGGCGCACTCTCGCGACTCACAACTAACTGAGCGCTCAGATTGGCAGCGGCAGGAGTTCGCTAACTCGAGACGCGTACCACAACTCGAGGAGGAACGAGCCCGATTTTTGGCTTAATCCTGGCCTTCCTGTTCGCAGGAACAAGCGCAAGGTCAGCCGCATTCTTTCCAATCCTGTTGTTTCCTTGATCCATTGAAGACAACGGAACACGCAGGAAATCGGAGTAAGAAAGATTGCCGCAGCCAACCACCGCGACGTCAGGCGGGATTCGCAGTCCAGCCTCCAAAATTGCGCGCATCGCTCCCAAGGCCCAGAGATCGTTGAAGCAAAAGATCCCATCCGGCCGCGGCTTCACCGAAAGCAGCTTTTGGGCGCCTCATACCCTCCTTTTTCTCCTCGATGGTCTCCGGAGTCGCGCCGTGCTCCGCAAGTTCCTGAACTTTTCCCTTCGCGGCCGGATGGGCGAGGACCACCACTTTACATATTCAGGAAAGTGGGGTAGCTCCCTTAGTACAGTAACCACTACTGGTTGTGCTTTCCGGTGGGCGCGTTTGCTCGCGATGGCCGGTAGCGGGATGGTTTTGTGACCAGGGCGTTCTCCAGCAGCCGGTAGAACAGCATTCCCCGGCGGCGCGACTTTCTACGATTGAAGCGGAACGCGAACTCATCGAGATACGCGTCCAG
>JASHOC010000083.1 GCA_030041305.1 Acidobacteriaceae bacterium
CGCCAAGGATCACGTACGCCTAGGCAAATAAGGACGAACCGTGTCTTGAAGAACTCGCTGCGGGAAATCTGCACGGCGAGGTCCGTGAGGGGGGAGAACGCGCCGTGTCATGGCGGACTTAAACGCGCACGAAGCTGGAAACAGCGGACAGAGCCAAAGAAGGCCTAAAGCACGAGCGGTCTCCTCTACTCGGCAAACATAAAAGGGGTGGGAAGTATACGTCAAATTATTCACCACATACTGCTTTGACGCAGAGAGGGGAGGCGTCACGGGAATGTTTCTGAACACCGTCAAGCTGATGCAGTTCACGAAAAAATCCGCATTCAGAGTTCTGTCCTCATCATAGCCGTATTCTCGGTAACTCACCACTACGCCTTTGTCGCTCTGCTGGATCGCGGTGATGGGGTGCGCCAGCTTTACTCGCGCGCCAAGCCGGCTCGCAAAGGCGATGGGAAGCTGTTCGTTTCCGCCTTTCAGCCGAAAAATCTCGCCTTCGGAGGGTGGGATGCCCCGAGACTTCATGGCGGCCATCCTCCATATGGAGTAGAGGGCGCTGGTGTGTCTCCCTCCGAGATAGTCGATGGCCGCTTGCGAAGCGCCCTCTCTTTTATAGATCTCGGCAGCCGACATCTGGTCGAGATCGGCAAGGCCACTGCCAAAAGGCTGGTATGGATCTTTAATCTTATCCACGTAACTCTGCAGATAGAGATCCTGAAGCTCATACCATGGGTTGTTCGATAGGAACTGGGCTTCGCGACGGTTAAAGCCAAGTCCCGTGAGGGTCTGGAGATCGGCCAGCATCTTATTCGTATAGAACTTTCCGCCGATCATCCTTAAATCGTCATTGTTGTATGGAAGCCAGGAGCCTTCGGCATTGGGATATGGGACCACCGGGATGTTGAACTGCTCGGCATACGCAAAAAGCCGCTCATATCCGGGCTTGGTGATGTGGTCTGCGCCAAAGTCGGCGTATAGTCCATCCGACAGACCATCGCTACCGGTAAACACATGACCGCTATACCGTCCTGCAGCCTCAAGAATGGTGACGTCGATGCCAGCCCTCATGAGCTCATAGCCGCAACATAAGCCCGTAATTCCGGCCCCGCCGATCACAACTTTCTTAGGTTGAACTTGGACAGCAGGTTCCGTTTTTGGCAGAGTGTTCGCCGCCTTCATGCCGGAATCAATCAGCGAGGCGCCCGCGCTGGCTACCAGCGTCTTTAAGAATGTTCTACGAATCATCTACGCATCCTTTGCTCTAAAGTCAACTTATTCGGCGTATTCCCAAAGTAAAGTCGATCATTTTTTATCCATGAGCTGCGCGATGACTCTAATATCGTGGATGCGATCCGATCTGATCAGTAGCTGGATTCGCGCAGAACAAGAGCACCGCGAACAATGGCCATCAGAGCGGCGTGAGAGCACCGGCCCGTTGAGTTAGAGGCGGTGGAATCGCTTCACAGCTTCACTGATCGACTTCAGCCTTTCGATCCACGGGTACATGGAGTGCTCTTCAAAATCCAGTTGCTGCGCTCGAACCAGCACTTCGGCGGCGCTCTTGCGTGGCACAACAACCACTCCGTCCTGATCCGCCGAGATAATATCTCCGGGTGAGACCGGCACACCATCGCAGGTGACCGGAATGTTGCCGCCCGCGAATCGGTAGTGTCCCACGGAGGTGCTCGGCACGATGCCGGTGGCGTAGACGGGAAAGCGAATTTTGCGCAAATAAGCGACATCGCGCACTCCGCCGTCGATCACGGCTCCAGCAAAATCGCGAACGGACATGGCCGTCCCCATAAGTCCGCCCATGCCGGCGATGTTGGCGCCATCTTCGACTGACATCACGTACACGGAGTCCTTCTCGCCATTATCGATCGCGGTCAACATGCCGTTGAGCGCGTTCGAATCGTGGTTTTCCTGCTTCACCAGCCTCACCGTCACCGCGTAGCCGGCAAACTTGGTGGGGAAGAGGGACTCCATGCGGTATGACATATACATGCGCTTGCCATACAACTGCTCCTCTGCATCGGCGACCGAAGCCACCTCCGCATGGCGGTAGCCACTCAGCATTTCCGCTGGATGTTGCGCGTAATATCCGGCGTTTTGTCCAGTGTCTTGAGCGCTAAGGTGGAAGAAGATTCCGGCGCCGAGCAGCGCGATGAGAATCATCGCGCATCCCAATGTCATCCAATGCTGCCGAACAAGGCGACGTTCTATTTGAAGCCATCTCGTTGTCATGAGTACTCCTTCCGATTGTGGAGATGATTACGGCCATTCTCTCGATCTCGTGGAGTTTCAAGTGGGGCGCGCCACTTGTGTCCCAGACTGTCGCCGTCGCGGACGGAGGCGTCTTTGCCGAATCTTGCACCCCGACGAACAGCTGAGATCAGGTGCTGCCTCGTGCAACCCTTGCCTCCCGGCGAGTAGTTGTTGCATTTGCAGGACCAGTCAATGGTGAGATTGTCGGTCTATGGGCGGGAATCTGTCAAAGGTCACTTCTGAAGAATTTCCTTTAAAGCGATCAAACCCGGCGTTTTGCTTTTATCTCATTCCAATATATGAAAAGTCCTCTCTTCGTAGCGGCGACGATCTCGATTGCGCCATCCCCGTTTAAATCAATTGCAAGCAAATTGTCGCCGGCGCCGGAACTATTATGAATCAGATGCGGAACGAACCGAGCCCCTCCCGGCGCCTTCGGATCTCGAACGGTTTCATACCAATATAAAAGAGGGGGGCTATATGCATCCGGATCCAGGAGATCATCTTTGTGTGAAAATTGCCTCTTTCCCGCAATAAAATCGGGAATTCCATCACCATTTACGTCGGCAACCGCCGTTCCGTGCAGTTCCGAAAATGTGACGCCACCGGCATTCTTGGTATGGAAGTTATCCATGATCATATGCTCGACGAACGAGATTTCCCCAGTGCTCGTGCGCTTTTGTTCGTACCACGCTAGCCCGAAGCCGTGCGCGTCCAGGCTGGTGATCACATCATTCAGACCGTCCCCATTGATGTCATAGACTCCGATCTCAGAGCCACCATGTGTGATAGGCCCCCAGCGGCCGAATGCGACCGGGTGATACTTCCAAAGTTGATCGCTACTGGCCTGAGGAGGTTGTTCCCACCATCCATCTGCGCCAATAATTTCCAGGCGGCCGTCGCCATTGATGTCGCCTACACCGATGCCGTGGGCTGACCAAGGACCTTTTTCCGAAATCGTGCGAACCATCCAAGGGCGGGTTAGATCATTTGGGTCAGGCTTCGCATAGCGCATATAGCCATCTGCTATATACACCAGCTCTGGCTTACCATCTCCGTCGATGTCCTTGAGGATGGAGTACTCGCTCTGCATCGTGGGCAATATCCTATATTGTTTCCAGCGGCGTGATTCCCCCCGCGGATTCACATAAAGTACTGCGCCGACATTCAAATAAGTCGCAACGACATCCGGCCAACCATCGCCATTAAAGTCATAGGCATGCTGATCCCAGGTCGAGTATTCGGTGGAAGGATTGAAGGTTCTTGCGGGGTAAATTTCTCTAAAGTGAGTGAAATCCGGCCCAAAATAAAGATAAGGCCCGCAGATCAGGTCTAGCGTTCCGTCGTGGTTGAAATCCGCAGCAGCAGCCGTCCAATTGTAATAAAAGGGACTAACACGTTGGACACGGAACCCACTTCCCACTTGCTCCAATGGTTGATACCGAAGAGCGAGATCTTTATACGATGTATTCCGGAACCGAACCTCTGCGCCTTTCCCAACATAGAGAGCTAATGGTCCATAGGAATCCATATCATCATTCTCGGTCGCCACGCTGACTTGCGGACCGGTATCGTTTAAACGGGCCCGCATAATGTTGGCGTCTAGCAGTATTTCGATTTCGTTCCAATCCCCCTTGCGAAAATCCGAATGAGGTCGCCTTGCCAGCGGAGGAAGCGAAGCATTGGATATCCCTTCGGAGGGAGAAATCCTTTCAGGCGTCGGAAGCGCCGTAGGATCGGCCGCGGGAGGTGCAAAGCGAACTTGTCCGCCGGCGTCTCTCAGGGGCTTTCGAGCGATGATGTCGCCATTCGTGTCAAGCGTCACGTTTTCCGCACGCAGGCCGCCATTCGTGAAGGAGAGGTAGGTTCCGGTCATTCCTTCGGCTGTCTTCGTCATACGGAGAAGTACGCCAAGGTCGCAGACGGGGCCGCAATGAAATGCGGTGTAGAATCCCGTGTCCTGCAGTGCATGGTCGAGCACGAGCCAGCCGCCGGCTTCGTTTCCTGACCCGGCGATTTCCCCGCCGTCTGCGCGCCACCCCGCTTGACCCAATTTGTGCCAACCGTTGAGGCTCGAATCTTGAAAAAGATAATCGGGTACGAAACTTGAATTGTGAAGGGACGAAAAGCCTTCATCGGGAGAAGAGGTGGCGCCAGTCTGAATGCCGATAGCTGGATTCTTCGGCATCGGATGCATTTCCGTTGGAAAAGGCTGGTCCTGCGCACCCTCCGCCTCGCTCGCTCGCGCGGCCAACGCCGAAGGAATGGCCGCTCCCAACGCGACCGCCGAGCCCGCGCCGGCTAAAAAAGCGCGACGATTCATTCTATTCATCTGGGTTTCCCTATTAAAAATAGACATTTCTGTTATTGAATAGTGAGCGGCTTCAAGTCAAGGCCACCCGCGGTGAACGTATTTCGCGTCTCTCAGCCAACCCTCCCCATGCCCTTATACCCTACTTCAAAATGAGAATCGCGCTCCTAACCGCAAATATCGGGGGTCCTCCAGCCTTCCCAACGGAGCAACATTGGTAATTTGACTGTATCCGTTCAAACTGCTGATCGATCCATCGGGATTGAACGATGCGGCCGAGACATTGGCGCCAGGATTTGCAAAATGCGGAGTATTCGTGACGTTCATGGCCTCAGCTCTAAATTCCATATTCAATCGTTCCCAAATGTGAAAATTACGAAACACGCTCGCGTCAAGGTTAGTTGCTCCCGGGCCGCGCAAAGAATTGAAGCCATTAGTGCCAAAGCTCGCGGTCGTTACCGGAGCGAACGCGGTGGGATCAAACCAGGAATTTCCATACAAGCCGTTCCCCACTTTAGCCACAGTGCTCTTAACCCGATTTGCTCGAACTGTGCTACCGGGGCAATTGCATGCGGCGCCATTTGAAGTAACGGTGAAGGGCAGCCCCGAAAGGTGAAAGAACATCCCATTAAGGCTCCACCCGCCGAGCAGCGCTGCGCCGATCCCTCCGTGCACAAAGCGTTCATTTTTTCCAAAGGGCAACTGATACACTGCGATTGCGTTAAGATTTTGAGTTCGATCGGTAGGAGCCACTTGTTTGTTAAGGTAGAAGTATTGCGGCACAGCGATCCCCGCCCCCCCGGTTTCAAGGGCAGCCGTAGCTCCCGCAACTATATCTCGCGACCAAGTGTAAGCAATTTGCGTCATGAGCCCGTTTGCCATTTGCCTTTTAAGAGTGGCTTGTAGTGAGTTATAGATGTCCGAGAAGGCCGGCTCAAACGCCGTTGTGGAGCCAGTGATTCCATATATATCCAGTGGTTGGCTCGCAGCGCCGCCTCCCAATTGTCCATAGTTGAAATTCACGCTGCCATCCGCATGAACAAAATGCGTACCCACATAACCGGCTGAAGCGAAAAATCCTGCCTTCAATTGTTTCTCGGCCGAAACATTATAGGATTCGATATATCCGCGCGTAAAATTTTTCGCGATGGTGTTCACATTGCCCGCCCCGGCCGGGATCGGCAGCGTGCCAAGAGCAAAATCCGGAGTGGGAATTGGAGGGAAACCGGTGGCCGTCGTCGTGCTTGCAGGCAAATAGGAATTGGCGCCGTTATAAACCGCCTCGGTCTCGGCTGGGAAGGATTGCTCCACCGAATTTCCCATTTCGTTTTGCTCAGGAGATAGAGCGTAGCTCGCGCGGAAGACCAGGTTACCTGGCGCGCGGTAGTCTATGCCCACACTCGGAGCGAAAAGTTTCCAGGAAACTTGAATGCCGCAGTTGCTCGGAACTCCGGCTACCCCGCATAGTTCCGTGGTGGGGTTGTTGATATTGGTTTGCAAATTGTCGTATGGCAGGCCCGGCGTACTGGTTGGCACCGGATAGTGCTCCCAACGGAGGCCATAGTTAATCGTAAGATTCTTCATCGCTTGCCACTGATCCCTCGCATAGAGGGCAATGTCCCAATCCTTTTGTCTAAGCCAGTCCACGGTTTGAAACCAGTTGTTGGTTGTGGCCGGAAGCCCCAGTAAAAAATCGGCAACGGCATTGTATTCGTTCGGCGTTGGTCCCCCAGGGATGTCCGTCACACCTCCGGTAAACTCGAAAAACGTGTTACGAACCTCAATATGATTCATGTGCATGCGAAGTAGATCCTCGCCTGCGCGAATGTTATGGGAGCCCTTGATTTTGGTGATATTGCCGGTGTATTCGAACACTGGATCCTTATACTGAAGTGGAGGGTAGGAATAGCCCCAGGTTGTACTCGTGGACGATGGATAGTAATTGATATTGAAATCCGGCATACCCCCTACCCAGGGAAGGTTACCGATATTCGTGCCCGGTATGTCCAATATGTCCAGGCCGACCTTTTCGTTGGCATCTGTCGGAAACAGCAGTTGATGCGCCTGCGTCACGCCGAAGGTGAAATCTCCCACCAGAGTGGGGCTGAAGACGTACGTTGCCGACCCGGAAATTGCGAGGGTTGCGCCATACTGCAAGTAGTTGCCTGCGCCATTCGCACTAAAAGCTGTCCACCCGCCCGCAGAGCCGCCTAGAAAGGTCCCGAAAAGAGGATCCTGAACATTATAATAGGGTTGATAGCCATAGCGGCCGGAAACCCGTAATTTCGAAGTCGCCTGGTAATCGACCTTGGTGTCGATCTTGTGAAGATGATACTCTGTGGCCTCGCTGACAGCGTAATTGTTGATGATCCCGGCAAGATTCGGGGCTGGAGCATAGGAGGCCAAGATCGAAGGAGCGTAGGCGATTCGATTTTTGGGAATGATGTTGCCGGGAAAGGGCGTTTTTCCTGAGCCGTCCGGATTTCCAGTAGCGGGATCATAAATGGGAGTGCTTGACCCCGATTCATCGCCGGAAAGCATAGCCGGCGTAGGCACAGAAATGACGCCGGGATAGCCCTGATTGATAAAATCTCCTTCGTAGCCGGCGAAGTAGAAAAGTTTGTCGCGAACAATCGGGCCGCTAATCCAACCACCGGTGTCGTTGTCTACCAAATGAGAGGGAGTGTAGGGAGGAAAAAAATTGCCCGCTTCCGTCGCATTGGTGATGTTGTATTCGTAGAACGCCCCGTGCACACCGTTTGAGCCGCTTCTCAGTGTAATGTTCACCGAGGGACCCCCGGAAAGCCCCTGTTCGGCGTCGGGGCTGTTGGTCACAATGTTGATGCTTTGGATGGCCTCAATCGACGGAACAAACGTGGTGTACTCCTGAACCCACGGGTTGTAAGCACTGACCCCCTCGATACGCACATTGGCGCCGTCAACGCCTGTGCCGTTAGCGGCGAAACCCATCGATCGGGAAGGGTCATTTGTTCCACCAGAAAGTTGTCCACCCGGGGGCGTCGTTCCGGGAACCGTGTACAAGACCCCCTCGTAGGTCCTCGTTGGCATCGGGATGTTAGTGATTGTTTCGCTAGGGATCACAGAGTGAACGTCGGCTGTGTCGGTTTGGAGTTGAGCTGCGGCGATGCCGGAAACCTCGACCGTTGTGTTGACGGCGCCTACCTGGAGTTGCGCGTCCACGCGAACGACAACGTTGGCGGTGACCGATACGCCTGGAGCGGAGAAACCCTTGAATCCAGACTTGGTGATCGCAACGCTATATGTTCCTTGAGGCACCGTTGTAATCGTATACCCACCCCTGGCGTCCGTCAGAGCCGTCCGCGTTTGATTCGTCAGCACGTTGGTGGCATTTACCATTGCGCCGGGAACAGCCGCGCCGCTTTGGTCTGTCACCGTACCCACCACGTCGCCGTACAAGGTTTGTGCTCGAGCATCGGTATAGGTGAGCAGCATCAAGCCGATCATCATGCTGCAGGTCACAAATAACCGATAGAAATTACTGCGCAGACCTATCGACACAGCGGAAGAGAATGCCGCTTCACCGCACCCCATCTTCATCGCATGACCTCCATTTGTCAGGCAGGATCCTCGTCCATCGTTAGCGCAGCGCACACTTTCAGCGGGTTAACTGCTCGCTCGGGAGCAAGGGACGCCATTCTTGTGACGAAGGCTGAACCGTCTAGCTGAAGTAACCTGACGAAAATCAGAATCCGGGAAAGAAGGAAATCGGGCAACTCGATTCGGTCAAAACTATCTAGCAAGGCGCCGTTCGCGCCTGTACAGCTTGGTCGCGAAGATAATGTGCAAGCTAACCGTGCAGCGTGGGGGAAATGCGATCAGACCCGCCGCATCGAGATAAATACATATACTTCGCCCTAGAGTGCTGTCAAGATCATTTCCTCGGGCATGAGTTCCCAACTGAACTATAAGCAGCTCATCGAAAGGGAGCCGGCCAGGTAAATATAAAGATCCGCAGCTCAGTGACCGCAGTTCGATGAGGCCAATGGAAACGAATAGATATACGCGTGGTTGCCCAGAAAGTTCCTTATTGGACCCTTAAGACAGATGGCGAGTTGGTAACGGGTCATTGACTTTTGCGCAGTCCTGGCTTAAGAATCAACTTGAGAAATATTGTTGGTATTTGCCCGCGGCATTCGTCGAAGGCGCTCAGATCGGCGTGCCCTTACGGCAGCCCGATCTGCTGAGATGAATCAGTAAACGGGCTCACTCCGCCGTAGAAACGAACAAAGAGGTTGCTTCGTGATCATGTCGAGAAGGTCGGTTTTGTCTACGATCGGAGCGACTGTTCTCGGAGAGATTTCAGGCTTTAATTCGATTTCGGCAATGGCCGATCCGCTCGATCTACCGATTGGTTTTCAGGGTTACGATGTGCGGTTTCTTATCACTAAGAACTGGGATGCGGGTTGGCGGGAAATGCGTGGCATCGGGTTCCGCGCCGTCGACCTTGTTTCGTTTCATGGATATGGCTATGCCGGCACTCCCATCGAGAATCTTTCTGGCGAAGCTATTCGCGCAGAGCTTGATCGAGTCGGTATCGGATGCAAGAATTGCCAGTTTTCGTATAGAGAGCTGCACGAAGGCTTCGACAAGACGATGCAGTTTGCCCATGATCTAAGAATTACGAATGTTATCTGCGCGCCAGAACCGTCTTGGACAAAGACAGTCGACGATTGGAAGAAGCAGGCGGATAGCCTAAATAGCCTTGGAAAGAGGATTGCAACGGAAGGTCTAAGGCTGGGCTATCACAACCATGAGCTAGAGTTCATCGACGTCCAAGGCTTCACGCCCTACGACATATTGATGCAATACACAGACGCCAGGCTTGTGCGATTTCAGATTGATGTCGGAAACTTGACATTCGCGGGGAAGAGTGCTCTTGACTATATTCACCGCTATACGGATCGCTATTTTTCCTTGCATGCGAAAGATTATCGACCGGGAAAGACCAGTGTGCCTGTGGGGCAGGGAATCATCGATTGGAAAGCAATTTTCACGGCCATAAGACCAGCACACATCGAGAGCTACTTTGCGGAGGTGGCTGCCTATGGGATTGGAACTTTGCACGGCGCCAACGTGAGTGCGTGGCCTGCGGATTCAATCGAGGAACTCCGGGAGAGTTACAACTTTCTGCATAAATTGAAGAACTGAACGATCAGGTGGTGTCGCCTATCGTGCGTGGAGCTTTAATGTGTTTCGACCTGACGTGGCCGTTTTCCGAGAGAGGAGCGGCTCCATCGTCTTTCCTGATCTCGCATCTCGACGATAGTTCGCCTCGAACGCGCGCCTTGGGCGAGAAACAATGTGGTCAATCGTTCCTTTTGCCGGTTCCCTTTTCCTCTGCGCCTGCGGCTTACTTTTACTTGGCGCTTGACAGCGGGTTATAACTGCGCCACGATGGATGCGGTACCGTTATTTTGTAGTTGCCATGAACCGAAATTGAGATCGAATGACAAATTTGTGATTACTACTCTCTCGATCTGGCTTAGCGGTGCTCGATTCGCGCCAAGCAGACCCAAATACAAGGCTTCGGTAGGAGCCCGGCCGGCATTTATGATTCTTCTCGGTCATTAGGCTCCGTTAACTACTAAAGAAATGCAAAAACTTTGACCTCAGGCCATCGCCGATGAAGCAAAAGCATAGGGCAATACGCATGTTCCGGATGGGATCGATATTCTGTCTGGCTTCTACCTTTGTCGCGAGCGCCCAATCCTTGCCGACGGGAAGCGGGAGGGCGGAATTCCAGAGTATTTGCGGCAGTTGCCACGCCTTAAATATCGTAACGGACCAGAGAAGGACCCGCGCTGAATGGGCGGGCTTGATCAACGATATGGTCTCACGTGGCGCGCAGGGCAGCCCGGAAGAACTAGACGAAGTCGTGACCTATCTGGCTACGAATTTCGGTAAAAATAGTTCTTTGCCTTCCGCTGCCGCTCCGGCGCAAGCTGCGGAAGCGGCTGAAGATCAAGAGAAGCCTCTCAGCGAAGCGGAGATCTCAAAAGCGAAAGAGCTTGTCGAGACCAACAAATGTTTGTCATGCCATCGTATTGGAGATACGGGCTCCTATCTTGGACCGGAGTTGACCGATGTTGGGGTGACTCGGTCGGTGGATCAATTGCGCGCTTCGCTGCTGTCGCCGAAAAAAGAAGTGTTCTATGAATATCGCTTGGTTCGGATAGTCACCCAGGATGGAAAAGCGCTTAACGGAAGACTCCTCAACCACGATAGTTATAGCGTGCAGTTTATCGATTCATCGGGCCAACTAGAGTCCGTTAAGACGGCCGGTCTTCGGGAGGTCACAATTTTGGATCAAAATCCGATGCCATCGTATGAGGGCAAGGTGAGCGCCGACGACCTCATCACTCTAGCTCATTATTTAAGCTCCTTGAAAGGCGAGTGACGCTCTATGATGCTATATAGATTTCTTGCGTTGCTAATGTTGGCCACGACTATTCATGCTCAAGTTACATTCGACAGTATTCTAAATGCGAGGCACGATCCTCAGAACTGGCTTACTTACGGGGGGAGTTACTCGAGTCAGCGCTATAGCCTGCTCGATCAGATCAATCGCGACAACGTCAAGAATCTGAGATTGGATTGGGTCTGGCATCCACAGTCACTTGACAAGATGGAGCTCACGCCACTGGTTGTGGATGGCGTCTTATATGGGGTGCAGGGCGACGAAGTGGTTGCTCTCGATGCAGCCACCGGGCGGAACTTCTGGACCTTCACCTACAACGTTCCACCTGAATCGAACGCGTATGTGTTGGTTGTCAAGGGCCTGGCGATATCTGGGCATACGCTGTTTTGGGCGACATATGACGGGCATCTGATCGCCATCGATGCCAGGGACGGACATGCCATCTGGAACCATACTCTTTTTGATTGGCGCAGGGCCGGCCTTCAACTGAATCTTGCCCCATTGGTCATCAAAGGCATGGTGATCCTTGGCACGGCGGACAACGAAGATGGCAAAAATTGTTGGATAGCAGCCTACGATGTCAAAACCGGAAAGGAACTGTGGCGATTTTGGACTGCGCCGAATTCGCCCACCGATCCCGGAGCCGATACCTGGTCCAAGGACAGTGGCGAGCATGGAGGCGATCCCGTCTGGGTTACGGGTTCGTACGATCCGGAGACGAATCTTACGTTTTGGGGAACGGGCGACCCCAACCCCGGCTGGAATGGGAATCCGCGGGCCGGCGACAATCTGTACAGCGACTCGGTGGTCGCCTTGGATGCGGATACGGGTAAGTTGAAGTGGTACTACCAGTTCACACCACACGATGAGCGCGACTACGACTCGGTGCAGGTGCCGGTACTAGCCGATATCGAATGGAAGGGGCAGCCGCGGAAGGTGATGCTCTGGGCCAACCGGAACGGCATGTTCTACGTCCTGGACCGCACAACGGGTGAGGTTTTGATGGGTAAGCCTTTCGTGGAGCAGAACTGGAACTTGGGGCTCGATGCGAAAGGAAGACCCATTCCCAATCCCGCGGAAGTGCCCAAGCCGCTCGGTGACTCCATCGAAAAGCCTGGGACACAGGGAGGCACGAATTGGTATTCGCCCTCCTTCAGTCCGCGTACAGGACTCTTCTACGTCTCTACCTGGGCTAACTACGAAGCGCATCAATTTAAAGTCGCCCAAGTGGCTCCCTGGGTGGACGGCCAGAAATACAGTGGAAATGCTCGACCGCCTGCATCTTCTCCCGGTTCTACGCGCCAGGCAAGGCCGGGCATGCTGCCCGCTCGCTACCGATCGGAGGCGGAGGGTTATGGCGCGGTCCGAGCCATCGACCCGCAAACCGGCGAAAAAAGGTGGGATTTCAAGATGACCGATTACACCGAGAGTGGCGTACTCAGCACCGCCTCGGATCTGGTGTTCTCCGGCGGCAGAGATGGAAATCTTTTTGCGCTCGATGCGCGCAATGGAAAGAGTCTGTGGCACGTTGGATTGGGAGGAACTGTTTCGGGAGGTCCTATCACTTACTCGGTGAATGGCCATCAATATGTCGCTGCCGCTGCCGGAGGCGTTCTTTACGTCTTCAGCTTGATCGAATAAGTCATCTCATCGGCGTGCTTGCCGAAGTCAGAAGGGTGATCGCCCCTGGAAGAACAACAAAGCGCCAAATAGTAGTTTTTTTAACATGGCAAATCCTCAAAAGGTGATGTCTCAATCAGACTTGACCAGCCCAAGCACACATCATGCGGGGTGGACCCTTTCGGCGCATCGCTTCGGCCCCAACTTGTAAGAGCCGCGGCAGGACGGACGTTTCTGCATTTTCTCGAGTCCATGCAAAGATCGCCGGGGCCCGTGCTCCCGGCAGCCGCAATAAGTCACGCGCACGGCGCCGCGTGGAAACAAGGCGTATATAATTGGCTTCGCGCGCCAGAGAGGGATCATGAAAAATCGCATGTTGCTCGCGCTCGTCCTCGTCGTTCCCAGCTCCTTGTTTGCCCAGGTGACCTACGAACGCATTCTGCACGCTAAACAAGAGCCGCAAAATTGGCTCACGTATTCGGGCGGATATGCTGGCCACCGTTACAGCCCGCTCACGCAGATCAACCGCGACAACGTCAAGAACCTGCAAATGCAGTGGGTTTACCGCCCCCCGGCAACGGGGCGCAAAGAGGGCAAGATGGAGAACACGCCTCTGGTCGTGGACGGCGTCCTCTACGCCGGCTCCGCACAGGAAGTGGTCGCCCTCGATGCCGTGACCGGCCGCCAGTACTGGAAGTTTTCCCGCCCCCTCGATCCTAATGCTTATTACAACGCCTATGTGGACAACAGGGGTCTGGCGATCGCGAATAACACGGTTTTCTGGGCCACCGACGATTGCCATCTGATCGCCCTCGACGCCAAAACCGGCCAAGTCATCTGGGATATCACCATGGCCGACTGGAAGCAGGGCTATCAGTTTAATGTTGCCCCCCTCATCGTTCGCAACATGATCATCCTCGGCCCCGCCACCAACGAAGCCGGATCCAATTGCTGGGTTGCCGCCTACGACGTCAGGACGGGCAAGGAACTGTGGCGCCACTACACTGCACCCATGTCAGCCGATGATCCCGGGGCCAAGACCTGGGTCGGCGATTCCTGGAAACATGCCGGCGACCCCATCTGGGGCACCGGCAGCTACGATCCGGAAACCAATCTGGTCTTCTGGGGAACCGGGAATCCCAATCCCGGCTGGAGCGGGAGCGTGCGCGCCCCTGGCGACAATCTGTATTCGGATTCGGTGCTGGCGCTGGATGCCGACACCGGTAAGATGAAGTGGTATTTCCAGTTCACACCCGGCGACGAGTATGACTGGGATTCCACCCAGGTTCCCGTACTCGTCGATATCAACTGGCGCGGCACGCCCCGCAAGGTGATGCTGTGGGCCAACCGCAACGGCTTCTTCTACGTGCTTGACCGAACCACCGGAAAATTTCTGATGGGCAAACCGTTCATCAAGGTGACCTGGGCCACCGGCCTGGACGAGAACGGCCGGCCCATCAAAGCCCCCGGGTTCTGGCCCAAACCGGACGGGGGAGTTGAGGTGATGCCCGGCTCGCAGGGAGGGACAAACTGGTATCCACCATCGTACGATCCCCAAACAGGGCTCTTTTACCTGTCCGTCTGGGACAACTACCTGGCCTTTTCGGGTAAGGGCGATCCGGGCCCCTGGGCGCCAGGGCAGCGCTACGTCGGCAACGGAAGGGCGGTGCCCTGTGTGGAGAATGGCCACGTCGTTCCGGGGAGTTGCGGCGTTGCCAACCCTGGCCGCGCGGGTGGACCTCCTCCGGGCGGAATGCGTATATTGGCCAATTACAAGACGCCGGCCGAGGGGTACGGCGCAATCCGCGCCATCGATCCCGAGACCGGAGAGAAGAAGTGGGATTTCAAGATGGTCAACAATACCGAGTGCGGCGTGCTCTCTACCGCTGGCGGCCTGGTATTCGGGGGGGGGATGGATGGCGATTTCATAGCGCTCGACGCAAAAACCGGCCAGCCGCTGTGGCACGTGAATCTGGGTGGACCCAATGCAAGCGGCCCCATCAGCTACTCCGTAAACGGAAAGCAATACATAATCGGAACGGGCGAGGGCGCGATGTACTCTTTCGCGCTGCCCAATTAAACCGTCACCCCCGCCGCTCGCGCCCGGCCTGCTTACGAACTCGCCCGGAAGGGTGATTGCCCAATACGTGCGCCAGCTTTTCGTTCCTCGGCCATCACTCGCTGCGCAACGCCTGCATTGGGTCCATTTTCGCGGCGCGGAGCGCTGGGATCCAGCTCGCCCCCAACGCAACCCCTAGTAACAAGGTCGTGGCGCTCAGTAGCGTGAGTGGGTCGTAAGGTGCAATCCCATAGAGCGTCGATTTGAGGAATCGCGCCAGCAGAAAAGCCGTTGCAAGTCCAACGGCAATTCCCGCAACCGAAATCCAGGCGCTTTCGCGAAGGACGATTGTCATCAGCCTGCGCGGTGCTGCGCCAAGCGCTAATCGTATCCCGAATTCATTTGTCCTTTGTGCAACCGAATAGGCCATCAACCCATAAATCCCGACCGACGCCAGAATCAAGGCGAGTAGGCCAAAACCCGAAGTCAGCGTCACAAACAGGCGCTCCTGCTGCAGATCAGCCTCAATTTGCTCGTCCTGAGTTCGGAGGTTGATCAGCGGAATGTCGGGATTGATGACTTGAACTGTACGGCGTAGAGATGGAAGAACCGCCTCGGGTTTAACCCGAATGCGGATTTCATACGTCATCCCTCCGATCTGTGCTTGTTGAACGTAAGGGACGAAGAACTGCGGCGGCGGCTGCTCTCGCAGATTCGAATAGAGAGTGTCGTCACAGATCCCCACAATCTGAATCGCATCCTTAGTAAGCGTGCTCTCATGGCCATCGCGGTTGTGCCCGCCAATGGTGAACGTCTTGCCCAGCGCATTCTGGCCCGGGAATCGGGTCTTCACCAGCCGCTGGTTGATAATTGCCACTCTGGGCGACGTCGCGGTATCCTCCGGCCCGAATGACCGTCCCGCAATGATCGGTATGCCTAATGTTTGAAAGAAATTGACGCCAACCACATTGTATGGCTCTATGTCATTGTTACTTGGATCATAAGGTTCGCCCTGGGCCAGAAAATCGGTGTCCGACAAATCGTCGGAAAGATAGGATTCCATAGCGGGCGCAACGGACTTGACGCCCGGAATCGCCGCGATCGCTTGTTCCAGCCGCCGATGCAGCGCAATGTCCGTGCCTGCTGGATAGCGGCTTTGCGGGAGCGCCAGTTGCGTAATCAGCAAATCGTGCGTATTGAATCCTGGGTTAATTTCATCAAGCCGCGCGAGGGTGCGGATGAAGAGCCCCCCACCCACCACAAGTACGGTCGAGAGCACGATCTGCAAACCGACCAGAGCCCTGCCACCCATTCCTTTTCGCCGATGGCTCACGGTTCGCGCGCCCTCTTTCAGACCCTCGTTGACTTCGACACGCACCGCTGCAAGCGCGGGGGCTATCCCGAAAACAATGCCGGTGAACAGCGTGATCAGCACCGTGAAGGCAAATACCGGCCAGTCGAATTGCACAGGAAGTTTCGACCTCTGCCATGCGGCCTCAGTAAGCTCAGGAAAGGCAAGGCGACCGAAATAGCCGATGGCTAATCCTATGGATCCGCCAATAAATGCGAGAACAAGGCTTTCCAGAAGCATCTGGCGCAGAATGCGCCTCCGTCCCGCGCCCAGGGCGATGCGCACGCTCATTTCATGTTCGCGCTGGGCGGCGCGCGCCAACATCAAATTGGCAATGTTCGCGCACGCCAGAAGAAGAACCATCCCCACGAGGAGCGACAAAACCGAGAGCGGCTTTGCGAAGATTTGCTCCTGTTCAAACAGGCCGCGGCTCCCATCGCGGATTACAAGGCGAGGAATGACCTCTCCTTTGCGGAGGGGCATCGTTGCGCGCACAGCTGCGTTTAACTGCGCGGCAAGAGCGGCTTGTGCAGTTGCATCATTGCCGCCATTTCTGAGGCGTCCTAAGATGTTTACCCACCACGGGGCGGGATCTGTAAGCCACGAACTGCCATCGTTAGAGGGCGAGAGAACCGGCTGAAGCGCCAAAGGAACAGTGACATCTGGAGTTTCGGTGGGAATCGTGCTCTTGGCTCCAGTGAATCCTCTGGGATTTACACCAACAATGATGACTGGCGTGTTATTGAGTTTGATCGACTGCCCGAGAATTGCCAAAGAACGGCCAAACTCCCGATCCCAAAACGCGTCACTGATAACCGCCACCGGACGGCTGGCGACCGTGTCGTCCGTCGCTCCAATGGACCTTCCCAGTTCCGGCTGAACGCCTAACTCGCGGTAGTAGTTGGCAGAGACCATCTCGGCGAGAACTCGTTCGGCATGTTCCCCAATGATCGCGTTCATCCCGGTTTCGCGGAAGGCGATAAGATCGCCGAGCACCCGGTTTTGAGCGCGCAATTGTTGGTAGACCGGATAAGAAAAAACAGTGGAAGTGACGAGTCCGCCAGGCAGTAAATTGTAATCGCCGTGGACGTGGTGAACGGCAACATGTTCGCTCGTGCCCGTCCAGGCAAGAAGGCGCAGGCTCGAAGGGCTGGGGACGGCAAGTCGCTGATAGAGAACCTGCCTGGCAACAGAAAAGATGGTTGTGTTGGCTCCGATGGCTAACGCGAGAGAGGTGGCGGCAATAGCTGTGAACCCTGGATTCTTGCGCAGGACTCTTAACGCGTAGCGTACATCGCCCCAGAGCTGGTCCCACGCAAGCAAGCCGAGCGAGGCGCGCATCTCTTCTTTGTGATTCAGCATCGGTCCAAGCGCGATCCGCGCGCGCCGCGCGGCTTCTTCGGGTGTGAGGCCGGACTGAATCAGGTCTGAGGTCAGAATCTCAAGATGGCAGGCCAGCTCAGTATCCATCCGTTCTTCCAGTTCGTCGCGGCGAAAGATGGCGCCGAACCAGGAGTGCAGCTGGTGAAGGTTACGGCCGGCAAATGACCTCAGGCTCATACCCCCTCCGGGCTTGCGCGCAAAATGCTTCCGATGATCCCCGCCATGCGATTCCATTTTTGGGTTTCTCCGGCCAGCCGTTCGCGACCCGCGCGGGTGAGTTTGTAATATTTGGCCCTGCGGTTGTTTTCGCTTTCACCCCACTCACTTGCGATGGCGCCCTGGTGCTCCAGGCGGTAAAGTGCGGGGTAAAGTGATCCCTGCTGGATCACCAGTTCCTCGCCTGAGAGCTGCTGAATCCGCAACAGGACTCCGTAGCCGTGCAGCGGCCCAAGCGATACCGCTTTCAGGATCAGCAGATCGAGCGTTCCCTGCAGCAAATCGATCTGCTTTTCCTGCTTGCCTTGCGCCATTTGCTTACTCTTTGACGATCTAGGAGAGAAAATACCCGCTTTCTCCTAGATTGTCAAGGAGACGATGGCGCACCGATCAAATCCGCATCGCCGGACCGGGTTCGCATCGAGGTAGGGGGATTGATGATCTGCATGAATGACGGGTCAGGGCAACCTCAATTGCACTCATTGTGCCGTCATGCCGGCCGACGATAAGCCGAAACTCACCAGCTCCTGATCACTTTTTGGGCGCCACCATCTTCGTGACCCGGCCGATGCCCGTGTCCGCGACGTACAAGTCGTCTCTATCGTCAAAGACAAAATAGCTGGCCTCGATGAACTGGCCTTTCTCTATGCCCATTCCCTTTCCAATGGCTCCCACCACTTTGCCGTCCCGGTTCAACTTGAGGACCTGCCCGTCCTGACCGCTCGCCATCCAGGGATTGCCTTCATGATCGAAATTGAGCGCGCACACCAGGTTCCGCATCTGCAGCGTCTTCACGAACTGGCCGTTGGCCGTATAGACCACAATGCGATATTGCTCGCGGTCGCCGATCCACACGTCGCCGTTGCGGGGATCAATCGCGAGTCCATGAATACTGCTGAATTTTCCTTGTCCGACGTTGTCGCCGTACCATTGGTTGATGTAGTTGCCGTCTTTGTCCAGATGGATGATCCGCGCCGCACCCGCGACGTTCGCCGGGTCGTTGGAATCCGTGTCGTTGGGGCTTTCGTTCCCGTGTCCTTCGGCAATAAACATATCGCCATCGGAAGCGAAAGCGATCATGAGCGGCTGCCATAACAGCCTTTGCCCCTTGGATTCAATCCAATCCCCTCGATGGCCACGCACACCGATGGTCTTGAGCAGTTTCCCCTCCGGGCTTACTTCTTGCACGATGGCCAGAGTTGCGTTGCACAGCCACACGTTGTCGTGCGCGTCGATGGCCATGCCATGCGCCTTGTACGCGTGACCGATCACGTCGTCGCCTACCGTGCGGATCAGCTTGTGACCGGGGCCGAATTCATACAATTGCGCGGTTCCAGCGGGACTGCGCTTACGGACCCAAAGATCGCCTTTCGAATCGAGGGCGACCGAAGGCACACCGCCGAGGCCCTCGGGCAAAGCATCCGGGTAAGCGAAGGTGTATCCCAGGTTTTGTTCCCATTCAACGCGCTGTAGTTGCCCACGGTTTTGAGGGCCAACGCCGTTCGCCATTCGATTGTCGCAAACCGGCGAGTTACCGCATGGTGGTAAGCCGCCAGTAGAAGCCACGATCTCGGCAACCTCAGATTGGCATTTCTCCGAAACTCTTTCGCTATTCTGCCTGAGGCAATCCATCGCCTCCCAACCGGTTTGGCCACCGCATAATTTCACCATATCGTCTGAACAGGCGGCCAAGGGCGCGCCACGGTGTTCAGTGGCTGGTCTGGGCGGTACAGTCACATGACCATCCGGCGCGACGAGGGTCCGTCCGGCCAAATCTGGATAGGATTTCTGCAGAAACCAAGCTGGCGATCCGTCTTCGGCAGGCCCGGAAGTTGCCGGTGTCTCTGTTTGCGGGAAAGCTGATATGGCCGAGAAAAGCATGCCGAGCGCCACAGCAGCAATCCAACCGAAATGACGTCTATTCATTCCAACCTCCCCTATCAGCCCATTTACCTTCTCATCGCGGCGATATTGTTGCTTTTGCTGAGGTCATACTCGAATGAACCTTCCGCTCCATCTTGGCAAAATGCCGCCTCGAAAGTCGACGGGAGCCTCCGCGATCGATACAGGGTCATGAGTATAGCGCGAGGCAATATCGAATAGAAGTCAAAATATGCGCCCGCGCCAAACCTCGGCGTGGGCGAGGTGGGTGCGGAATTTAGGGTATAACCGTCTGGGGAGCAAGGCGAGGGCGGAGTTGCTGGGTACGAGGATCACGGCGAATCCGAACTTGTGTTTTCAGGTTGGTCGAACCATGTGCGGCTACAGTCCTGGGAGCCAGAATCTCCAGATTTTACCGGTTGAGATTCCCGTAGGTGACGTGCGCCTGCAAGCCCATCTGTGCGTTCCCGAAAATCCGCGCGGAGCTGTGTTGTTCGCACATGGAAGCGGCAGCAGCCGCTCAAGCGCGCGGAATCAATATGTGGCGCGGGTGCTTCAGGAAGCCGGATTCAGCGCCTTGCTGCTCGATTTGATGACGGCTGAGGAGGAGGCTCTCGATCAAAAGACGGCTCACTTGCGTTTCGATATTGGATTTCTATCGAGTCGTCTCAAACGCGCAGCGGCGTGGCTTGTGCAACAGCGGGACGTGAATTGTCTGAAACTGGGCTGCTTCGGCTCGAGCACGGGAGCTGCCGCCGCTCTTATCCTGGCGGCGGAAGATCGCAACATCGCAGCCGTGGTCTCTCGTGGCGGCAGGGTCGACCTTTCCCAGGCCGCTTTGGAGAGGGTGAAGGCTCCGGTGCTGCTCATCGTCGGCGAACACGACAAAACCGTGCTCGCATTGAATCGCAACGCCATGACACACTTAATCTGCGAAAACAAGCTCGAGATTGTCCCTGGAGCTACTCACCTGTTCGAGGAACCGGGCGCGCTGGAGCAAGTCGCGCAGTTGGCCAAGCGATGGTTTGAGCAACATCTCTGAGACCGGAACGCCGCGACCAAAGCGGCCTGAGCGCCGGCGGCAGCCAACCGTCCTCGATCGCGCCTGCGGAGTGGGACTGTGCACCTTCAGGTAGAATTCAGTTGATTCATCGCTCGGGGGATACCGCATGGAATGTCGTACCGCTCACCGCGTCGTGCTTTCAGGTGCTCTTCTCTTGTTTTGTCTCGCCACAATGACCGGGGAAGGTCAGACTCCGAACTCGCCCTCGCCGGCTCCTGCTCACTCGAGCAAGGCAGAGGGGGATCCCGCGTTGCCGCTTTGGGCATATCCGGTTTTGCCGCCATCACAATCTGCCCGCGAGGCTCATTCCCGGTCGGCAGCCGCTCACGATCAAACTCCGCGTCACGTCCCCGGCAGTAGCCAGACCTATACAACCGCTTACATCGCGGATCTCTTCACCGTTCCGGATTGGTTTCCGGATGAGCATCCTCCGATGCCGAGGTCGGTGCGTGAGGGCAGAAGACCAGACGCGTACGCCTGCGGCTACTGTCATCTTCCGAACGGACTGGGCAGGCCGGAAAACGCGAGTCTCGCCAGTCTTCCCAAGGAGTACTTTATTGAGCAGCTCAAAGATTTCAAGGACGGATCACGCCACAGCTCGGAACCTCGTATGGGCTCTATTAACAATATGATCCTCGCGGCCAAGGCTGTGACACCGGACGAGGTTGAGGCCGCTGCCGATTACTTCTCGCAACTGAAACTCACGAAGTGGGTGCGGGTTGTCGAAACCGACACCGTGCCCAAGACGCGCATCGAGCGAGGCATGTTGATCCCCGAGGCCGAAGGCACGGAGCCGATCGGTTCGCGCATCATTGAGGTCCCGGAAGATTATGAGCAGACGGAGCTGCGTAATCCCCAGTCAGGCTTCATCGCCTATGTGCCTAAGGGCAGCTTGAAAAAAGGCGAGGCGCTGGTGAGAACCGGCGGCGATGGGACGACCATAGCGTGCACGATTTGCCACGGGCCGAACCTTCACGGCCTGGACAATATACCCGGAATCGCGGGCCGCTCCCCGAGCCAAATGACGCGCCAGCTCATCGACTTCAGAGACGGCGCAAGGAATGGTCCAGGGGCAGTACTGATGAAGCTGCCCGTGGCAAAGCTGACCGATGAGGACATCGTGGCGATTACAGCTTATCTGGCTTCACAAGAGCCTTAGAGCCTGGATTAACTTTGCGGCGGGCAGCGACAGGAGCCAAATTGTCTGAGTAATGCCCGGAAAACCGATCGCGCAACCGAAATCCGAGTCTGCATGAATCCATCGATGGAACTTCGCAAGTTCGGTTCCACGGAGCGCCGCGTTCCCGTAGTCGGCCAGGGGACTTGGCATCTCGAGAAGAGCAACCGTGCGGCCGCAGTTCGAGCCCTGCGGCAGGGGCTCGATCTGGGCATGACTCACATCGACACGGCAGAGATGTACGGCACGGGCGCCGCCGAGTCTCTGGTAGGTGAAGCCATTGCCGGACGGCGCGATGAAGTCTTCCTGGTATCGAAGGTTCTTCCTCAGCACGCGTCGCCGACCATGACAATCGAAGCTTGCGAGGCGTCGCTACGCCGCCTTAACACCAACCGGCTCGATTGCTACCTGCTCCACTGGCGCGGGCGGCATCCGTTGGAAGACACCTTTGGCGCTTTCGAGGAGCTTCAGCACAGCGGAAAGATTCTCTCCTGGGGCGTGAGCAATTTCGATGTTGACGACCTGGAAGAAGCAGCCGCGATCGCGACAGAAGACCGCATGGTCTGCAATCAGGTCCTCTATCATCTGCGGGAGCGCGCGATTGAAGCCGCGGTGCTTCCCTGGTGCGCCAGTCGCGGAATCGCCGTGGTGGCGTACAGCCCGTTCGGACAGGACAGATTTCCGGGGCCGCGAACCGCCGGAGGTCGCGTGCTCGAAGAGATTGCCGCTGCTCATCATGCCACGCCGCGCCAGGTGGCCCTGAGCTTCCTCTTGCACTTGCCCGGAGTCTTCGTCATTCCGAAGGCTTCCAGTGCGGCGCACGTCAAAGAGAACGCAGGCGGCGGCAAATTGCATTTGACGGGAGCGGAGATCAGCCGGATTGAGGACGCATTTCCGCTGTCTCCCGGGCCTCATCCGCTACCCATGCTGTGAATGGAGGCGAACCGGGTTCGTCATTCCACATCAATCCAGCGCAATGCCTGCTACGCCGCTCAAGAATGACGAACCATTGATTACTTTTTGATCTCGGTGATCGTGACCTGATTTGCCTCAGGCGTACCGAAAAGCGGCTTGCTGCGCCGGTCGGTAATAAACACGTCGCCAGGCTTGCTGTCACAAGTGAATTGAACAACATACTCCTCGTGGCAGGGGCCGGTCAGCACACGAATCGGAAATGTGGAACGCACCTCGACCCGATGATATTTCCGATTGGGGAAGTTCATGCTCTGGCCCGGCAGAAACGAATACGAGACGACATTGGCTTTCGAATTTCGGGAAGCCAACACCTGGGCGACGTGATGCGATGGGATGATCGAGGACCCGATCAGGATCCCTGCCATTGAGATACCTGCAACTACGAAGCGGCGTGCCCAAGGGGAAGTGTTTTCCATACCAGATCGTAGCACGAACCGATTCTCTAGGCAGTCAACGGGTAAAGCCGCGAATCTCCTGGGACCATCATCAGGATTCCCATACCGGGAGGTCTCCTCGATGGCCACCGTTCTTGAAAGTTTTTCGGCTTATGTCGGGCGGGCCAAGATACCACGCGGGCAATGACGTGGAGATCGCTCCCACAGGGGCCTTCGGCGCCCCTTTCCCGCGGTCGCAACCGGGAATGCTACTCTGAAACGGCAATGCGCGGTGTAGTAGAACGCGTCTTGAGAGCTTCGGTCGCGATCCAGGGGCGGGTGATTGACGAAATCGGGCTTGGCCTGCTGGCGCCGATTGGATGTCTTCTGATTGAAGCGATCTTGGGCCTTCAAGAAGATTCGATCATGGATCGAAGCCTTGTCTTCCCTCCTGGCGTACACTTTCCGCGGTGCGCAAATTTAAGGTGGTCGCGCCCATGAAGCGAAATTCCCTTCTCGCTCTTCTCATTCTCCTGACCCTCCCGACGATCCTGCACGCAGGAATTGCGACACCTCTGCGCGAAGGCTGGCGCTTGCAATCGGCCTGCAAGCTTCAGGCCGGCGGCAATGCAATTTCGGTTACCGGGTATTCCGTCGAGGACTGGCTGAAGACCTCCGTTCCCAACACCGTGCTGGCTGCGCAGGTGGCCGCGGGCGTCTTCCCCGATCCATATTTCGGCGACAATTTGCGCCGGATTCCGGGCGCCAGCTATCCCATCGGGCGTAACTTCTCCAACCTCCCCATGCCGACTGATAGTCCATACCTCTGCGGCTGGTGGTATCGCGACGCGTTTACGGCCCCCGCAGCTTCGTTTCCGGGACAGCGCTTCTGGCTGCACTTCGCAGGCATCAACTATCGCGCCGACATTTGGCTCAACGGGCATAAGATCGCGGATGCGCAGTCGATTGCCGGCGCGTACCGGACCTACGACCTGGACGGAACGGAGTATTTGAAGCCGGGTAAAGACAACGTGCTGGCGGTGGAGACATTCGCGCCGACGGAAACGGACCTGGGCATCAACTGGGTGGACTGGAACCCCTGCCCTCCCGATAAAGACATGGGCCTGACGGGAGAGGTGAACCTGATGGCCACCGGTCCGGTAGTGGTTCGCTCTCCCATGGCGGTCACACACTTTCGCGATGGCGACCTGAATACGGCGTACCTGACCGTTTATGCGGAATTGCAGAACGGCTCGGATACGGCAGTGAAAGGCGTGGTGGCGGGATCGGCCGCCGACGCGCATTTTGAACAGTCTGTCGAGCTTGCCGCGCACGAATTCCGCGATGTGGTGTTTACGCCGGAACAGTTTCCCGCGCTGCGCATCCAGAATCCGACGCTCTGGTGGCCCTACCAGATGGGCCAGCCCCATTTGGAGCGCTTGACCGTGAGCTTCACCGCTCAGAATCGGACGATGGACGAGCAAAGCGTGGAGTTCGGTATCCGCGAAGTTACATCGGAGCTTACCGCCGGCGGCAGCCGGCTCTTTCGCATTAACGGCAAGCGCATTCTGATTCGCGGTGGAGGCTGGGCGCAAGACATGCTGCTGCGCCCCGACCAGAAACGGCTGAATGAACAATTCGAAATGGTGCGGGACTTGCACCTGAATACCATCCGGCTGGAAGGCAAACTCGAGTCCGACGACTTCTTCCGGCTCGCCGACCAGCAGGGCCTCCTGGTGATGGCGGGCTGGTGCTGCTGCGATATTTGGGAACGATGGAAGATGTGGACGCCGGACGATCTGACCGTCGCCACGGCGTCTGTGCGCGCCCAGATGCTACGCCTGCGCTATCACCCCAGCCTGCTTGTGTGGTTGAACGGCAGCGACAACCCGCCGCCGCCCGACGTGGAGCAAGCTTTTCTGAAGGTCGAGTCGGACACGCACTGGCCCAACCCGATTCTCTCGTCGGCCTCAGGCCGGCCGACCACGGTGACGGGTGAAAGCGGGGTAAAAATGCCCGGCCCCTACGATTACGTGGAGCCGAGTTACTGGTACGTGGATAGACGCTATGGCGGAGGCTTCGGCTTCAACACCGAAACTAGTCCCGGACCGGCGATTCCTTCACTGGCGAGCCGGAAGAAATTCTTGCCCGATCCGTCGGCGTGGCCTCCAGGGCCAGACTGGAGCCTTCATTATGGCGGCGGTGGTTTCACTAACCTGAAGGTCTTTGATGCGGCAATGGACGGCATCTACGCCACACCGGATAGCGCCGTCCAGTATACGCGCATGGCGCAGACCATGGAGTATGACTCGGAACGCGCCATGTTCGAGGCCTACACCGAGAACAAGTACAACTCGACGGGAGTGATTCAATGGATGCTCAATAACGCCTGGCCCTCGATGATCTGGCACCTTTTTGACTATTACCTGGATGCGAATGGCGCGTATTACGGAGTAAAGAAAGCCTGCGAGCCGCTGCACATCCAGTACTCTTATGACGATCAATCAATCGTCGTGGTGAACAGCACCTATCAGGCCGTTTCGGGACTTCACGCCGCTGTGAATGTCCACAACCTGGCTTGGAAGAAACAATACAGCAATCAGGCCACCGTCAACGCCGGCCCCGATAGCTCGCAGCGTGTCTTCTCGCTGCCTGAAAGCCTCCTCGCAGGCGCAGACAGAATCTTTTTTATCGACCTGACCTTGTCGGATGCAGCCGGTCATGTGGTCAGCCACAACTTCTACTGGGCGCCCGACATGCCGACGACCTTCGACTGGGAGAAGACGGAGTACACCCACACTCCGGCCCTGCGCTATCCGGACCTGACCCCGCTTACGCAACTGCCGCCGGCCACTGTGGTTGCCCATGCTGAGATCGAAGCCTCGCCGCAGGGGCGCGTGATCCGGCTGCACGTAGAGAACACATCGGGAGCGCTGGCGTTTCAGATCAGCGCCGCCGTGCGCACAGCATCCAGCGACCTGGTTGCTCCTGTTTTGTGGTCCGACAACTGGATCGAACTCATTCCGGGCGAGTCGACCACGCTGACGGCGCTCTTGCCGGAGGACGCTCCCGATAATTTGGTTGTCCAGATGGAGGGCTGGAACATCGCTTCCGTTACCATTACGCCCCAAGCTGGTGTTGCGGCGCAGTAAGGGTCAGCTCATAGTTACTTGAATACGGAGCCTTGTGCCTGAATTCGGGGCGCCGATTACAGCATGACCGGGGCGCCACCCACTCGTCCAAATGTCTGTATCGGCATCCGGTCAAGCGTCCGGCGGAACGGGGCAGCGGATATGGCAAAATCAAGACAAGACTTATTTAAACCGCGAGGATGTTTGCTGCATTTGCGCGGATAGGGTCGCCGCTCTGTGTCCCGCATCGGGGTAGAAGCAAATCGCAAAAAGGCCGGCTTCAACTGCTTCGGAGTGAACGCTGGGAACAGGTAAGATCGCGGTGCAAGGCCTGGTTGAGCGGGGAAACTGGAATGAAAAATAATTGGTTTATGCGGGCCGCTTTCCCCGTATTCGGGCTTCCGGTTCTTTGCCTTCTTCTGTTTGCAACGATGCCTGCATCGGCGCAGGTTGACGATCAGGGCGCGGCGATCTTTTCACGCAATTGCGCGGTTTGCCATGGAGGAGACGGCAAAGGCAGCGACAGAGGCCCGGCAATCGCGACGGAGCCCAGTGTGATTGCCATGTCGGACGCCGATTTGCTCTCTGTTCTTCATAACGGCGCGGCAGGGGGCATGCCCGCGTTTCCTCAATTCAACAATCAGCAAGCGCAGACCGTCGTAAAATATCTGCGCCAGCTTCAAGGGGTGACAGGCGCGGGCCCATATGGCAGCCAGCCGGTTGGCGACGCAGGCGTCGGAAAAGCGATTTTCTTCGGCAAAGGAGGATGTTCGCAGTGTCATATGATCAACGGGCAGGGAGGCTTTCTGGCCCCCGACCTCACCTCGTACGGGCGTAGCCGCGATGCAGCCGCCATCTTGCAAGCGATTGTGAATCCGGACACAAAGCTGCAGCCAGCCTGGCGTGGCGCGGAAGTGCAGACCCGATCCGGAGAGAAGATTTCGGGAGTGGTGCGCACGGAAGACAATTTACAAATCGTGCTACAAAGCCAGGATGGCCGCTATCACTTCTTCGACCGGAGCAATTTGGCGGCGGTAAATTATGTAAACCATTCTCTGATGCCCGTCGACTATGCAACCCGGCTCAACACGAAGGAACTCGATGACTTAGTGGCGTACTTGGTAGTTATTGGCAGAAATGCGACGCCCGAGCCGCCGCCGACGCACAGGCAGCGCCTTGGCCACGATTAGCGAGAGCGAGAACTTGTTAAGGAATAACCGAATCAAAGTGCTTTGAGAACCAGGCTGCGGCAGGTTTTGCCAGGTCTTCGACGTGGCTTAACTCGGCTTTTAATTGAGACGGATCTTTTGCAGCTTTCTGACTGGCGGGTGCAGAGTCCGTGAAAGGGAATTATCAATGGCGAGATACGGCAAACAGATATGTGGCTATGCGGCGACAATTCTGCTGGTGGCGGGCGCGATTGCGGCGCACGCGCGCACCGGCCCGGATGGACTGCAGGACCATAGCGCCGCCATCTCCTCTTCGGAATTGGGCTTGGTCGACGTGCAGCAGAGCGATTTGCTCCAGAAACAAGCCATGGATAACTGGATTTCGTATAACGGCGACTATACAGGCCGGCGTTTCAGCAGTCTCAATCAGATAACCCCGGCGAACGTAAGTCACCTGGCGGCGAAGTGGATATTTCATACCCAAAACCCCGGCGTGCTCGAGGTGACGCCGGTGGTCGTCAACGGGGTGATGTTCATAACCGGATCGAACGACGCCTATGCGCTGGACGCCGAAACCGGCAGGCTGTTATGGCATCATGAGCGCGGGATTTCAAACGGACTTGTCGACGATGCATCGGGCCATATCAATCGCGGCGTTGCGGTTTTGGGCGCGCGCGTCTACATGGAGACCGACAATGCGCACCTGCTGTGCCTGGACGCGCGCTCAGGGAATCTGATCTGGGATCGGGCCTACGCCACGGACAACAAGAATTATGGCGCCACAAGCGCGCCGTTAATCGTCAAAAACCTGGTGCTGGTGGGCACCTCGGGCGGCGATGACGGCGTGCGTGGCTTTCTGGCCGCTTTCGATGCTCAGACCGGCAATGAGGTGTGGCGCTTCTGGACCATCCCGGCGCCGGGCGAATTCGGCTCCGAAAGCTGGCCGGGCGACATGTACAAGCACGGCTGCGCCGCCACGTGGATGCTTGGAACCTACGATCCGGAGATGAACACGCTCTACTGGGGCACGGGCAATCCCTGTCCGGACTTCGACGGCCGCGTGCGTCCGGGCGACGATCTGTACACCAGCTCGCTGCTGGCCCTGAACCCAGACACCGGCAAGCTGAAGTGGTACTTCCAATTCAGTCCGCATAACATGTACGACTACGACGCCGTGCAGACTCCGGTGCTAGTCGATGCCAAGTTCAAAGGCGCGCCGCGCAAACTGGTGGTGACGGCGAACCGCAACGGCTTCCTTTACATTCTCGACCGCACCAACGGCAAGTACCTTTATTCGAAGCAGTTCATTCAAAGTTTGAACTGGGCAAAAGGGATCGACAAGAACGGGCGGCCGATTTCGAATAACCTCGTTCCGGATGAGACAGGGGTCACGGTTTGCCCGAGTTATGGAGGCGGAACAAACTGGTATTCGCCTAGTTACGACCCGGAAACGAATACATTCTATTTTCGATCTCTTGACGCCTGCACCTTGTTCCGGGCCAAAACGCAGCCGTTTGAGGAAGGCGAGACTTATTACGCGACCGGCGCGCGGCGCCCTCCAGGAAACCTGCCGAGCACTGGCTATATTAATGCGTTCGACTTAAGTACGCTTGACTTTACATGGCGCGACCGGCAGATCGGCGAGAGACACGCTTCGGCGGGCGTGATGTCTACCGCGGGCGGACTGATCGCTTTCGGTAACGACGCGGAGGAGTTTGAGGTCGACGACGCGCGCACGGGCAAGCCATTGTGGGCATTCAACCTGGGCCAGGCTGTGCATGCCTCGCCCATGTCGTATGGCATTGGCGGCAAACAGTACTTTGCTGTTGCCGCGGGTGATAATGTGATTGCGTTTGCGCTGCCATAGAGCGCTCGCCGAAGGTGAGGCTACTTCAAGTAGCCGAGTACGCCGCGTGTTTTCGTCTGCAGAATATAAACGGTGTCGCCCGCGGCGATATACAACTTAGAGTAATCCGGTCCACCCCAAATCAGGTTAGCCATTCCATGCGGCATCTGCACCGTCCCAATGTGCGCTCCCTTGCTGTTCCACACCCATATGCCGTTCGGTCCGGAAACAAAAATCCGTCCCTTCTTGTCCACCTTCATCCCATCCGGAACGCCGCGATTCGCCGCGTCGTGCATGTCGCCAAAGTCCATTCCTGCGGAGATTCTTCCGTTTTCGAACCGGTAACGCCGGATATTTCTGCGGTCGTCGTCATCAATGTAAAAATATCTTCCATTGGGCGAGAAGGCCAGGCCATTCGGCGCCTTCAGTTCGTCCGTCAGCAGCGTAAGCTTGTTATCCGGGCCCAGCCGGTAGACGGATGGTGGTAACTCCTCATCTTTCTTCTGTTCAGGAGTCATGTCGATGATGGGGTCGGTGAAATAGATGGCTCCATCCGGTCCGATGATAATGTCATTGGGGGTATTTAGCTTCTTTCCCTGGTAATGGTCGACAACTGTCTGGAAACTCTTGCCGTCCTCGGAAAGTCGGATGATGGCGCGCAAGCCGCTGGCTGTGCTCAGAAGCCGGTGCTGCTTGTCATACGTGCTGCCATCCGGATCCACCAGCGAGACCATGTTCTCGACATGGCCGTCGTCATACACCTTATCGATCCAATTCTTGGATTCGTCGCTGACCCAGAGAAAGCCGGCCGGATCCCAAACCGGGCCTTCCGTGAAGCCAAAACCCGTGGCTAGCGTGGTCAGCTTTGCGTTCTTGTCGAATACTTTCCAGAACTCCGGCGTAAGCGCCTGCAATTCAAAGGGCTTGTCCGGCCGCCTTTCCCGATGGGGCGTGGGGGGTGTTTGTTGAGTCGCGCCCGTGGCTGGCGCCGCAGGGGCCTCGTGCGCCGGAAGTGCCCAGACCGGCGCCCAAAAAACCGCAACGGCAGTGAACAAGATCAATCGGGGCCTCATCATGGTGGTTTGTTCTCCGGAAAAATATTCCCGATCTACTAATCTATCGCATTACAGGCCGAAGTCGCCGGGGGTCTGATTCCCCATTTTTCAAATCGCTTCACCTCACTCTAAAAGAATCGGCCCGCGCAGCAAGCTGGTGCCCAATGCGGTTGCCGCGCCGCCTCGAAAAGCGCGGAAACAGAAAGCAGGTTTGTATTTCCACCGTCGCCCACTTACATCCTGAATGATCCAGGGGCACGGGATGTCAACGGTCATGAGATTTATAAACAACTAAGACTTTTGTCCTAATCGCAGATGAACATTGCTCCGCAATCATCAGAGGAGTTAAGAAAGAAGGATCAATCCGTAACTTCGTGGTTGACTTACTGTCTATTTTCTAATACACTCCGATCGGCGATGGATTTTACGCTACTAGCCCCCTGAATATTACATAGTTGCCAGCCCGCTTCCCTTCTGTCTCATTGCAGGATTGGGGCGTCGCTCATTTGTTGCGACACCGCTCACGCGTCCGAATTCAAATCGAATCGCTCGATTTGAGGATGCATGCTTGCGCTCACGGCGCCCTTGAGCGCTTTCAAGGGCCCGAGCGACAAGGAGTGGATCCTGAATCCCTTCCGGAGGACTTAGATGAACCGCCTTCAAGTTCGAGTTGTTACGCTCGGTCTGACACTTGCAGTTGTAGCGATCGCGGCCTATGCGGCGATCACGGGCGTGATCTCAGGCACAGTTACCGATCCCAGCGGGGCGGTCGTGCCTAAGGCCACTGTCGTCGCCACCAACCAGTTGACCGGTGTCAAGCAGGCGATCGTTACTGACGCCCGGGGTTTCTATAGCTTTCCCGCTCTCGATGTGGGTATCTACACCATTAGCGCCACCGTACCTGGCTTTCAGATCTTCTCGGTCACTGACATCAGGGTAGACGCAAATTCCTCCATCCGCACCGACATCGCTCTCAAAATTGGCACGCAAACCGTCACCGAAGTGATCACTGCCAACCCGGTGCAGATCGAAACCCAGAGCACCCAGGTGGGCCAGCTGATTGAAGGACAGCAGATCTTGGCGGTTCCTTTGGACACCCGCGCTTTCACCGATCTTCTGTCATTGCAGCCCAGCGTCTCGCCCTACATCGGCACCTCGGAGGGCGGCAAGACGGGCACTGTCTCCGGCGACTTGAACGGAGGCAATATGTCCATCAACGGCTCGCGCGAGGCCTCCAACGCCTTCATGGTGAACGGCGCAGACGTAAACGACGGCGTGGAGAACACCACCGCCATCATTCCAAATCTCGACTCGCTCTCCGAGTTCCGCATTATTACCAGCAATTACGACGCAGAATACGGTAACTTCAATGGCGGACAGGTGAACGTGGTGACCAAGAGCGGCACGAGCAAGTTCCACGGCTCTCTGTTCGAGTTTCTGCGCAATACCGACTTCAATGCGGCGAACTACTTCAACAACGGCGTCCGCAGTCCTTACGATCAAAGCATCTTTGGCGGCACAATCGGGGGCCCCATCAAGAAGGACAAACTGTTCTTCTTTGGTGATTTTCAGGGCACGAAGTACTCGCAAGGGACAACCGAGGAACCCAACGTTCCCTCCACTGCAGACTTGGCGGGAAACATCGCTGACCAGGCTTCCCTGATAACCAGCTACGCGGGGACGGTCGGCGGTGCCGGTTGGGCCAATGTGCTCACAAATCGCCTCGGCTACACGGTAAGCAACAATGAGCCCTACTACCAGACTGGGTGCAATAGCACTTCGTGGACAACCGGCAGCACCACCGGTTGCGTCTTTCCCACCGAGGTGATCCCCCAAACGGCCTGGGATCCGGTTGTGTCGAATGTCTTAAAGTACATTCCCAGCCAAAATAACCTGATGGGCGGCGTTTTCACTTCGGATGGTGGTTATCCCGCTGTCCTGTTTACCAGCTTCCCAGCGCATCTTGCCGACTACAAGGAATCGGAACGAATCGATTACACCTCGCACATTGGCTCAATTTTTGCCTACTATTTCCTTGACAACGACAGCTTGGTCAACCCTTTCGCGGGCGGATCAACCCCTCAATTTCCCGCCGAAACCACTGGGCGCGCACAGTTGGCGGTCCTCGGTCTGACAACAACCTTCAAAGGCGACTCGGTTAACTCTTACCGCATGAGTTACATGCGCAGCGCCACGCACACCGGCAGGCCAACCTACTCCACGCCGGGACCGTCTCTGTCGTCGCTAGGTTTTCAATCCCCGTGGAGCAACACCACCGGCGGCATCGGCAATATCGATGCTCCTCTTGCAGGGGTGCCGTCGATCACCATCGGTTACGGCGCAAATACCGTAGAGTTTGGCACACCGGGCGAATCCCAAGGCCATTACGACAATACCTTCCAATGGATCGATAACTTCACTAAAGTTGTCGGCACGCACACCCTCCAGGCCGGCATTAACTACCATTTCGACGAGGTGGATGAGCGCAACTACATCGATGTGAACGGTGGTTTCACCTTCTCCGACGACCAAGAGACCGGCTCCGGATGGGCCGACTTCCTGCTCGGCGCTGAAGCTGACAGCTTCACCCAGGCTTCTCAGCAGCTTCTCGATTCGCGCAGCTACTATCTGGGCGCTTATGGAGAAGACTCCTGGAGAGCTACCCATGCGTTAACCTTGAACTACGGAATCCGTTACGAAATCAGCACTCCCTGGTGGGACGCTACCAACAAACTTGAGACCTTTATCGCGGGCGAGGAGTCCCAGGTGTTTCCCGGCGCGCCTGTGGGCTGGGTGATGCCCGGAGATCCGGGAGTGCCCAGAACCCTGGCGCCCGTGAAGCACAACAAGTTTGCGCCGCGCGTTGGCTTTGCCTGGGCGCCTCAAACCTCAGGCGGATTCATGGAGAAACTAGCCGGAGGCGACAAGTTCAGCGTCCGCGGGTCGTACGGCATCTTCTACACCAACTTCCAGGATGAATCGGGCTTTGTTGAAGTGGGCGATCCTCCTTACGGCCTCTACTGGGAGACTCCTTGGCCTACCGAGCTCTCGGCGCCGTTCGTTAATCGCGCTACGCAGCAAATTACGCCGGCGAAGTTCCCCTATGCATGGCCGCCCACCAACGTCTCGAGGTCCAATCCGGACCCCAATATTCCCTGGTCCATACTTGAGCCTTTGAGCTCCGACGATGCCGTCAACCCCGCTAACACCATTCCTTACACTCAGGAATTTTCTCTGAGTATTCAACGGCAATTCGGCGGGGAAACGGTGCTGACTTTAAACTACGTTGGCAGCCAGGGACGCCACTTGGCCAACTCGGTCGAATTGGACCCCGGCAATATCGCGCTGTGCCAAAGCCTCAGCCAGGCCAGTGAGGTCGCGCCGGGAACTCCCACCTGCGGCCCGAAGGGCGAAAGCCAGCAATACACCGCGGCGAACGGGACGATATATTATGGCACTCGCATTCAGGATGCTACCAACGGTGAAGGTCTTGCTTTCGGCAGCAATCCATGGCTGGATACGGACGCCACTTCGAACTACAACGCCTTCCAGGCGAACCTGAGACACACCAGCAAGTACGGAGAAGTTCTGCTTGGCTACACTTACGCCAAATCGATGGACGATGCTTCGTCGCTGACTGGCGACACCTATATCTACGACCCTCACGCCGATTACTCCCTTTCGGAGTTCGACGTTCCGCAATACCTGGTCGCAAGCTTCAACTTCCACCCACCGCTTCCAAGTTGGGTCTCGAATGGCTTTGCCAAGGCAGTGGTGGGAGGATGGGCGTTCTCCGGCATTGCCAAGTTCGCCGCAGGAACGCCAGTCACCATATCGGAAACGGATGACCACTCCCTCACCGGCAATATCGCCGAGGACTTGCCTAACTACAGTCCCACCGAAAGTATCGTAGGCGATCACAACCCGAGAGACAGAAAAGCCTGGTTCAACACCAGCCTGTTCAGCAAGGAACCCGTCGGCGGCCCTTATGGCGACTCACTGCACAGGTTCTTTGTCGGACCCGGTCTTGACCATACCGATCTCTCCCTCCAGCGCAATTTCCGTGTTCATGAAGCGGCCGTCTTCAATTTCCGCGCGGAAGCCTTCAACATCGCCAATCACGCGGAGTTCAGCAACCCCGGTGGCAGCATCAATAGTTCGTCGTTTGGAAAAATTACTGCCGCGCCGCAGAACCAGCGCGTGCTGGAACTCGTAGGTAAGTTTAGCTTCTAGCGGACCTCGCTTGCACCTTCAAGTTGGAATGAAATGCACTTGCCGAGCTCCAGAAATGGATGGAGCAAGTGCATTTCATTGCGCCCGCCCCTCCGGCAGTAAACTACAAAATAAGTAAGACCGCTTTATAACAGGACCCAAATGAACTTGAGAATCATTCGAGCGGCGAGGTATATTTCGCAGATTTCCCTTGCAGTGCTGTGTGCGCTGGCCCTCGGCCGGCCTCTGGTTGCCGCTCCGTTGCCGCAGAAGCCCGCCGCCAGAAGACCGCTCGGCCACTGCACAGTCGAACCAACCACTTACGACGGCTGGAAGGCTGAGGAGATGAGCAACCGCTGGGTGAAACTCATGATCGTGCCCCAGCTCGGCGGGCGGCTCATGCAGGTGACCTTCAATGGCCATGATTACCTGTTTGTGAACGACGAGTTGAAGGGACAGATCAATCCTCCGGACACCACACACCATCGCTGGTTTAACTATGGCGGCGACAAGATCTGGCCTATGCCGGAAGGATCGCAAGACGAGCAACATTGGGCTGGCGCCGGCGGCGCGCTCTTGGACGAAGGACCTTTTTCGCTGCGCGTGTTCGCGCGTGGTAGCGAGTGCGCCGTGAGGTTGACCGGACCGGACGATCCACAAATTGGACAACAATACATCCGCGATATTCGCATCGGATCCGATTCGCCGGTGATTTCTTTCCACGCCGTGATGAAGAACGTGAGCGCTTATCCGCAGACGTGGTCGGAACAGTCGGTTTCCCAGTACAATGCCGCTGCGCCCGGCGATTCCAGCCATTTCAATCCAAAGTTCTGGGGGGTCACTCCGACGAACTCCTCGAGCGTGTTTCCCAACGGTTATCACGTCCGGAACGGTGACCCGGATAATCCTAGCTATGCAGTGAACGATGGGCTGTTCAAAGCGCAATATACCGGCAATGGCGGCGAAGTTTGGGTGGATTCTCCTGCCGGTTGGCTGGCAGTCGTTGACGGGTCGACCGGCTACACCATGGTGGAGCGGCGACATTATGACCCCAAGGCCGAATATCCTGGCCAGGCCACCATGCTCTTCTTTACTACGGGCCAGCGCCGCCGGCGACCGGCCACCGGGGAGAATGGAACGGCTCCCGCAGCACCCGCAAACTTACGCCCCGGAGGATTCGGGCAAGGCTCTGTCGCGGACCAGCCCGCCCGGCCGCCCATTTATTACATGGAGGCGGAAGTCAACAGCCCCATGGTGGAACTGGCGCCCGGGGAATCCTATGCGATGGACACCACCTGGTATCCCACCCGCATGGGCGAGGACTTCAAGACAGCCACCTATAGCGGGGTGGTGGGCGCGCCGTTGCAGGCTGCCGCAGCACCAAGCGGCCTCACCCTTTCAGGAAACTTCGGCGTCTACTACGCCGGTTCGCTCGTCGCGCGTTACTACAACCGGAGCGGTCTGGCTCTGGGCACGGCCAAACTGATGGACGTGACCCCCTTCGATCCGGTGAGCTTGCAGGTCACCTTGCAAACGCCGCCGGAGACGTTTCGCGTATCGGTGCACTTAGTCGAAAAATCGGGCTTGGACCGCGGTCCCTTGGGAGAAGCTTTTGTGAATCCGCCTCCACCCGCTCCCATCAGGCGCTACAACGGCAACTAGTACTTTGGCCACGTAGATTCGAGGCTTCGCAAGCCCCAAAATGGCGACCCCCATCTCCAGCGAGCATTGACCGCTCGTCTTGCGAGCCCGCCCATGGGCGCCCAAGTTCATTCGGGGCAGTTACCAGATCGTCAGTCACGGCGCTACCCGGCGTTCAACCCGTCCACCAACGCATTGCGATAAGCGCGAATGGCCGGGATAAAGCCGAGCAATGCGCCTGCAACCACAACAGCAGCCATGTAATAGGCGACGCGCGCGGAGAAGCCCACCATCGCCAAGGGAATGCCGTATCTGTTTTCGACAGGAATCCGGATGGCGAACAGCACTAGGTACGCGGCCGCCAAGCCAAACGCCGCTCCCACCGCGCTGATCAGGGAAGACTCCAGAATGAAAAGCGCGAAGATCTGGCGAGCGTGCAAGCCCAGTGTCCGCAGCACCGCGATCTCGCGGCGGCGTTCATTCAAAGAAGTGTAGAGCGCGGTGAGCATGACCAAAAGCCCGACCACCAGCACGGCTCCGCTCACCAGCGACAAAGCCACGTCGGCGGCGCCAAGCACGCTCCACAAATCCTCCAGAGTAAAGGCGGGGATGATGGCGGTCAGCGGCTCGGGTTGATAGGTGTTAATCTCGCGCTGCAAAAACAGCGTGCTCATGCGCGACCTAGTGCGCAGCAAAAACGCGCTGATGGTCTTAACGTGCAGGTCGGACTTGTGGATCTGTGACTCGGGAATCGCGGTGAGCGGGGGCGCGCCATTTTCCCATCCCAGGTGCATCGCCTCATCGCCCCAAAGCGTAATGTAAATACCGCGGTCCACCGGCGTGGCCGTGCGCGCCAGGATGCCGACCACTGTATATGGGTCGGCCGTGTGCTTGAGGAAGCTGGCCTGCAGCCCATGGCTGAGCACGATTTGTTGCCCCAGGTGGTAATGGAGCTGGTTGGCGACAGCGCTGCCCAACACCGCGTCGAAAATTCCTTCCGCGCGGGAGCCTTGCGCGAATTGAAGGTTGTGATTGCCGCGATAGCGGTAGTGCTCGTAGAAATTGTCGTCGGTGGCCACGACGCGAAAGCCGCGGTGACTGTCGCCCATCGAGAGAGGGATCGTCCACAGCACCGCCGGATGGTTGGCGAAGTGGTGATACGAGGCGTAGGAAATATCGTTGTTGGCGGTCCCAATGTGAAAAACCGCGTAGAGCAGCAGCGGCAAGGAACCGCCCCGAGCTCCGACCACCAGGTCGGTCTGGCTCAGGGTGCCTTCGAATCCCACTTGTGTCCCTTGCCGAATGCGATCCACGCCCACCAACAGCAGCACGCTGAGCGCGATGGAAAAAATCGTGAGGCCGGTCGTGAACATCCGGCTCCGCAAGGATTCGTAGGCCAGGCGCAAGACGGTCACGCGCACCCCCGGCTTATGTCCCTGAGGGCAATGTGCTCCTCGAAGCGCTCCATCAGCGAGCGGTCGTGACTGACAAACACCAGCGTGGCCTGCGCTTCATCGCACACTTCAAAGAGCAACTCGAGAAAATCGGCGCGGCGATCGGCATCGAGCGACGAAGTTGGTTCGTCGGCGATAACCAGGCTGGGTTTCCCAATCACGGCGCGCGCGATGGCTACGCGCTGCTGCTGACCGGTGCTGAGCTTCTTCACGTTGCGGTCGAGGTAAACCTCCAACCCCAGCCGAGCCACCAGGCGCTCCACTTCCTTGTCCACGGTATGCGCCACCATGTTGAGGCGGCGCCGCTTATGCACGTGGCAGGGCAGGGCCACGTTCTGGCGCACCGTCAGGTAGGGAATCAAATTGAAGCTCTGAAAGATGTAGCCCATCTCGGAGCCGCGATGCCGGTCGCGCGCCGGCGCGGACATTTTGGTTATGTCTTTGCCGAGCACCGTACAACTGCCCTGCTGCGGTGTAAGCACGCCGGTGATGAGCCCCAATAGCGTGGTTTTGCCCGAGCCGCTGGGTCCGTAGAGAAAGACCCGCTTGCCAGTCGCAACCACCAGTTCGTCCACGCGCAACACCGGCGTGCGCAGGTCATATCCGAATACAACATTTTTGAGATAGACGGCTTCGGGAGCAGTGATCATGCGCCTGGGGTGTCACTACGGTTGATAAGGAACTACGCTCTCTCCCGAAAGATCGTAGGAGACATCGCCATAGGGGCTTTGCACCGTGGAAATGCGCAAGGTCCCCGTCACCATAATGGGATCGGTGAAGGTGACCTGCACCTTGGTGTTCTTGTTCATTTTGACGTACACGATCTGGTTCGGCGGAGGCGGCGGCACGTGAATACAAGCGCCCGCGTAAGGCACGAGCAGAAATTCCGTCACCTGATCCAGATCGTCTTCGAGCGGCACCATGAAGCCGGGAATGCTGACCCGCTTGCCGTCCAACTGCAAGGCCGCGGCTTTTTGTTGGGACTGGGGAATGCTGAAGTTCAGGGTCTGGAGAGTCTGCCAGCTCACCGTGACCGGAGCCGACCCGGTCGCGAGCAACACGGCCGCTCCCAGCGCCCAAGCGGAGGCAAAAATGATTCGGCGGCATCCGATACATCTTTGAAAATCCGCCGCAATGCGCATGAATGTCTCCTGGGTCACTCTTTCACCCTCACCGGGCCTACAATTTACGATACGCCTTTCCGTCGCGACCAACGCCTATTGCTGCGTCATGGGCCTGCGCGGAGTGATCTGCTCCGGCAGAGGCGGGCGCGGCCGGAATACCGTCCAGTGGCTGGCCATTTGTGGATTACTCGACGGGTGTTCGTCGTTCCATGCATCCATTGAGAGGCCGTTCAGGTCGTAGACCACTTTGCCTGCACGTATGGTCAGCTCGCAAATCAGGCGCGTGTCGGCCATCAGCTTGGTATTGTCCATGTCAAGATAGCCGAACCTTCCGTGCTCCTCGCTCAACACGGCGACATCGGCCGGCGCGCCTACCGACAGGTTCCCGAGTTGCGGCCGCTGAATCTCCCTGGCCGGATGCCAGGTGGTGTCGGCCACCACCTGCTGCAGCGTGAGCCCCATGGCCATGAACTTGCTCATTACGTTCAGCATGTCCTTGGTGCTGGAGTTCATGCTGTCCGCGTGCAGATCGGTGGAAAGGGAGTCGGGCAGGAATCCCGCCTTAATCAGAGGTATTGCGACGCGAAAACGGAAGCTGCCGCCGCCTGTGCCGGCGTCAAAATAGATGCCGCGTTTGCGTCCCTCAATCAGCGCTTTCGACGGCCCCAGGGTCATGACGTCCTGTTCGCCGCGCAAGCCGGAGTAACAGTGGGTGTAAATGTCACCGGGACGCAGATACTTCGTGAGCAGATCGTAGAGCGGCCGCTCAATACGGTTGGCGCCATAGTCGATCATCACCGGGATGTGGGCAATATTGCCGGCGCCGACGGCCTGGATGTACGGCGTCCACTCCGGCCCGGTAAAGTGCGCGCTCTTGACGCCGATGATGGTGTCAGGATAGCGGAGCGCCATGTAGCCGGTGGGAACCATCTGCATGTCATCGAGATTGTCTTCGAAGCGGGAGCCGCGCATGCCCGCGCCCACGATGTTGATAAACGCCAGCACCCGGGTCTGCTCGCGGTCGATGACGTGCTCTTTGAAATCCTCAAAATTGCGCCATCCCGAACTGCCCGCGTCGGCCACCGTGGTCACGCCCGTGCGGAAGGTGAAGCCGTCCGGCCAGATTCCCCAATCGCCCGCGTAGGAGCGAGCTTCGCCCGTCGAGGCGTAGTCATGCGTGTGGATGTCGACGAGCCCCGGCGTCACGTAATAACCGGTCAAGTCGATCGTCTTGGCCGCGTCTTTGGCGTCCAGGTGCTGGCTCACTGCGGCGATCTCCCCATCCTTGATGCCCACGTCCATTATCGTGTCGATGTTGTTTTTGGCGTCAATGACATGACCGTGCTGCAGAAGCAAATCGTAGGGTAAAGGATTGGGTTCGGTGGGCGGCGGCCCCACGCGAGGAGGACGCGCGCCGGCAGCGGCAGATCCGCCCTGCTGGGGAACCGTTTGCGGCAGCCCGGCTTCCTGATTCGGTCCCTGCCCTGCCGGGGTCACGGGAAAGCATCCCCGGCATTCGCTGGGCCCCGGCGGACCTTGATTCTGGTACGCATTGGCGCTCACCGGAACCGATGTCTCCGGAACACGTGTCGTTTGCTGCGGGGCCTGATCTCCCGTGACCTGGGCCTGCGCAACAACGGCGGCGACCAGCATCGCGCCGCAAAGCGCGCGCACGGCGATGACAGCCAGCTTCTGGCTCATTTCTAAGAACCTCCTCGTGGTCTTTGGCTTAAACGGTCTTGCCCGGCAAACTCTTCGCAGTATCCTCAGACGACTTGGTAATCCGGGGAGGCAGTGAAGAGCGCGAGGTTTTCGCTGCATGAGCCTCAGAGGCCGGCGCACAACGATCTTTCTGCCCAGAGTCAAACCATATCATGCCTTTGTCCGCGCGGCGCAAGAAACTTGGGTCGTGTCGAGAACAAGCAGATCGGATATCTAAACACGACGACCTAAGTAATGCAGCATAGTCTCCGCAAGACAGAATTCGGCCTCCGCCAACGATTGAAGCACGAGTTGACCGCTTCGACTACCTGTTCGAGCTTCGGGAAATAGCGGTTGTGAGTGGCCAGGCGGCGGGTGAGTTTCCACACCCGCTCGATGGAGGCGAGTTGCGGGCTGTAAGGCGGCAAAA
>JASHOC010000084.1 GCA_030041305.1 Acidobacteriaceae bacterium
TTTTGCCGCCTTACAGCCCGCAACTCGCCTCCATCGAGCGGGTGTGGAAACTCACCCGCCGCCTGGCCACTCACAACCGCTATTTCCCGAAGCTCGAACAGGTAGTCGAAGCGGTCAACTCGTGCTTCAATCGTTGGCGGAGGCCGAATTCTGTCTTGCGGAGACTATGCTGCATTACTTAGGTCGTCGTGTTTAGAGAGGAGTGGAGTCAACCGTAGGGATCCAGGGTTTTAACGGAGCGGTGACAGCTGACTCAGCATTCTTCAGCGAATCAAAAAGTGCGATGCCGGGAGAGCCTATAGTCATTCCAAAATTGTCGCGGTGAGAATCGAAGCACTCTCAGGCGCTATCAGGCTCCGCACCTGCTGGCAGGGATGGGAAGGTCTGCGGAAGCTCATAAAGGCCTTCGCGAGCGACCTCAGATTGAAGGCGGTCAACGAGTTGCGCGATGGTCCGGATGAGACGCATGAGAGAATGTTCACGCTCCGAGAGTTTGGCGTCGATTCCCGCGGATGCAGAATCGATGCGATCAACGAGGCTCCATGGCGCACCAGCTCGGTGAGTGCGCGTCGCAAGCTGGCTTTCAACACTCTCCGCCATCTCGCGGAAGATGCGCGCACATTCGAAGCGAAAGTCGTTTTCCAAATCCCTGAAGGGCGTTGGTTTCGATCCGCCGTCGCCGAAGAGCCGGAACTGGAGCAGCGGAGCCTCGAGCAAGTAAAAGCTGCGCAAAGACGCCTGCCAGCGACGAATGCGATCACGGGCGGCCATGTCTCCTGCGCGCAGAGGTCCGGTTTCAAAGGGAACAGCATCGGACTGTGCGTTCACTTCACCAAAACGACGATAGATTTCTTCGCGTTGGCGTCGAACCTGCAAAATCTCCGCAGGATGATCGGCGCGAGGAGAGGAGGAGGAGAAATCCGCCAGCAGGCGAAGATTTGCAACGAAAATGCGTACCATCTCGTCGGCGGCGGACCGGGGAAAAAGGCGCTCAAAGACGAGCCACATCATAGTAATGCCCAGTAGGATTCCCAAGGCTCGGTCGCGCGCAACCGTCAGATTGGTCTGAATGGAAAAGTCACTCAATTGGATCAAGAAGAAGGCATAGGCGAATTGCGCGCCCGCATAGGAGAGCCGGGAACTGGACGTACCGATCCATGCGGCGACAGCCGTCACCGCGGCAAAGAGCAGCGTGAATCCGCCGATGGAGTCGATAAAAGGGAGAATAAAGATCTGAGATCCGATACCTGCAATGACCCCGCCAAGTATGAAGCCACCAATGCGGAGGATCTGTTTCTGACGGGATGCTCCGATGGTGGTGAGCGCGGTGAGTATGCAGGTGGTAATGGAGGTGGATAGGTTCGGCCAATCCAGCGACACGTAAAGTACATAGCAGAGCATCGCCGCCAATGTGCCACCAAGAATGTACCGGAGGTGGTCGGGATTGGAGAATGCGTCGGGAATGAAGACGCGACTTGCGTCGGGTGCATCCTCAAGTGGTCCAAGTCCGGGATCAGGTGCGTGCTCGCTGCTGAAGATGGAAGGCATCAACGACACCATCGACTCGAGTTCCGACAAGAGCGGAGTGCCGGGGCTGGGCCGCGGCTCGAGGGTGGGCTCGCAGGGCTGACCACGGGTACGAAGGCAGTGGCGAATGTCGGCAAGACTTCGACTGATGCGAGTGGCGCGCTCCTCGAGTCCCGCGGGCAACGAGGGATAAGCGCTCGCGAGCGCGGCTCCGAAATCGATGGAGCGCGCGATGAGAGCGACAAGCGTGCTCATGCGCTTGCGATAAAGTTGCGTGTAGTTTGAGCGGGCCACGTGGCGGCGAAGTGCCCCGGCCCCTACGATAGCAAACTGCGCGAGACCATCCTTGATCGGCGGCGAAACTGGCCGTCCCTGGCCGTAACTTGCCATAAGGTCTTCGATCAAGCCAAGGCGGACATCAAGACCCTCGATGAGATCGTCGCGGCCGTATATTGCATAGAAGGCCACCTCAACGCAGAGGGTCACAAGAGAGCCGATCAGAGTAGCCAAAACGAGCCACAGTGTCTGTTCAACGTTGCTTTCCGCCGGGCCGGGCAGGTACCAGATGCCAACAACAGAGCCGATAAGGAACCCGAAGTTGATCGCCAACGCATAATTCGTGAGACAGCGGAGGAAAAAGAATGCGAGAAACAAGCTGCAGCCGACCCAGAGGAAGTGGGTTTCTGGAGTGGAAGCGAACAGACGCGCACCAATGGGGATAAACAGCGCCCCAACCAGGAACACGATGATCTGAAAAAACGTCGACTTGGCCGTGGAGACGAGATTCTCGCGCGAAAAGAAGAATGCAGTCAACGCACCGATGACACCCTGGGGAACACGGAAGGTAAGGATGAGGATCATGGTGACGGTGGCCGAAATTACAACGCGCGCCACGAGCGCGCCGCGGCCGGGGTAGGGCGCGAGTTCCTTCCTGAGAAAGTCGGGGAACCACTCACTGAACCGTTCCGCGTGGGGAAGGTGAATGGGCTCGGAAGCCATATCTTATTTCCCTGATCTCTGAGTCGCGTAGCCGCGGATGATGACGGTGGCCGATTCGCCAAGGCGGAACTCATCGGACGGGTCGTTCAGAATACGTACCCGCACAGGAAAGCGCGATGCCAGATGCACCCAATTCAGGGTGCGTTGGATATCTGGCAAGTCCGGAGCAGTGAGACGACCGATGAGGTCGGTATCGGGCGTGACACCGAATCCGATGCTATCGACAAAGCCCTTGTAGCGAACCGTAGGGCGAGACATGACGTAGATGTCAGCAAGCATCCCGGGCTGGATATGGCGCAGTTGGGTTTCACGGAAGTTGGCGATGACCCACCAAGTGCGGGTGTCGATGAGAGTGAAGATCGGTTTGCCGGCAGTTGCGTAGTCACCTTGCGAAATGGTGAGGTTGGTAATGCGAGCGTCGAAAGGAGCGACAACGTGGCAATTGTCGAAGTCGTACTGCGCCGTATCAATGGCGGCCTGCTTACCGGGAAGCTGCCCTTCCAGAGGACGAAGCGTAGTGACGTTGTGTGCCGCCTGCTGGACCTGCTGATGACTCTGATCGAGCACGGCCTGCGCCTGCTTGTATTGCGCTTCAGAAGCGAGCAGGCTGGCCTCGGCTAAAGCCAGTTGCGCGTCGGCCTGGTTCGCTGCTTGCATGCGCGAGACCTGCAACGTGCGAGCCTGATCCACCTCATCGACGGTGACAAACTGGCGCGCCAAAAGCGGCTCGATACGGTGCAGATTGTCCGACGCATATGTGAGTTCCGCTTTGGAGCGCTGCACGGCAGCGTTTGCGTTGGCAACATCCGCTTTGGCTTCTTCCACCGCGGCGCCGGCGCGGGCAAGGCTGGCTTCTGCACTCGGGACTTCGGCCTTGGCGACATCCACGGCACTGGATTTGCCCGCGATGAGACGGCGCTCATCGCCGATCTGGCCCTCCAGAGCGCGCTGGTCGGAACGGGCGTGGGCAAGAGCGTAGGCGTAGGGGCGATCGTCAATGTCGAACAAAGGGGCGCCAGCTTTGACCAACTCATTATCGGCGACATACAGGTGCATCACTGGGCCGTTGACCAGCGGCGCCATGCCGATGTAATTCGCAAAAACCTCCGCGTCATCGGTGCGCGGGTTTTCGATGTTCTCGCGAATGACAAGCAGCGCGGTAATGACTGTACAGACCATTACCCCAATGCTGATTGCACGGCCGAAGAAGTGACGGCGCGCGTGCGTTGAGTCAATCGTCATGGCGTCCTCCAGTCAGCTAAAGAATATGAGCCAGAGCGCGCAGGCGGAGAAGAGCGCAATACACGGATAAAGAACAACAGGCCAGAGAATCTCCTTGTCGAGTGAAAAACGGACAAAGAAACGGTTTGAGATAGCGGCAAAGACGATGCCTGCGAACAGGCAGATGAGCCAGGACGGGAAGAATGATCCAAGTATGTTGAACGTTGGCGAATGCCTGCAGCCCGCGAGTGCGACCGCAAGCAGCACGACGGCAAGAGTCTGCCATCGTTGATAGCGGTTCATTGATTTGTTCCGCCATCCTTTAGGTGTGTTGGTGGTCATGGGACGGGGCTCCAATGCTGCGTCTGAATGAGGTCGCCGGTGCGGAAAGCGAGATTGGTGACCTGGAGTAACAACTGGGATCGAGCGGCGATGTCTTCAGAGCGGGCCAAAGCCAGGGCCTTTTGTGCCGAAACCACGTCGAGCAGATTGCGAACGCCATAGCCGTAGGCTTCCTGGGCGGCCTCATACGATTGCTGCGAAGCCGTCAATAACGCAGCAGCGGCCTTCTGCTGGCGGAGGGCGGTCTGCATATTCGAGTAAGCGGCCCAGACCTCGTCTGCGATCTGGTCGCGGAGCGAATCGATCCGCGCTTGGGTCGCCTTTTTATCGGCATTGGCCTGCGCAATGCGATACTCGCGTTGCGCGCCGTCGAAGAGAGTCCATTTGAGAGTCAGCTGGGCGGTCCACACTTCTCCCTCCGCGTAGCTTCCGGGGAGGAGATCCTGCTGACCATAAGCCCGTGCCTCGCCGCCGTCTCCCTCAAAGCTGAGAGTAGGAAAGTAGCTGGATTTTGCCTCTTTGATCGAAGCGTTGGCAGCCCGTAAACGCGCCATTTGCTGAAGTAGGTCTGGACGCTGGCTGAAAGCGCGATCTATTTCCTGGTCGACGGAATCGACTATTGTGGTAGGAAGTTGCAACTGGTCGATGTTCTTGACCTTGAAGACAGTCCCCGGCGCGGAACCAACTGCCGTGGCGAGATCGCCGCGCGCGATGTCTACCGCGCCAACAGCGGCCTGAAGATCGTAGTCAGCCTGCGCGCGCGCGGCGGCCGCTTCGAGCTCATCGGGTTTGGTCGCGAGGCCGTTCGCGAGACGCGCATTGGCGTCCTCTTCGACTGTATTGGCGTTTTCGAGGCTAACCTCTGCCGCGTCGCGCTGGCCCTCGGCATTGAGAAGCCGGTAATAAGCTGCCGAGACTTGATAGATGACGCGGCGATGGGTGTCGTTGAAGGTCAGGTCCGACGCCAGCAGGTTTGCCTTAGCAGCGTCGATTTCTCCACTGCGGCCGCCAACATCGAACACTAGGTACTCCACGTGGAGAATAGGTTCAAAGACGCCTTCAGTCTGGCGGTGGAAGTACTCGCCAATGAGCGTAGCCGTACGAAGAGAGACGGCGAGGGCAACGGCCGTCAAGGTGGGATACAGCGCGCCGCGCGCGATGCCCAGGGCATCGGCTCTGGATTTGGCTTCTTCCCAGGCGACTCGCGTCTCAGGATTTTGCTGTTCGGCCAGATCGATCAAGTCGGCGAGCGTGAAGGTTTTGTCGGCATAGGGATTTCCGGGCTCCTGCAGCTTGATGGGGTGTTGATTCCGGAGCGGCTGAGCGCCCTTGAGTTTCCAGATGACGTTGGGAGCGGGCGGGGCGCTCTGCCCCATGAGGCAGGCGGGAGTTGCGGCGGCGCAGAACGCAATTGTCAACAGCCTACTTGCTGATGTCATTGTGCGGGCTTCCTGGACGACGAAAAACTTGCCAACATCGGGCTTCAGATAAGCGCTTGAAAAGCTTGCTGCGATGCAGCCGAATTTTGCCCGAGCCGGCATGCAAATGTCAAAACTCTTGTAGAGCTGATGGTCGCTGTTCAACGGGCGCTCCCGCGTACCCAGCCACGAGGTTCTTCTCTCGCCCCACTACAGCCCATTCGACTTCAGTGGAGTCTTCCTTATACACGATGATGTTGAATTGCAGGAACTGCAGGAACTCACAGAGTTCTTCAGAGAGGATCTTCGTCAGGTTTTCGGGCTCTCGACACCGGGACAGAGCCTCACTGAGGCGAAGTACGGCTTCTTAGCGTCGCCCTATGCTCTACGGCGGATCGCAGACCGCTGCACTCACCTCGCGTCTGGTTGGGGATTCCATCGACACACTTGCCCCGGCCTGCAGATCAAATCACAAGTACCCGCTGGTGCTGGCCTTCGCGTCACTGTCGGCTACAAACAGTCTACCCATTCTGCAGGGTTCATCAAAGACGCGTTACGTGCGTTCAGAGCTGATCCATCCGTTAAGGTAGGCGATCATTCAACTGCGGGACTCTCTGCGAAGGCACTCATTTACGTAGGACAAGAATGGCTCGGCGACGACGGGCAAAGGAGCCTGGTTCTCCTGATCGCTGTCCGCGCAACGATGCGCCCATTTCTGGCTATAGCGGTTCTCCAATTGGTGTAGAGCAGAACCTCGAACGTTGAGTGGCGTTTTTCCCAAGAAAACGCCACCTGGCGCGCCCCTCAAAACTCCACGGGAATTGGAGAACCGCCGTAAAACGGCTGATCACGCTGATTCCACTGTGCTTGACCTGTGGGAATCAGCCAATCCTGCATTGTCTCGGCGGCCTGCCGCCTAGGCCAAAAAAAACGCGAAACCGGAAGCGCTGGGGAGCATCTTACGTTTCAAACGCAAGCACGCAAGGCGGTTGACGAGAGAAACCGCGCGACCTTTGCTCCTCCTCTTGTCCGTTACAGTGTTCCCCAATCTTGGTTACGTATCGACGAGCGAGTCTCTAAGGCAATCATCGCAAGATTTCAAATTCAGGCCCGGAGATCTTCCCCATGTATGAGGTTCAAGAAGAACAGAGGTCGACGTTTCGGCTGGATGTGCCGCTGCATCAACTACTGACCAGACCTACTAACGAACGTACGGAATTTCAGCCATTTGGGGTTCCTCAGCGATTCCCGGATCCGGCTTTCCCTCAACATCCTGAACTACTGGGACCGATTGAGGACGATCACAGTTGGCAACCCCCGGAGAAGCGGCATTGGACGGCTGGCCAGATCTACCACACCATGCAGGGTTGGCTGTTCCCCTACATTCGCTCCCGCGTCACGCCGGGTGATTTCCATCCCCTGATCGCCTACTTATTTACCGAGTTCAAGTGTAATCTCGACTGCCATTACTGCTGGGCTTTTGACAACAAAGTCAAAGGTATGAGCGAAGATACGGCGAAGCGTTCGGTGGACTGGCTGCACGGGACGGGCTGCCGAGTGTTGGCTTTCATGGGCGGCGAACCCCTGCTTCGACCTGATTTGATCCACCGTATTACGTACTATGCAGGGAAAAAGGATTTCTGGATTTATCTGCCTACCAACGCTCGCCTGCTGCGAACGGACGTGACTGACAAGCTTGCGGACGCCGGAATGTCGACGTTCAACATCGCGGTGGATGCGGTGGATATCAAGGAGGGCCTGCCCAAGGCTCTAGTTCCGATCCGCAAGCAATTTGATTACCTGATCCGGAAGCAGTACGGATACGGATACTCCGTCTTTTTGAACATCAACATCTGCCGGAACAATCTGGATGATGTGCGGCAACTGACAGAAATTGCGCACGATAACGGGATCGCGACAGACTACCACATCAACGAATCTCCGCTCATCGAACAGGACGAGCACTTCAAGCACGCGGCGAACAACGTCACCTACATTACAAAGGACGACTGGCCGAAAGTCGAGGAGACCATCCAGTGGCTTTCCGAAAAGCAGGATTCCGGCTACAAGATGGTGAACTCAAATTCGCGGCTCTGGCAGATGGTCGATTTCATGAAGGGCAATCACTTTCCCTGGAACTGCCGCGCCGGTCAGAATTCGATGATTATTCGCGTCGACGGAACGCTGGCGCCCTGTTTCCCCATGTACAGTGCCAGCTACGACTGGGGCGTGGTAGGCAACCATAAGTTCGATACGAAGCAACTAGATCATCAAAAGGAAAGCTGCCAGACCCATTGCTTTTCGACCCTGAACCACATTCTTGGCTGGTGTTACAACGACCAGCGCGTGATCAAGTACTTCTTCAAGCAGCTCGCTCACGGCTTCCAGGGAATGAAGGGACAGATGTAAGCCGGCATTCCTCAACTCTTTCAACTTCAACGATTCATCCCCATTCGTCAAGGAGAGAGTATGCCGACATTGGACAAAGAGGTCGTCCAGACGGACTTTGAGTTGGAGATTCAGGCCCGGATCGATGCGGAACGGGCGAGGTTGCGGGCGGAAGCGGGACTGGCCCGCATGCATGAATTCAAGAAACCGGTGGAACGGAGCTTCACGGCGCGCGAGCGCGATCGCGTCACGATACTCTTTGGCGGCCTGACCTGGAAGCACGAAGAGATGATCAAAGCCGTGTTTCGGGGCAGCGGATACCACTGCGAAAACATACCAACCCCGATCGTGGCCGACTTCCAGGCCGGTAAAGAATACGGCAACAACGGTCAGTGCAACCCAACCTACTTTACGGTCGGCAACCTGGTGCGCTACCTGCAAGGCCTTGAGAAGCAGGGTCTTTCGCGTCAGCAAATCATCGACGACTACGTCTTCTTCACTGCCGGCTCGTGCGGACCGTGTCGCTTCGGCATGTATGAGGCCGAGTATCGCTTCGCGTTGCAGAATGCGGGGTTCGACGGATTCCGTGTCTTGCTGTTCCAGCAGACGGACGGAATCAAGGCCGCCAGCGGCGAACCGGGCCTGAAGTTCTCGGTCGACTTCGGTATGGGCATGCTCAACGCGTTGAATCTTGGCGACGTGATCAATGAGCTGGTCTACCAGGTTCGCCCCTTCGAGGTTAACAAGGGCGAAACCGATCGCGTAATTCACGAAGCGGTGACAACGCTGACGGATACGCTGCGGGAGCGGAAGCGCTGGCACATTATGGAAGCGGCCCCGTCGTGGGCAAAGCCATTTCTCGAGAAGCACAAGAAGATCGAGGGGATCGGCTGCACGCTTGGCAAAGTCGCCCACAACCTTTACGGCAAAGAATATGTGGATGCGCTGCATGCCTGCCGCGACAAGATCGATTCGATCGAGGTGGACCGGCTGCGTGTCAAGCCGGTCATCAAGATTACTGGCGAGTTCTGGGCGCAGACGACGGAGGGCGACGGTAACTTCAACATGTTCGCCTTCCTTGAGAAAGAAGGCGCGCAGGTGCTGGTCGAGCCCATCGCGACGTGGATTGATTACATGATGTATGTCGCCAAGGAAGGCTCGAGAGCGCGCGCTCAGGCGCAGGCGCCCTATCGCGATCCCAAGTGGCACGAGGTGAAAAAGAGAACCGTCAATGAGCTATCGCTGCTCAAGAAGACCGTAGGCCTCAGCATCGGAAGCGCCGTGTGGACCTATTTCTACCACCGCACCATCCGCCACATGGGCGATACGGGCCACCATCTCGTACCGCAATCGGAACTCGCGCGGCTGGCGCATCCCTTCTACCACCAGCTGGCGCGCGGCGGCGAAGGGCACATGGAGGTTGGCAAGAACATCTTCTACACCGTCAATCACCTCTGCCACATGGTCCTGGCGTTGAAGCCCTTCGGCTGTATGCCGTCGACGCAATCCGACGCCGTGCAGTCGCGCGTGGTGAGCAAATTCAGGGACATGATCTTCCTGCCCATCGAGACTTCGGGCGAAGGCGAAGTGAATGCGCACAGCCGGGTCCAGATGGCATTGGCTGAAGCCAAGGCGAAAGCCCGGGCTGAGTTTGAGGGCGTGATCAAGACGACGGGCAAATCGCTTGACGACCTCCGCGAGTATGTCTCTGAGCACCCGAACCTTCGGCGTGGTCTCTACAAGGTTCCGCATCGCGAGGGCATTGCCGGAACGGCGGCGCAGTTTGCCTGGCACGTGAGCGACTTGATGAATAAGGATCGAGCGTATCGGCGCCGCACACGGCTCGCCATGGTTCCCCAGCAGGTGGCGTGATGCGGATGCCGGTGCGAGACACGCTTGATTTGTGTGTTGCCGGGATGGCAACGCTGTTGGGCATTGCTCTGGACATCTCTTTGTTCAGCATCTTCAAAGCCCATCTCCAGCGGGTCATGACTGTTCCTCGCTACCGGCCTGTTTATTTGCGATCTGGCCGCCGGAACCGAGTCCGGTATTGAACCGGATTCAGGAGAAGAGTAGATGCAGCAGTTTCTCGTAGGGCTCGACGTAGGCTCGACGACGGTAAAGGCCATTGTGGTGGACGCGACAAGGGACGCGACTCTCTGGCAGGATTACCAGCGGCACGAAACGCGGCAGCCGGAAAAGGTGCTTGAGTTTCTGCGCCGCATGGAAGCGGAAGCAGGCATTTCACCCGAAAGTACGCGGATCTTCATCACCGGATCGGGAGGCGGGACGCTGGCCGAGATGATCGGCGCCAAGTTCGTGCAGGAAGTGCACGCAGTCGCTCTCGCCGTTGAAAAGCTGCACCCGGAAGTCTATTCGGTCATCGAGTTGGGCGGCCAGGACGCCAAAATCATCGTTTTCAAAGATGACGAGGAAACGGGGCGCAAGAAAAAGATTCCGTCAATGAACGATAAATGCGCCGGCGGCACCGGCGCGGTGATCGACAAGATTAACGCCAAGCTGAAGATTCCCGCCGCGGAATTGGCGAGCCAGGGGTATCACGGCATCAAGCTGCACAAAGTCGCCGGCAAATGCGGTGTGTTTGCGGAGACGGATATCAACGGCTTGCAGAAGACCGGAACGCCGTCGCACGAACTGATGGCGTCACTGTTTGAAGCCATCGTGCTGCAGAACCTCAGCGTGCTGACGCGCGGCAACACGCTGCGGCCCCATGTATTGCTGCTCGGCGGCCCGAATTCGTTTATCCGCGGCATGCGTGAGGCGTGGCAGGCAAATATTCCGCGCATGTGGAAAGAGCGCAAGGTGGAGCTTCCGGAGGGCGCGACGCCCGAAGACCTGATCAAAGTTCCAAAGAACGCGCAGTATTTTGCCGCTTTGGGATCGGTCGAGTTCGGCAAGGACGAAGAACCGGAGGTGGGCCGCTACCTCGGTGTCGAAAAGCTCGCCTGGTACATCGATTACGGCCGCGCCGAAGAAAAGGCGGTCTCAGGCGGCAAGGGTTTGATTGAAAGCGATGGAGAGTTGGAAGAATTTCGTTCGGCATACCGGCGGAAGAAGTTCATTCCGGCAGAGTTCCGGCCAGGAGAACTCATTTCAGGGTTCGTGGGTGTTGACGGCGGATCGACATCCACCAAGGCCGCTCTACTCGATAAGAGCGGGCATATCCTTTGCAAGGCCTATCAGCTTTCGAACGGCAACCCGATCCAGGACACGATCGAGATGTTCGACAAACTCCGCGAACAGGTGGAGGGACGGGGCGCCAGTCTCGAAGTATTGGGCGTGGGCACGACGGGCTACGCCAAAGACATTCTGAGGGATGTGCTCAAGGCCGACGTTGCGCTGGTTGAAACCGTGGCGCATACGGAGTCGGCGCTCAAGTTCTACGAAGACCCTCACGTCATTGTCGATGTGGGGGGGCAAGACATCAAGCTGATTGTGCTGAAAGACGGCCGCGTGAAGGACTTTAAGCTGAACACGCAGTGCTCGGCCGGGAACGGATACTTCCTCCAATCGACCGCCGAAGGCTTCGGCATGAAGGTCGAGGACTTCGCCGACATCGCCTTTTCGGCAAAGTCGATGCCGTCGTTCGGCTACGGCTGCGCCGTCTTCATGCAGTCCGACATCGTGAATTTTCAGCGCCAGGGCTGGCGGTCAGAGGAGATCCTTGCGGGCCTGGCGGACGTGTTGCCGAAGAATGTCTTCCTCTATGTCGCCAGCATCCCAAACCTTGCCACCCTCGGCACGCGCTTCGTTCTCCAGGGAGGCACGCAGAACAACCTTGCCGTCGTCAAAGCAGAGGTCGATTTCATCCGTTCGAGCTTCCGCGCCAACGGGAAAGAGCCGGAGATCATCGTCCACGAACATTGTGGCGAATCGGGCGCCATTGGTGCGGCGCAAGAAGCCTTGCGCTTGTGGCGCAAAGGCAGGACGACCACTTTCATCGGCCTCGACGCCGTACGTCGAATTCGCTATCGCACCACCCGCAATGAAGATACCCGCTGCTACTTCTGCAAGAACAACTGCCTGCGCACGTTCATCGATGTCGACGTCACCGGCGGTGCGGCGACAGCGGAGGCTCAACCGGTTGAGGCCGCGAAGCAAGATCGCGCTGCGACGGCGGAGGAAGTGGTTGCCGTTGCGCACAACCTGCCCAGCCTCGAACAGATTCAAGCCAATCTTCCGGCCTCCGGGCATGGCTCATCCTGCGACTCTGGCCACGACCACGCCGGCGGCTGCGGATGCGGGTCATCGAAGACCACATCGTTCCGTGCAAAAATGGAACCTCTTATACAGATTCAGGCCGCATTAGGCGCGAAAAAGCCTGTTGAGCCGCCCAAACCCACAATGGAGTTTCTGCCCCGCAAGACCAAGGTGCCCCTGCGCGTGGGTGAACAGCGGCTGATTATCGCGACCTGCGAGAAGGGCGGCGTCGAAGACCTCAACGACATGAAGGGGATTAAGGCCGACATCGACAAGATCAAAGCCGCCAATCCGAATTTCGTCGATATTGCGGCGCGTGAGGTTTTCCGCCATCGCGACGTGCCAAGCGTGGCCGATTCGATTCCCGACGTCAAGGGTCTTTTCGTATCAAAGGCCGTCAAGGAGCGCGCCGCGCTAATGGAGCGGCGCAAGGAATTCCGCATAGGCATTCCGCGATTGCTCAATACTTACACCTACGCGCCGCTCTTCAATGCGTACCTCGCGAGCTTGGGAATCCAGGCCGAAAACATCGTCTACTCCGAT
>JASHOC010000085.1 GCA_030041305.1 Acidobacteriaceae bacterium
CTGACGATGCTGTCCGATATCCTTCCCACCGGTTTCCATGGCGCGGTTTGTGCAGGAGACGGGGTGGGCTCAACGGTATACGTCGCCGGAGCAGGCCCAGTTGGCCTCGCGGCTGCCGGCTCTGCCCGAATCCTCGGCGCCGCCGTTGTTCTGATCGGCGATGTGAATGAGGATCGCCTCAGGCATGCGAAAGCAGTAGGATTCGAACCGATCGATCTCACGCGCAGTGAGAATCTCGAAGAACTGATTGCAGAAGTTCTGGGCGCGCCGGAAGTCGATGCTTCTATTGACGCGGTTGGCTTTGAGGCCAGGGGCCACGGAAGTCAGCGCAACGTTGAAGCTCCCGCGACGGTGCTGAATTCGTTGATGTCGATCACTCGCGCGGGCGCCGGCATTGGCATTCCCGGACTCTATGTCACCGAAGATCCTGGCTCCAAGGATCAGGCCGCCCAAAAAGGCTCACTGAGCATTCGACTGGGACTGGGTTGGGCGAAGTCACATCGTTTCTATACCGGCCAAACACCGGTACTTAAGTATAACCGCGCTTTGATGCAGGCGATCCTGTATGATCGTTTGCCCATTGCAAAGATCGTCAACGCGACCGTGATCAAGCTGAACGATGCGCCGCAAGGCTACAAGGACTTCGACTCAGGCGCTGCGAAGAAATTTGTCCTCGATCCTCACGGAGACCTGAAGAAGTCTGCATGATCTGAAGCAAGGACGAGCAAAGCATCCAAATGCGCAGAGCTGATCGCGCGCGTTCATGACCGTTTTTCTTGCACTGTCAGCGATGTCAAACGCGAAGCGCAGCGATTTCTTGAGGCCTGTTCTCCGTTGTTACGCCTGAGCGCGATGGAAGAGCTTGAGCAGCGCCCGCCAATCATTCAAAAGATTGGACCCAGCGAGATTGGCTATTGTTAGATCACCAGGACTCTTCCGGTCCTAATGGTCGGACGTCGGACCTGGGCGCTGGTTTTGGCCGATAAGCAGCGGCGCAGGCTTTTGTTTTGCATGCCGCTGACGTTGAACTCGCCGCGGGCGATGACGCGGAAGAGTTCGTCGTCACCGACGTCGAAGAAATTGAAGCCGGGACATTTGTTGCCCTCGAAAATTACTGAAAAATAATGGCTTACATACAGGCAATGATGGACTGGGGGGTACGCGCTCAGGGCAGGTGGCCCCGGTCTCAAAACCGCTGGCGCCACGGAAGACGGGCGCCTCAGAACCTGTCCTGAGCCCGTCGAAGGATCCGGGCTTTCGGACCCGGGAGATCATCGCCGTCGGCGGCAGGCAAGCGACGCCCTGAACGGCGTCAGCAATCGTTCACGCCGGGGCAGTCAAGTGTATATTGGGTGAGCCGCCCAAATTGAAATTCCGGGTTCGCATGGCGCTGCCGTATTCAAGGCGCGGGCCAAAGCGAAGCGGTTCCTTCCTTGCTGCAACTTGCTGTGTAAACGAAAGGGGGTTCAATGCTTATTCCGGAGACGTATGTTGCCGCGCTTCTCCTCACGATCTTGACCATGCTGTGCTGGGGATCGTGGGTGAATATGCTGAAGCTGTACCCCGAATTTCGCTTTCAGCTCTTTTATTGGGATTACGCCGTCGGCATGGTGTTGGGCGCAGTTTTTTGGGGCTTGACGGCGGGAAGCATGGGCCATGAAGGAGCGCGGTTCCTCACCGATGTGGCGCGAACGCAAGCCGGCCCCATGCTGTACGCCATCGCAAGTGGCGCGATCTTCAGTGTTGCGAATCTCTTGCTGGTAGCGGCAATCGACGTAGCCGGGATGGCGGTGGCGGTTCCTGTTGCGATCGGGCTGGCGTTGGTGATCGGCGCAGTTTCGAACTACGTCATCAAGCCGGTGGGCAATCCTCTGCTGTTATTTGGCGGCGTGGCGCTGGTGGTGGGGGCAATCATTCTGGACGCGGCGGCGTACCGCAAGCGGGAAAGAACGGCCAAAGCGATGACGATTCGCGGCATCGTAATCAGCCTCGCCTGCGGCCTGTTGATGGGATGCTTTTACCCGTTTGTGGCGCGGGCATTGAGCGGCGAACCCGGAAAGCCGGCTCCGGGGGCTTACGCTGTGACGCTGTTCTTCACCATTGGCCTGCTCGTCTCCACCGCGCCCGCCAATTTGCTGCTGATGAAGAAGCCACTGGACGGCAAACCTCGCGTGGACGGCGGCGAGTATTGGCGCGCGCCCAAGAGTTGGCATTGGGCGGGAATCGTGGGCGGACTGATCTGGTGCACGGGGGGAGTGGCGAATTTCCTGGCCTCGGGAACGCATCTTGTGGGCCCAGCGGTCTCCTATACCATTGGTCAGGGCGCCACCATGGTCTCGGCCGCCTGGGGCGTATTTGTATGGCGCGAATTTGCCGACGCACCGCGCGGAGCCAAGTTCCTTTTGGTGCTGATGTTCGTGTTTTTCCTGGCGGGTTTGGGCACCGTGGCGGTGGCGCCGCTCTATTGAAGGCTGCGTGCGTGGTGCTGACACGCACCCGGGGCTAATCAAAGCGAGTCCTCTTCACGATCACTCCGCCTCCCCGCTTTCGAAATCGGCTATGCTGATCGGGAAGGGCTATCAAAAGCCGGGGAAAGTTGTCCTTTTCGAGCCCTAAGTCTCCTGCCGCCAAGGCGCGATCGCGGCCCGGGAGACGATAAAGACAATGTGACGGCGCGGGCGCCGGTGCGGTCGATCAGATTTTGATTTTCCTCCCCTTTTTGGTGCTCTTTACCTTCTGGTTCTCTTAACCGGTGACGGGAGTGACATGATGGCGAGTGCGAAGGGTGAACCCATTCGCATCGGTGTGGTGGCGGACGAGCCCATTCGCGTAGCGGGTTTGGCGAGTATCATCGAGCAGCCCGCGGAAGCGGGCCAGGCGCAGCTCGTGCTGGTAAGCGGGAGCACCGAGGAACTGCTCGCCGGTCCGCCGCTTGAATATATCGTCATCGACCTGCACGCATCTTCCGGTTTCGCGTCGCTCGAAACCATCAAGAGGGCCCGCCCCGACATCCGACTGATCGTCATCGGGCCTCAGGGCGACGACGAATTAGTCATCAAATCGATCGTTGCCGGAGCACGGGCTTACCTGGATTTGACCGCCGGTCCCGAGGTCGTGCGCCAGGCGATCGATGTCGTTACCAGCGGATCGATTTGGGCCCCGCGGAGGCTGCTATCGCGGCTTATTGACAGGCTGCTCAAGATCCCCGAGGCGGGCTTTTCCGGCAACACGCGGCTTACCCTGCGGGAGCGGCAGGTGCTCGAACTGATCATGACGGCGCGGTCGAACCGGGAAATCGCATCGCAGTTGGGGATCGAGGAGCGAACCGTCAAGGCCTATGTAGGCCGCCTTATGCGTAAGACGGGCGCCGACAATCGCATCAAACTTTCGATGTTCGCGATGAACCTGGCGCCGCTCGATCAAGACTAACCCCACCCGGTTGCGTGGACCCGTTACTATCTAGTAATCATCATAGGTTACTAAATGGCAATGCCCCTAAGTACTCTTGTGCAATCTGGCCATTTTCCACAACCCTGTTGATAGAAACAACGCAGATCTGGGGAAAGGAGTTCCCAGGCGACATCTCCAATGTGGCGCGGGAACTCCTCTTTTTTTGCACCCCCCATCACAATCGGTGGGATTTGCGTTTGGAGTCAGCAGCCCTCCCCTTTTAATTTGGACCGTGGTGCGATTTCGCCCGCAGCGGCGTCGCGCAGCGGAGACATCGGACTTGGCGCGCCTTTTCCTGACCCCAACGCGCTCTTGCTTGCCGGCGCACTCCGGTGACTCATTTTTCATCAAGTTGATGGTGCGCGGGCTCGCGCCGATGCTGTAGGCTGTTCCACATAGACGGCTCGTTCGTGGGCGCCCTCTTCCCTTTCCCAAGCCGCGCCGCCGGGTTGCAGAGTGAGGCTGCGGCTTGTGGAATAGACAGCAGAATTACGCATCCACGGTAAGTTGTCCGTGGAGTAAAGGAACGGATTTATGAAGAAGATTTTCGTCTCCATCTGCATCTGCTTTCTGGCGGCATCCACCGGCTTTGCGGCTTCTTCGCGAGAGGACTTGCAGAACCGCATTGACCAGGCAAAAGTGGTCCTCGACCAAATCATGGGCGCGCAAGACCGCACCATTCCTCTGGACATTCTCCATGCGGCGACGTGCGTCGGTGTGGTTCCAGGGCTGGTCAAGGGAGCGTTTGTATTTGGCGCGCAATATGGGCAGGGCGTGGTGACATGCCGCACCGGCCATGGCTGGAGCGGGCCCGTCTTTATCCGGATGGCCGGGGGCTCGTTCGGGTTTCAGATCGGCGGGCAATCCACAGATCTCGTCCTGGTGGCGGTAAATGATCGGGGTTTCCAGGACCTGCTCAAGAGTAAGTTCAAGATCGGCGGGGATGCTTCCGCTGCCGCGGGGCCCGTGGGCCGAGCGGGCCAAGCGTCAACGGATTGGAAGATGAATGCAGAGCTCTTGAGCTACTCACGCAACAAAGGGCTGTTTGCGGGGATCGACCTGGACGGCACAAGCGTGACCCAAAACTACGACGACACGGAAACCTATTACGGGGCCCCGGAGAACTTCGAAAACGTTTTGCGTGGCAACGTCGCAGTTCCGGCGGGCGCGGTGACATTTGTGCGGACCGTGGCTCACGACTTTCTCAAGGCGAAAAACCAATAGGGTGTGACGGGGGACAATCCGGCTGAGATTCAGGGCGTTCTACGGCGGATTAGAAAATCACGTGGGATCGCCGAAATCGTGCGGGGTCGCCGCTCTTTGAGGTCGCTTCGCCTCGGCTTCACCGGTTTCCCCCTTTTCAGCATCTTCTAAGCCCCTATAGGCGCAGGTGAAGGAAGCCACGCGCGAGAAGGGAAGAGATTACTCCACTTCCTGCTGTGCGCGGTAGCCGTCGCGATAAATCAAGTCGTACTTGAGCGGGTGATGTTTCTCGTCCTGCATGCGGAGGGGATTGCCTTCGTCATCCACCAGCATGACCCGCAGCTTGCGGTAAGTACCATCCTGTTTGGCGTCTGTGGGCTGATAAACCAGCTCGTATTTCGAGCGGATATTTTGGTTGATCATGCGCATGTCGTCGGGGAGCTCGCCGATGAATTTGGGGTCGAAGTACATGCCGCCGGTAAGGTTGGCGAAGGTGCGCATCTGATTTTCGGCCTGCAGGTAGGTCATATCTCGCATTCCGCCCATCATGCCGCCCGTACCCTCAGTCATCTCCATGAGCAGTCCGCCGGTGGAGATGCTAAAAATGGTGATGTTGCGGGATTCTTTCACTCTCTGCAGGATTTTATCGAGGGTGAGTTTCGACATGGTGTCTACGCCGGAAGCAATGAGGATGATGTACTTCTGGCCGTCGATCCGCGAGAGGCGGTCTAACGCTTCGGAGAGCGCGTCGAAGATGTCAGTTTCAGAAAATGCGGCCGGCATATAAGATTCCATGGCCAGCTCGTTGACACCCTGCTGAATCTGTCGCTTGTCCTGGGTAAAGTCACTGACGATGTGGGTATTCAGGTCGAAAGTCATCATGGCGACGTAGTCCTGCGGACGCAGAGATTGAGTGAAGGCCCAGGCGCTGTTGAGCATGTCGATACGGAAGGCCCAACCGCGAGCGGCGAATTCGCAGAGCATCAAAGCGGTGATGGGCGCCTCGATGCGCCGGAAGCCCGTGATTTTCTGCTCCACGCCATTCTCATAGACGCGGAAGTTGGCAGGCTTGAGTCCGGGCACGAAGGTGTGGGTTTTTTCAAGCAGCACGCCTACGTCGACATTGACTTCGGGAACGTTGAGCTGAAGCGAGACATTGGGCGCGCCCTCGGGATTTTTGAAGGTGGGTTTCGGCGGTGCAGGCGGCGCGGGCGGCGTCACATCTTCGGGGTTCTTCTTGGGGATGGCGATCGCCCCATTATCGGCGCCAGGACCGCCCGCAGCCGGGGCAGACGGCGCGGACTGCTGCTGCGTCTGCTGCGAAGTGGGCTGAGACTGGTCCTGCGTAGATTGGCTGTGAGCGCGCCACACCGGCGCCACCAAAGCCAATGTGGCGCCGAAGAGGACCGCGAGCGAAAGACGCCCACGGGGAGCAGCAAAAAACGTGCGCAGCCTGAACATAGCGACCTCTTTGGAGATAAGCATACGGGATTTTCGCCCTATCGAGCGCCGGTGGACATGACGCCCTGCCGGCTTTGAGAAGGCGACCCGACGCCAAAGACAGCCGACGCGGATTGCCGCTCAAGCAGCAAATTCGCGCAGGCTGTACTCTTATAGACGTGAAATATTGCTTGAAGCAAGCTAAATTGTGTCCGCGAGTGCTGGCGGTGGCGACCTTGGCGGTGGCCTGGCCGGTTATGCTCGCCGGGCAAGGCTCAACCTCGCAGGCTGTTCGCGCGCCGGCGCAAGCGGCTCAAACCCAAAGTGTTCCTCCGCTTAGCGGGCAATTCTTTCCGCTGAGCCAGGTGCGGCGGGGGCTGATGGCGACGGCCTGGACGGTCTTCCAGGGGGCGAAGCCGGAACCGATGCCGGTGGAGATCCTGGGCGTGCTACGCGGGGCGCGCGGGCCCGGGCAGGACATGATCCTGGCTCAGCTTCACGGGGAAAAAGCCGAATATACGGGCGTAGTGGAAGGCATGAGCGGCAGTCCGGTGTATATCGGCGATGAGCTGGTGGGATCGCTTTCGTACCGCATCGGGCAATTCAGCAAAGAGCCCATCGCGGGCATCACTCCCGTCGAGCAAATTATGGAAGTGCGCAATCTTCCCATTGGTTCCTCGGCTGCTTCTGGCGCCTCGGCGGTTGCCTCGTATTCGGCGAATGGTTCCAGGTCCGGAATCGCTCCGGAGGATTTGGCTGCTGAGTTCGACCTCACGCCGCAGCTGGACGCACCCACATCGAGCGGCGGCGGCCCCGGACACAATGTCGAGACTGGAAGCATGAATTTCCAAGCCATGGAGACGCCATTGGTGATGAGCGGATTCCGGACGGAGGCCATTCAACTCTGGGAGCGTAAGATGGCCGGGACGAGCCTGGAATCAGTGGCGGCAGGGGGCATGGGCGGGTCGTCAGTAGGGGACCTGAAGCCCTCTGCAGCGGCCGAAGCCACGCTGCTGCCGGGATCGGCGATCAGCGCGCAACTGGTGCGGGGAGATCTGGAGATCGCGGCCACCTGCACGATCACTTATATCGATCCGAAGCAACTGGTGGCCTGCGGCCACCCCATTTTGCAGGCCGGACCGGTTTCCTTACCCATGACCACGGCGGATGTGGTGACGACGCTGGCCTCACCTCTGAATGCTTTCAAGATCATCAACACCGGCGCGACGGTGGGGGCGTTTACGCAAGACCGCGAATCGGGGGTGCGGGGGGTGCTGGGTGCGGTGGCGCGCATGATTCCGATGCACATTGTGGTGGACTCGCCGGAAGGTCGGCGGAGGGTGAACGTGGAAGTGCTGGACTTGCCTTCGCTCACGGGCCAGGCGGTGCTAGTGGTGGTCTACGACGCGCTGCTCGAGTCGAACGAGAGCACCGCAGACACCAGCTATCACATCACGGGGAGCATCGATCTGGCCGATTATCCGCCGTTGCCGCTCGACCTGTGGGCTACGGCTGGAGGCATGTTGCCGGCGCCGATGCAGGCGGCGCTGGCGACCGGTCAGCACTTTGCCGACCTTTACTCGAACGAATCGCGGCGGGGGGCGGTGCGCAGCATCGATCTGCACATCGATGCGATTCCGCGCCGGCTGGAAGTGGAGCTGGCTAGCGCGCGGTTGGTTTCCAATGACGTGGTTCACGCGGGCGATACGGTGATGGTCGAGGCGACGCTGCGTCCATGGCAACAGGCGGAGAGGAACATTCGCATTCCGGTGAAACTGCCAGCGCGGCTGGATGCGGGCGCCGTGCGGCTGTTGGTTTCCGACGCCGGGACGCTCGACCGGACCTTGAATCAACCGCAAGCCGGAAACCGGGCCGTGGATATCAAGGCGGTATTGGCCGAGTATCGACGCGAGCACCCAGCCGACCGGGTATATGTGAGCCTCCTTGCGCCGGAGGCGCAAGCGGGGATGGATGGCGACACTTTGACGAGCCTGCCGCTCTCGGTGACCAACGCGCTGGAGCCGGTGCGCGCATCGCAGGAGATTCGGATCAATGGAGAGTCGGCCGAGTTGGAGGCGGAGGGGCCGGCCGGCGGTGTGCTCAGCGGGTACCAAGTTCTGGATCTGCATGTCGTGCCAGGCGGGGGATTAAAGTAGACGTCAGCGTAGAATCATTCCGGTCGCACAAGGGATCCAAAGCTCCGCCATGGAGCTAAACTCTACGATCCGGCGAGGAGCCCACGATAGTATGGCTCAAATCCAAGGACTTGCAGCTCATGCGGCGGGAGCCGAACTTCTGCCCTTTCGTTATGACCCGGGCGAGTTAGGCGCGCAGGAGGTGGAGATCGCCATCAGCCACTGCGCTGTGTGCCACAGCGATCTGCATCTGATTGCGAATGACTGGGGCATCAGCCACTATCCGTTCATTCCCGGCCATGAAGTGATTGGCATGGTGGCGGCGGTGGGAGCCGAGGTGCGCCAGCTTGAAAAGGGGCAGCGGGTCGGGCTGGGCTGGCAGTCGAACTCGTGCGGGGTGTGCGAGTGGTGCCTGCGCGGACTCGAAAATCTTTGCCCGTCGGCGGAGGCGACGTGTGTGCATCGTAACGGCGGCTACGCCACGCGGGTTCGCGCCAATGCGCGTTTCGTCGTTCCCATTCCCGAGGTGCTGGACAGCGAGCAATCTGCGCCGCTGCTTTGCGGCGGCATCACTGTTTATAGGCCTCTGCGCACGGAGGGGATCAACCCTTCGTCGCGCGTCGGGGTGGTGGGCATCGGCGGGCTCGGCCACTTGGCCATCCAATTCGCGCGCGCCTTTGGCGCGGAAGTGACGGCGTTTTCCACTTCGGCGGAGAAGGAGCAGGAGGTGCATAGCTTGGGAGCGCGCCGCTTTGTAAACACCCGCGAGTTGAAAGCGATGAAAGAAGCGGCCGGCACCCAGGACCTGCTGTTGACCACGGTGAACGCGGACCAAGATTGGGCCACGCTGCTGCAGGTGCTGCGGCCTACGGGAACGCTGTGCATTGTGGGCGTTCCACCTTCTCCGGTCACGGCGGCGGCGTTTCCGCTGATCTCGGGGATACGGAGCATCCGGGGCAGCAGCATCGGCAGCCCGTACGGCCTGCGGGAGATGCTGGATGTGGCTGCGCGGCACGGGGTGCAAGCCACCACGGAGTCGTTCCCGATGGCGAAAGCGAATGAAGCCATCGCCAAGGTGAAAAAGAACAAGGTGCGCTATCGGGCGGTGCTGACAAATTAGTTGCCAGCGTTCTTTCCGCGCGCAAATCCCGGGCAGGGGCGCACGGGGATATTACGGCGGTTCTCCAATTCCCGTGGAGTTTTGAGGGGCGTGCCAGGTGGCGTTTTCTTGGGAAAAACGCCACTCAACGTTCGAGGTTCTGCTCTACACCAATTGGAGAACCGCTATAGGCGCCGGCGGCGGCCGCCCGCAGGATTACCCACTAAGGCGCCCCCCTCCCCCCATTCTGTCAATAAGCGGCGCGTTTTCAGCGGGTTGGGCCGTCCAAACCGGCGTAAATATAGGAAAACAAGCCGGTTATTCGCAGATTAGGCAAAACAAAGGACTTAAAGCGCCTTTTTTCGACTGCTTGCCCAGGTTCGCGCAGATTTTCGCGTTCCCTTTGCCGCCGGGCGGAGACCCGTTTTTCGTTTTCGGAAGCGACTCGACGCCCCTCGGAAGCGAAGATTTCTTCGTTGCCGGCGACCATATCTGTTATTTCCGCTGAGTTACTGTCTCCATTTTAGCAACATGCGCGAAAAACCCTGTAAATTGCGGGAAGTTTTTTTTGCGGCCACAGGGCAGACAGTAGGCCGCAGGAGGATTTAGAGCCTGTGGCGCCAGTCGAATCGGGAAGAGAAAAGTCGCCTCAGGGGCTGAAGCTCATTGATTTTATGGCGCTTGCGGCACAACTAAAGAGGCTGCGGGAAAATGGAGATCAGAGGGCAAATCGAGCCAGAGGCGTCCCGCGGGGGCTAAAGCCCCGCATTGATTCTATGGAAGTTACGACACGGCTGAAGCCGTGCCCTGATACAGAGCCCGCTGGGAAGGGAATTTTTTCCGTGGAACTGGGATTGATCGTACAAAGGTCAAATGGGAGCAAGCCAGCCGGGAATCCCAGGGTTGCCGCATCAAACAGAGTGAATTAGGAGAAGCATGCCGACACCTGCAAAGCCCTGCGGAGGGCGGTTCAGCGATGAAGTGCAAGCAGTTCTTAGCCAAAACAGAGGTCGCGCACAATGGGCCACCTATGCCTGCGAGGTGTGCGGCGCACGGGTGGGCGCCGTACAACTTCAGGGGAAATGGGTTCCCGAACAGCATTGGCCCTCTGTGAAGTACCCGCCTCGCGAACCGGTGACGAGGAGCGATCGTTCGAGGCCGCGGCGCGAGGATGCCGTTCCAGCCGGGTCGGCCTTCCGCTAAAGCTTTTTCCAAGCAGTCCAACGGGTTCAGCGAGGCGCAGGAGCCTCGGTCGCGAGCTCGAAGTGCGCATGGCAATTTGTCGCTCCTTGAAGCGCAGCCGTAGATCGCGGGGCCGAAGCCCGCCTATCGTAAGTAACCGAATACGGAAAAGTAGGCTTGGGGATGCCTCTTCGGCGCGCCAATCAGCCACAGAGCCATCGGCGCTTCCAGCCGGGCTGTCGGTTTCAGGAAGTTTGAGTTGAAACTCCCACTGTCAACCGGGTACACTTTGGTCTTCCCGAAAAGGTCGGAGCCCAAATCAATTCTCAATTGACATAGGGGGTTGAATGAAGATCCGCCTCCGTAATGCTCTCCACTGCACCTTCCTTCTCATCGCCGGAAGATTGCTCGTCGCACAGGATCCGCCGCAACCTGTTTGGGGATTTGCCGATCTCCACACGCATCCAGCAACTCATCTGGCCTTCGGAGCAGACCGGCAAATGGGTATCAATGGCCTTATGTGGGGGAAGCCCGCGCATGACGTAGGCTTGGATTTCGCCACTTCCAGCCAGCAAGCGAACCTTGATAGCGACATGCCTCAGTGTCCAGCGGCCAGCGTCGGCCCGTTCTCACTGGGGTTTACCCACAACAACTCGGCAGGCCCTGATATTGTCAAATTATTCTCCGATTCCCTTATCGTTTCTACCATCGACGCTCAGTCGCCGGGGTGGACCCATCTGGCATTTGGAGCTCCTAATTTCCAGGGTCCCAACAATATGCCGGGTTGGCCCGATGCGCTCAGCATCGATCACCAGGTGATGCATATCAATAGCATCAGGCGCGCCTTCCAGGGCGGTCTGCGTCTGATGTTTGCAGCCGCCACGGAGGATGAACTTATCAGCAAGGCATGGAATCAGGGCTTTAATGCCAACGGAAATCCTAAACCGAGACATCTCGCTTCAGAACATTTTGACTATAATTCGGCCGCCACGCAGCTTACCTATATTACAAAATTGGTGAATGCAAACTCGGACTGGATGCAAATCGTCAAAACACCCGCCGAAGCCCGCGCCGCCATTAACGGTAACCCCCCAAAACTTGCGGTAGTCTTAAGCCTGGAGATGGATTCGCTTTCGCTCTCAGACATCCAGTTGCTGGTCAGGCAATTCGGCGTGGCGCACGTCATTCCCATACATCTGACCGATAACTCATTCGGAGGGACCGCAATCTACAGCGACTTTTTTAATGGACTGAGCAACTTTATAAACGGTTCCCCCGAGGGTCATTCAACCGATGCGAATGTGAACTTCAGTCTGGGTTCACCCGTCGTAGGAATCGAGCCGGTAACTCTATCTACCCTTCTCAATCTTTCGTCCGGCGAGGTCACCGCCGAGAACCTCGTCTTAACGGGAGCCGCAGCTATGGGGCCTGAGGCGTTGTCGTCAGTTCTCGGTTGGGTGGCTGCAGAAAAAGTAGGCAACGCAATCATGCCAACAGGCGCCATAGGCTATATGCCAACAGCGCCGCCAGCCCCCGCGCCAGTTAAGACTCCAGGGCAAATCAACAACAAGGACCTCAATCGACCCCAGTTCACCGCATTAATGAACATGGGACTGATGCTGGACATTGTCCACATGGGACAATTAAGCGCAGCGTCTGCGCTTTCGCTGGCCGGGCAGTTTAACTATCCGTTGATGGATTCACATACCGGCATCCGCTGTGACACTCCATCCAGCGACGCTTGCTCCACTCCCTTCGGGCGTCCTCCCAGCCCTCTGCCTTCGGGAGGAGCTGTGGTCAATGAGCGTTCCCTCCCTGTCAGCCAGCTCAAAACCTTACTGAAACTCGGGGGAGTCATAGGGCTGGGAGAGGTCCCTGGAAACGTGCCCAATGCAGTTCCGGCCGCGTCCAAAAGCGCCCTCACCAGTTGGGTGCAATCCAGTGATGGTCCGCACTTCGTTTACGCCGATGCGGCCGGGAACCTTTGGCAGTTCTGGTACACAATCTCTTCCGGCAAATGGGCCGCCCAAAGCCTGATGAACGCGACCGGTGCAGTGCCGGCCGGAGCCGGAACGTCCATGACCAGTTGGGTCCAATCCAACGACGGCCCGCACTTCGTTTACGCCGATGCGAGCGGAGACTTGCGTCAGTTCTGGTACACAACTGCTACGAGCACGTGGGCTACTCAAAGCCTGATGGACGTGTCCGGCGCCGTACCAGCCCGAGCCAGCAGCGCCATGACCAGTTGGGTCCAATCCAACGACGGTCCCCACTTCGTTTATGCCGATGCGAGCGGGAACCTTCGCCAGTTCTGGTACACAATCTCTTCCGGCGCATGGGCCACCCAAAGCCTGATGGACGTGCCCGGCGCAGTTCCAGCCGGATCCGCCAGCGCCATGACCAGTTGGGTGCAATCCAACGACGGTCCGCACTTCGT
>JASHOC010000086.1 GCA_030041305.1 Acidobacteriaceae bacterium
CAACGAGGACCACAGCCGCAAACGCGTCGGCCATGCGGCGCAAAACTTCTCCCTGCTCAACCGCATCGCCCTCAACTTGCTCAAGCAAGATCGAACCTGCAAACTCGGCATCCATGGCAAGCGCCTACAGGCCGCCTGGGACCACAGCTACCTGCTCCACCTCCTCGGGGTGGAGAATTAAGATGCGTTTGCCCTGGAAGCTCTGCTGCTCGCGTTGTTACTTCCCTGCCTTGTGTGATGGCAGCGATATTATCGGAATGGGTGCTTGACTGGACAGTTCCTTCAATGGCGAGTTGAGCGAGTTTGCGGGAAGAAGCTGCAGGCTCCTCGAAGGCAGTCAGGAAAATAATTCCCTGCCCCATTCTCCAGCGCCGGTCGGGTAAGAATACGGATTGCAATTGAACCCTTTTCGCCAAGGAAAGGCGCCCGACCGCCAACGTCGCTTCACCCGATTCACGGCTTCATCACTCCGTCTTCCCTATATCACACGCAGCTCTGGAGGGGGCGATGTGGTTGCGGGGCGCGCGGGATCGGATTGGGCTGAGCGTAGACCGCACGACGATTTCGCAGAAAACTCCCCGGCTTTTTTGTAACCGTATACTCAATGTTTTGGATGATCCGGACATACGGAACTCTCGTGGCGGCGCTTCTGGGACTGGTTTTCGGCAGTTTTCTAAACGTGTGCCTGAGCCGCTGGCCGAAAGGCGAGAGCATTGTGAAGCCGCGCTCTCATTGCAGAAGCTGCGACCGCACACTACCGTGGTGGGAAAATTTGCCGCTGGCAAGCTGGGCTGCGCTTCGCGGGCGTTGCCGCGGATGCGGAGCCTGGATCGGCTGGCGTTATCCGGTCGTGGAGCTGGCGGTGGGGACGGCGTGGGCCATCACAGCGTGGCAGGCGCTGCTGGCGCTTTATCTCCCAGGGTGGTCGCGGGTGAGCATCTTCGATGCTTTGTCGTTCGCGGCGGGCAAAATGATTCTCTACTGGCTACTGGTGGCTTTGGCAGTTTTGGATGCCGAGCAATTGTGGCTCCCGGACGCGTTGACGCTGGGCGGGGCCGCGCTCGGCTGCGGGTTTATGATCATGCGCTTTGCGGTGCACTCGAGCGCTCGGCTGCTGCACTGGACCGGTGGGCTGGTTGCACATCATCAGCATATGTATAACGTGATTTTCCGGTGGGTGCTGGGGGTCCTGATTGCGCCTTTCTTTGTTTTAGTCATCCGCTGGGCGTACCAAGTGATCCGGCGGCGCGAAGGCATCGGGTTAGGTGACGTAAAGCTGATGCTGTTGCTTGCGGTGTGGATCGGGCTGGGGCACACATTGCTTTCGTTTGTGCTCGGCGTTCTGCTGGGCGCCGTTGTGGCGCTGGTTCGGCTGGGCTCGACTGGCCGGCGCAAGAATGCCGAGGATTGGGCGATGACAAAGCTGCCGATGGGCACGTTTATTTGCGTAGGAGGGATCGTGGCCGGGCTTTGGGGAGACCAGATCATCGCGGCCTATTTGCATTGGGCGGAATTCCGCGCGTAGAGCACTCCTCCTTCACATGTAGCCCTTGAAAATTCAATCGAAGGTGGCGATTTTGTGAAGGAATCGCCACTTGAGCTCCCGGCTTCGGTGTACAGCAGAAGGAGAAGTGCGATAGCCGACGGATTCGACGGTGGAATATTATTCCTGGTTCGCTTCCAGCAATTCCCGCAAACGCACGAGCGCCCCGGCGATGGCGGCGCGTTCGGCTCTCGTTGCGTTTTCCAGCGCACGCTCGAGCGGGCCGCGCGACAACCGCGGAATCTGCTCGCGCACGAACTCCGCAACCACGGCCGTGGGATGAATGCGGCTGGTACGGCCGTCTTCGGGATCGGCGCGGCGTTCGACCAGGCCACGCTTCTCCAGCCGGTCCACGATGCCGCTCACGGTGGAGTGGGCCAGGCTTACCTCGCGGCTCAGATCCTTCAGGCTCACGCCGCGCCAGCGCACGACCACCCGCATCACAGAAATTTGCGGCGCAGTCAATTCTCCCCTGGCCACTTCAGCCTCAAGCGGTTTGCGCAGGGCGCGGCGAATCGCGTTCAGGTCCTGGTCCATCCGCTCCGCCTGCGCCGAGATCGCTGAAGTCTTGCCCGCTGACTTGTTCATTTTAAACAGAATGAATTCCTGAAGAACCACGGACCCTGGAAGCTGGACCCGGGCGCTGGACCCTCGATGCCTCAGCGTGTTGTTCCCTCGTTCCCTGTCTCACAGAACTCCCGGAATCAGCGCCTTCACTCGCCGCCGGTACAGCGGATAGGCCTCGGGGAAGGTCTGCATCATCAGCCGTTCTTCCTGGCTCATCTTGGCGAGCATGCCGAAGAGGATGACCAGGAAGCCCAGAACATGCCGCCATTCTCCTCCGGCCAGAGCCGTGCCCACCACGGCGAGCGCAATGCCCGTGCAAATGGGATGCCGCGCCAGCGCGTAAGGACCGGTGGTGACCAGCTCGTGATCCTGCTTCACCGTGGCGCGACCGCTCCAGTTGCCGCCCAGCGCAATGCGCGCCCAGATGGCGAAGGCGCATCCGGCCATGGTGAGCGCGAGCCCGGTTACGGCGACCCCGGAAATATCCGGAAAGAGGCGCGTACCCAGCCAGCCGGACTCGAACCACTTTCTGGCCATCAGCGCGAACCCTAGCGCGAACGCCAGAAGCTGGAACAGCCGTGAACCCGCCGATTGCGCGCGCACCGTGCGCTTGGTCGAGGCGAGGCCGGCGAGCCACACCAGCGCCAGAACCGCCCACGCCCAGCGGATTCCGGTCATCGTATCGATCGCCATCCGGCAACTCCGTCGTATACGAAAGGTCGTATACGACATATCCTGCACGACCGGGCTGGCGTTTGTCAACGGATCGTCTATGTGGATTTACCCAAAAGTTGAAAGTTTGACCGCAGTTCCCTGCTCAGTTGTCGTCGGGGTCCACGGCCGGCCCGGTTTGGTTTAAGAAGAAATTCGCATTTTTTTCGGCTGGGATGGTTTGGTAGGGACGTGGCAAGGAGAGCGTAAAGAATTCGCGCAAATCCGTGGCAGCGCGCGCGTCGGCGAAACCGAGCAGGCCTTCACCGATATGGTTGACGGCTTCAATCATGCGCAAGATGCTGCCGAAATCATGGGGAACATTGTTGATGTAGCCCTTTGGCGTGTAGGCGGAGACGACAAGAAGGGGAACGCGGAAACCATATTGATAGTCGGCCTGGCAGTCAGTCGATTTGCAGGGCAGCTTCGACGCATAGGTTGCAGGCTGATTGTCAGACCACCCTCCCCAGTCGTCCCAGGTCACGAGGATCGCCGTGTTTTGCCAATAGGTTTGGCCGGCGTCTGGCGTATCTTTGCCGCATGTTTGCCGGTTCCCTATGGCGTTGATGACGGCCGCGACCCAGGATGGTCCATAGAGGTCGTTGGGGCCGGCATGATCCGACCACTCCCCATTGGGAATCACCCAGCTCACGCGAGAAAGGCTGCAGCTGGCGATGTCCCGGAGAATGTCCGTGCCCAAATTTTTTACATCGACGTGCGCGTTCCATTCTTTGCCGGTGCACTCGAGAGCGGAATTCGGGTCGCCGTTGGGATCGACAAAGGCCGGTTGGCAAATGGCTTTGATGGAATCGGGCGCGGTCCAAATGGAGCCGGCAGACGGGGCGTAGTACGTCCAGGTGATAGCCAGCGGATCGAGCAGGTCCGCCATGCTTTGGTGCGGATAGCAAAATGTGCCCACCGGGTCAGTGGGATAAACGAGGGCGGTGTTGCTGATGGGGCATTCCTGCACCGAGCCGTCGGCATACAGCTTGCAATCGGCGGGAGGGGTGCTCAGCGCCGGCGAAAGAAGGTCGTTGGTGGCCCCTTGCAAAGCGAGACATCCAGCGTTGTTACTGAGCACTTTGTTATTGAAATTCTCGGAAACGAACGTGGACCTGGCGTCGTCTTTGGCGGTGGGCGCCGAAGTGCCCGTGAAAATGAACTGGTGGGCTGGATAACTGGGGCCCTGGTTGGTCTGATACATGAAATTGGCCCAACCGTACTCCTTGGCCAGGGTTAGATACGGAGCCAGCAGATGACCGGGGCTGCCGTCACTGTTGGTTACCGCAACATTTTTGACATAGGCGTACGAAGATCCTGCCGGAGAAGATGTCTTCCATGCCCCGTCGTTGCGGCAGTTCAGTGTTGCCGGATCGGGGTCGCACATATTGTTGAAGCCGTTGTGGGAGTGGTCCGGGTCCACGGATCCGGCCAGAGTTGTGGGCTTTAAAGACACGACCACGGGAGTCCCCGACTGGTTCGAAATTCCACACGGAGAGATGTCATAGCACGAGCTGGTTACCTTTGCCGGAATGCAAGATTCAAGAATGCTTCCGTTTTGCGGTAACGCGCAGGCCGGGCCCAGAGCGTGGAAAAGGTTATCGGGCGTCCGGTTTTCCTGAAAGATGATGACGACGTTTTTGATCTGCCGCGGAAAGGGCGGGGGAACCGGAAAGGAGGATGGAGACTGTGCAAACACGATGGGCGTTACCAGTAGGAGAGAGAAGATCGGAATCCCGTACCTCATATTCAAACCTCCAGATGGTTCGAGCGTTTCGCATTACGGCGGGACAACAGCCGCGCTCCATTGAAAGCCGACACTCAAGAGTTCGAAAAGAAAAACGGTACGTAGAGACAGGGAACGTTGCCGATGGACACGCAAATACGCGTATGATTACATGACGACGTTGGCTCGATCGAGCGGGTAAAGTTGGCTGTGTGTGAAGGCCACGGCCCGGAGGAAGGAGCCAACGTCATGGTGATTATAGGGTGCGATTTTCATCCCGGGTTTCAGCAGATTGCGATGGTGGATACGGAAGGAGGCGAAGTTCACCATCTGCGGCTGGCGCACAAGCAGGAAGCGGAGCAGTTCTATCGCGGGTTATGTGGCCGGGAGGTCTTGGTGGGGATTGAGGCGTGCGGCTACACGCAGTGGTTCGAGCAGATGCTGGAGCAACGGGGCCATCGCTTTCAGATCGGGGACGCGGCAGCGATTCGAGCCAGTTACGTGCGCAAGCAGAAAACCGACCGACGCGATGCGGGGCACATTCTGCGGCTGCTGGTGGAGGGACGTTTCCCGGCGCTGTCGTGGGTACCGACGGCGGCGGAGCGGGATACGCGCCAGTTGATTATGCATCGCCATAAGCGGGTGCAGATGCTGACGCGGGTAAAGAATCAGCTGCATGCGCTGGCCATCAACCAGGGTCTGCGGCTGCGCTGGAAGCTGTGGTCGAGCGAAGGTCGGCAGCAACTGGCGGCCTTGCCGCTGCTGCCTTATGCGGCGGCGCGGCGGGCCGATCTGCTCCAGCAGATGGAGGAGATGGAAGCCGAGGTCGAGCGGTTGGACAAGGCCGTGCGCCAGGAAGCTGAAGCGCGGCCGGCAACGGCACGATTGATGACCCATCCGGGGGTAGGTCCGGTAACGGCGCTGGCCTTCGTGCTGACCATCGGGGATGTGCGGCGCTTCGGCAAGGCGCGCCAGGTGGCCAGTTATGTGGGGCTGATTCCCTCCGAGCATTCCTCGGGCGGCAAGCAGCGGCTGGGGCACATCAGCAAGCAGGGGAGTTCGCTGCTGCGTTTTCTGCTGGTCGAGGCGGGTCAGAGCGCGGTGCGCAAGGATGCCGAGCTGGCGCGCTGCTACTCGCGTCTGAAGCACCGGCGCTCGACCGGCGTCGCCAAGGTTGCCGTGGCCCGCAAGCTGGCGCTGCGGCTCTACTGGATGCTGCGCAGCCAGATCGATTATGCGCAGCTCCATGGTCCCTGTGCAGGCCAGCCCGTGTCATCCTGTGGTCGCAAGACAAGACCGAGCGTTTGAGTGGGCAGCCTGCCTCCCCTTGAGAGGGGAGATCGAAAAAGCAATCATGACCACCCCCTAAGGGCTGGCCGGATACATGGTGGGTGGAACCAGTTCCACCGCAGGATTGAACAGAACGGGCATGACCAACACACACGTTTTTTCAACTATGGAACGAAGCTCAGAAAAGAACTCTGACCTTCGTTCCCAACTCAAGTGTGGGGCGGTGAGTGGCGGCGTCAAGGGTCAAGATGAACGCCAAAGAACGGCGCCCTTGACCCCGCCACTCACCGCGATGCTTTCGTCTGCCTTGACAATAGCCAACGTCGTCATACATGGGATGAC
>JASHOC010000011.1 GCA_030041305.1 Acidobacteriaceae bacterium
CAACGAGGACCACAGCCGCAAACGCGTCGGCCATGCGGCGCAAAACTTCTCCCTGCTCAACCGCATCGCCCTCAACTTGCTCAAGCAAGATCGAACCTGCAAACTCGGCATCCATGGCAAGCGCCTACAGGCCGCCTGGGACCACAGCTACCTGCTCCACCTCCTCGGGGTGGAGAATTAAGATGCGTTTGCCCTGAGGTGACTGATGGCTTGAAGCGATGAGCTGGCTTCTCAGTGCTATACTCCACACGTCATGCAGGTGTTCGCGATCCTTCCCGCCGCGGGACTGGGCACGCGGATGGCGGGACCCCAGCCCAAGCAATTCCTTGCCCTCGACGGAGTTCCAATCCTGATCCATTCCCTGCGCGCCTTTGCCGCCGTCGAACGGATCACGGCGACCTATGTGGCCGTGCGGAAGACCGAAATGGAGCGGGTGCAGGCACAGATTGCCGAGTATGGTTTCGGCCCCCGCGTCCAAGTGGTGGAGGGTGGCGACAAACGCCAGGAATCGGTGGCTCACGCCCTGGCGGTTCTGCCAGCCGGGCCCGATGACATTGTGCTGGTGCACGACGCCGTGCGGCCGCTGATCGACACCGCCACCATCGAGCGCACCATCGACGCGGTCGCCGAACACGGAGCTGCGATTGTGGGCTTGCCCGCCGTAGATACCATCAAGCAGGTGGAGCGGACGGCGCACGGAGCGCTTATCACCGCGACTATTCCGCGTGAGTTCATCGTGTTGGCCCAAACCCCGCAAGGTTTCCGCTATGGACTGCTCGAAAGCGCCTTTGCCGAGGCTGCAGCGGATGGATTTGTAGGCACCGACGAGGCTTCAGTGGCCGAACGCGCCGGCCACGCGGTCGCTGTCGTTCCCGGCTCTCAGGTTAATCTGAAGATTACGCAGCCCGGTGACCTGGAGCTGGCCGAGTTCTATCTGCATCAGCGCGCGCGGTGAAAGGCGTCGCCGTCACGACCCGCCGATCCCGCACAAGCATGCGAAGCGGATCGACGCGCCGCCGCATCGCTTCTTCCGCGGGGAAGAACTGACGTGCACGCTTCAGCCGGGCAATTCGCCTGCGGACGGGGGACAGGCACTGAGACATGGAGACACGAATCGGAGTCGGCTTTGATTCGCACCTTTTCAAGCCCGGCGTGCCGCTGCGCATCGGCGGCATGACGCTGGAGTACCCCCGAGGCCTAGCCGGCCACTCCGATGGCGACGTGCTGCTACACGCGATCACCGACGCCTTGCTGGGGGCGATTGCCGCCGGGGATATCGGCAGCTTCTTTCCGCCCGGTGACGAGCGCTGGAAAGACGCCGATTCGGCGATCTTTTTGAACACCGCCCTCGAGGAATTGCAACACGCCGGTTATCGGGTCGCCAACGTCGACACCACGCTCATTCTCGCCGCGCCCAAAATCGCTCCCCTGGCCGCCGAGATGCGCGCCCACGTTGCCGATCTGCTCGGCGTCGAGATCGACCAGGTGAGCATCAAGGCCAAGACGCCGGAGGGCCTGAACCTCGATCACGTCGCTCAATGCCACGCCGTGGCCCTGGTTGAGCGCATTCAGGAATCGGACGATCTCAAGACCATGAGCGCGGCCATCGAGAGCGAGCGCCAGATCGAGGATGTCGTCGATGACCTGCTCTCTTCCGTGCATGGTGCGCCCCGGAAGCGCGTGGCGCCGGTCTACGACACGGAAGACATTACCTGAGCGATTTTCTCCACACTTGAGCCATTGTTTCCACGTCTGGTGGGAGGGGCAGTTCCGGTCTCTGAATCGCAACCGGGCCGGCCCGCCGATTTCTCTTGCAGATCAGCGGCTTTCGCTGTACCTTGGCTCCGAACTTCCATTCCAGCCCGGAGCGATTTCTATGTTGTGTTGTCTCGCGTTGATCCTGCAGCAGGAGCCCAATCCCGCCGCCGTCCAACAAATGGTCCAGCACATCGTCATGACCTTCATCGCGATTCTTCCCATCCTCATTCTGATTGGGTTGGCGATCTACATTGTGCCTTTCTGGTTCATTTGCAAAAAGGCCGGCTTTTCTCCCTGGCTCTCGCTCCTCAACATTGTTCCCTTGGGCAATTTGGCGCTGATCTACGTGCTCGCCTTTGCCGATTGGAAGGTTGTGCCCGCGCCGCCTGCCTTTTGGCAGCCGCCGTCGCCCTATCCGCCGCAGCCTGTGCATCCGCAGCAGCCATTTCCTCCGCAAGGCTGAGTTCCTTCGCTAACCGGTTGCTCCGGGGCAATGCGCTAGCATCGTGAAAGGAAAGTAACGCCCACGATGCCCGCTCCAACTCCCTCCGTTTCGCTTCCGCGTGTTCGTTTTGCGCCTTCCCCTACCGGTTTTCTTCACGTCGGCAGCGCCCGCACCTTTATCTTCAATTGGCTCTATGCGCGTCATCACCACGGAACCATGGTGTTGCGCCTGGACGACACCGATGTGGAGCGCAACACCGACGCCAGCGTGCAGTCGATTTTCGAAGGCCTGCGCTGGCTGGGCCTCGACTGGGACGAAGAGTACAAGCAATCCGAACGGCTGGCCCTGCACCGCCAACAGGCCGAAGCCATCTTCGCCAAGGGTCTTGCCTATCGCGATTTCACCCCGGCCCACGTTGGAGACGACAATCAGACGGGCGCGCAAGGCGCGGCCTCACGGGAAGGCGCCTGGCTTTTCAACCCCGGCATGCGCGACCTCTCCCGCGACGAGTCCGACCGCCGCGCCGGCGCGGGCGAGCCGTTTGCCCTCCGCTATCGCGTCCCCCGCGGCCAAGGCCGAACACTGCAATTCGATGATGCCGTCTACGGCCTGCAAACCAAGGCAGCCGACGAGGTCGAGGACTTTGCTCTTCTGCGTTCGGACGGTTTACCCACGTACCATCTCGCCTCATGCGTCGACGACGCCGACTTGCGCATCAGCCGCATCATCCGCGGCCAGGATCACCTGACCAACACCTTCAAGCACCTGCTGATCTTCGAGGGGCTGGGCGTGCGGCCGCCCGAGTTCGCGCATCTGCCGCTGCTGGTGGCGCCGGACGGCGCGAAGCTCTCGAAGCGCAAGCATGGGCCGGTGGTGAGCGTGACCACGTATCGCGACGCCGGTTTTCTGCCGCGGGCGTTCATCAACTTTCTGTGCCTGCTGGGGTGGTCGCCGAAAAACGATCGCGAATTCATGGCGCTCGATGAGCTGATTGAGCTGTTCTCGCTCGAGGGCGTGAATCGGGCCAATGCGGTGGTGAACTTTTCCCCAGACGACCCGTTCGACGCCAAGGCCGTGTGGCTGAACGCCGAGCATATTCGCGCTCTGCCGGTAGACGAACTGGCGCGCCAACTGGAGCCGGTGTTCGAGCGTGCGGGATTTTCTGCGACGCCCGAAAAGGTTGCGGCGGTAACGCCGCTCATCCGCGAGCGCATCAAGCTGCTGCGCGAGGCGGTTTCGGCGGCGGATTTTTTCTTTGTTGCCGAGCTGGCCCCGTACGACGCGGCGGAACTGATCCCGCAGAAAGGCGATGCGGTGCTTGCCGCGCGCGTGCTGGAAAAAACGGAACAGATGCTGGCTTCCACCAGCTTCGATCACGACTCGCTCGACCACGCTCTGCGCGCGGCAGCTTCCGAACTGGGGTTGAAAACCGGGCAGGCTTTCCAGCCCATCCGCGTGGCCGTGTGCGGACGAAAGAACGCGCCGCCGCTGTTTGCAACCATGGCGGTGCTGGGCCGCGCCGTCTGCCTCGAACGCATCCGCCAGGCCGAAGCCAAGGTCCAATCCCTCGCGTCAGCCAAGCCTTCAGCGTGAAACAATAAGAGCTGGCCACCATGAACGACTCCAATGCAGCCACGCCCGCAGCCATGCCCCCAGCGGAATCCGGCGGCGACGGACTTCGCCATACCGCCAATTTCCTCCGCGACATCATGGCCGAAGATGTGCGCACCCAAAAGTTCGGCGACGCGGTCATCCAGACGCGTTTTCCCCCCGAGCCCAACGGCTATCTCCACATCGGCCACGCCAAGGCAATTTTTCTTGATTTTGGGCTGGCGGATGAGTTCGGCGGCAAAACCAACCTGCGTTTCGACGACACCAATCCCGAAAAAGAGGAGACCGTGTACGTTGAATCCATCCAGAAAGATGTCCGCTGGCTCGGCTTCGAGTGGGAGCGCCTCTGCTACGCCTCCGATTACTTCCCGCAGCTCTACGAGTGGGCCCTCCAGCTCATCCGCGCGGGCTATGCCTACGTCGACGACCTCACCGCCGAAGAGATCCGCCAGCACCGCGGGACGCTGACCGAGCCTGGCAAGGACAGCCCCTATCGCAACCGGGCGATACACGAAAACCTAGACCTCTTTGCGCGCATGAAAGCCGGCGAGTTTCCCGACGGATCGCGCGTGTTGCGCGCCAAAATCGACATGACCTCGCCCAACCTCAACATGCGCGACCCCGTCATGTACCGCATTCTCCACGCCACCCATCACCGCACCGGCGACGAGTGGTGCATCTACCCCATGTACGACTTCGCCCACGGCCAGTCCGATTCAATTGAACACGTGACCCACTCGATGTGCACGCTCGAGTTCGCCGATCACCAGCCCCTCTATCGCTGGTATATCGAGCAGTTGGGCATCTTCCCTTCCCAGCAAATCGAATTCGATCGACTCAACCTCACCTACACGCTGCTCTCCAAGCGAAAGCTGTTGCAGCTCGTCCAGGAAAAGCGCGTCAGCGGCTGGGACGATCCGCGCATGCCGACGCTCTCCGGCATTCGCCGCCGCGGCTTCACGCCCGAAGCCATCCGCGCCTTTTGCGCCGCCATCGGCGCCACGCGGACAAATGGAATAACAGACATCGAAATGCTCGAACACTTCCAGCGCGACGACCTCAACCGCCGCGCCCGCCGCGCCATGGCGGTCTTACGGCCACTGAAGCTGGTGATCGAGAACTATCCGAACGATCAAGTTGAGTACGTTGAAGTGCAGAACAACCCCGAAGACCCGTCCGCCGGCACGCGCCGGGTCCCCTTTTCGCGCGAGCTCTACATCGAGCAGGATGATTTTCGCGAAGTTCCCCCGCCCAAGTATTACCGCCTTTCGCCCGGCAAAGAGGTGCGCTTGCGCGCGGCGTACTTTGTGACTGCCCAGTCGATCGTCAAAGACGCCGACGGCAGTCTCATCGAGGTCCACGGTACGTACGATCCCGCCAGCCGCGGCGGCAATTCGCCCGACGGCCGCAAGGTGAAGTCCACCATGCACTGGGTGTCGGCCTCTCACGCCATTTCGGCCGAAATCCGCCTCTACAACCGGCTTTTCACCAGGCCCGACCCCTACGACTTCCCCGAGGGCGGAGACATATTCGACAATCTGGACCCCCACTCGCTCGAAATCCTCTCCGGAGCCAAGCTCGAACCCTCCCTCGCCCACGCGCTGTTGGATGACCGCTACCAGTTCGAGCGCGTCGGCTACTTCTGCCTCGACGCCGACTCGACTCCCGGTCACCTGGTCTTCAATCGCACCCTGGCGCTTAAAGACACCTGGGCGAAGATCGAAAAGAAAACCGGAAAAGAGCCGGGAACGTAAGCTCAAGCCATATGAGGAGGAAGCAAAACCATGGTGCGGTGGTTGGCGCGGTGGTTTTTCCGTCTGTTTTTAGCGCTCGCGGTGGTCTCGCTGGCCGCCTATGTGATCGATTCGGGCGTTTACGCCCTGCGCGGTTCACCCAAGTCGGTGGTGGCCGTCAACCGATTCATGGGGATTCCCCTCAAGGGCAACAAGGAAGAATACGACTACCTCAACACCGTGCAAACGCCATGCGCGCGGGCGCTGTTTCCTCATGGCGGCCTCGATCCGTGCTGGCATCTGCGGCGCAATCCTAACGAATGGGAAAATCTCTGAAATGATTCCAAGAATAGAAAGCACGCGTCACGCACGTTTTTGTGAGGAGAAGCAAATCACAATTCACGGTGATGATGGTCACGACCGGAAATCCGTCCCGGGCGCATTCTATGAGCCTGTTCCACACCCGGGAGGCTGTTATGTATAGCCGCACCCAAAACGAAAATGGCAGTTACAACACCCGCTGTCTCGATTGCCTGATGACCATCGCCTCTTGCATTGATTGCGAAAGGGACCTGGATTTTTTGGAATTCCGGCACATCTGCCCAGAGAAGGCCCTTGCCGCGCTGCTGGAAATGGAAAAAGCCGAGGCCCGGGCTGCACGCAACTAAAGCGGCCTCACGACCGGCGGCCTTGCTCCTCCGAACCCGCATCTGTCCTCTACTCTGCGTGCGAGTACGCGCTCGCCGGCACATCGGCCAGCGGTAATCCCGGCCCCTCCCACAACAGGCGCGGCGCGCCGCCGCTCATGGTGTTCAATCCTTCGACGTGGATCGTGTGCAGACCAGCGCGAAGAGCAATCGCACCCGTAGCGAAGCGCAGCGCGTTTCCGGCCGATCCGCACACTTGGGCAAACGGTGGCCCGGTCCCAGCCACTTCGACGCCGTCGATGACCAGGCGCGCGCCGTCGCGGTCGATCAGGTCGAACGTGTAACCCCCGTCCGCGGGAACCTCCAGGTATCCGTCCCAGGCCGTCGCATAGCTCCGAAAGCCCCCGGCGTTGGCCTGTAAATTGGGCGACGCGCCCGTCGATTCTGGTTGGAGAGCCGTGAAATCGGGCAGTTCCGGCCAGGCGCCGGCGTAGACTTTCCACACCAAACCCGCAGCGGCGGGTCCAGAGGCGGGCGCTGCGTCATGCCATTGCGCCACCACGACCACCCCCTGTTCGGCCCAATCCTGATGTCCGGCTCGATCAGTCACATGCAGCAACACGCGAAAACGTCCTGCCCCGTTCCGGCCGTCCAGCTCTGTTCCCAACGCGTCCGGAAAGCGGTGCCGCGCCCGCCTGCCATGAGCTTCGGTTCCGTCGCCGAAATACCAGGTGTAATGGGCTCCCGGCGCGGCCTGCGCGGCAAAAGTAATCCTCCTACGTGGCGCAATCGCTTGCGGAGTCACAGCAAATGCCGCCACGAGCGGCGGCGCGGACGCAAACGTCGGCGGTGCGGCGCCAGCGGAGACCGCAAGCGGAATCTGGGATCCGGAAGTCACCCGCGTCTGCCCGTACTTCACGTTGTCAAAGGTCACATCGCTCACATCGCCGGTGATGGTGGACTCGGCGAGCGGCGGCTGTCCCAGCACCCAGATGTTCCGAAATGTAATGCCGTGCAGGCTCGGCTGCTCCTGCTCGATTTGCGCTAGTGAATACCAGTTGTCGAGAAAAAGATTTTCGAAAAGCATGCCTGAGTGATCGCCCTTGGCGCCCTTGGCGCCCCAAAAACCGAGCAGGCCGAAGGTCTGGCCGCACGCGCCGATGCCGGCATGGAGAACGTCGGAGTTGCGCAGGGTGAAGCCGCGCGAATTAAAGATTTTTTCCGGCCATCCGATGCGGACGATATTGGAGATGCTGGTCGAAAGCTCGCTGTCTTCCACTAAGATGTCGTCCACGTCCTTGCCCGGCCGCAGCATGTCGGCCTGCGTGTACCCATCCCAGTTGCCCTCCATCGCCAAATCGTCGTCGGAGGCGCGAAAAAAGGCGTTCCGCACCACCGTGTCGCCGCCGCCCAGCCAGTCCATGCCGTCCTGGTTGGCATTGCCGGGATTGCCGCCCATCACGCGGAGATCGTTGTAGCGGAAGCCGGAAGAATCCGTCATCTGAATAGACCAGGTGCGCGAGCGGATGATGCAGGTGAGGCCGTCGATCTCCACGTTGCGCGCCTGGTCGGCGACGATGCAGTGCCAATTGGGCTTCTGCATCCAGCCGACGTCGGCGGCCGGGTCCTGCGGGCCCTGGTAAACGATGGTTCCCCGGCCCAGCACTTTCACGTTCTGGACATTGAAAAGATTCAGGCTGCCCAAGACGTAGCTGCCCGGCTCGAGATAGATGGTCTCGCCACTGGTGGGGTTGAGGTTCTCGCGATGCACTCCCGCGGGCACAAGGGTGACGTTGCCTCCGGAGGGCGGCAGAAGCGCAGGCGCGCCCGCGAAAACAAACAGCATCCGCGCTTGGTTCAAAAAGTCGCCGGGCCGCGAGATGGAAAGCTTGACCGGCCCGGGAAGCCGGAAGCGGATGGTCTGCGGATCGCCATTCGGGTGTGTGGCGCGCAGGCCCAGCCGCCACGGCTCGATGTCCACGCCGGAGTCCCAGAAGCCCGGAATCGCCGACGTAATCGTAACCTCCGCCGGCCCGGTGATGCCGAAGTTGACATAGTCGTAATTCGAGGCGGCGTAGGCCACGTCCACGCGCTCGCCATTCACCGCTACCGCGAAGTCGCTGGTGCGCACCTCCGACGGCACCGGCGCGGCGAGCACCCGCGTGGCGGCGCGAGCAGCAGTCGAAAACGCGAAGACAGCAATAAGGAGCGAACGAAAACCCGGCAACGACCCAAATCCCGGCAAGATAACTAACCGAAATTACTCTAGCATCCTTGACGCCTTGGGCGGTCGAGGCCTGGCGATCATGCGGTTCACGCGAGAGATCCACGAGGTTCCTGCGCCCAGGGCAACTCCCGCCAGGGCAAAAATCATCGGAAAGCACTCGATCGTATAGCGGGTCTCAGGAGCTTCCACCGTAAAAAGCAGCGCGCTGCGCAGCAGCATGTACGCCACCAGAGCCGGCCAGAAGCGCGGCCGGAGCCACAGTCCGGCCAAAGCCAGCAAGAGGTACAGCGCATTCAGTCCGCCATACGCCCAACTGAACTCCGTGTCGAAGTGGTGGCGCGCGAAGACCCACCAGTCGAGATCGATGTCCAGATTTTCGACGCGCGGCCGCAGCCACATGTCCGCCAGCCGGCCCAAAGGCAGCCAGAGATAGTAGCGCCACGGGTGGGCGGCGATGCGCTCGCGGGCCAGCCGTCCAAAAGCCGCATCCATCGCCGGAGTGATCTGGTCGCCCTCCTCATCGTATTCGGCGGCTAACGCAATGAGCTCCGCGCGTTCGGCGGGCGAGTCGAAGGCCCGGTTGGGCAGGGCCGCAACCTCGAATTCGCCATCCGGCACATTCCAGTAGATCTGGTAAGTGGAAGTGAAATCCAGACACCAGGTCTTCACCCAGAGTTGCCATCCCGGGTATGTCTCCTCGCCAGGGTCGGTGGCCGAGCGCGGCACCACCGGCTGCAGGACATGAAAAACCCGCCAGTTGCGCCAGGTCCACGCGGCAAACGGCGCCAGGGCCAACGACACGCACACCAACGCCATGCGGCCCACATGACCCCTGCGCGCCCCCTGCTGTTTCTGGCTCTTTCCGGGCAAGGCGGGAACCTGTCGCGCCGTTTCCGGGTCCAAGGAGGTTTCCTCCGCGATTCCGCCATCGGCGCGCGGAGGTTCCGGCCATCCGTTCCCAGCGCTCGAATGCGTCAACCCGGCGACCATCACCGGTGCAAAGGCCACGGCGGCCAGAGCGCCGTCAGGCCGCAGGAACGCCGCGCCGGTAACAGCAAAAGTGAACCACAAGGCGCTCGCCCATCCCGGACGATCGTGAGATCGCCCCACCGCCCACATGGCCAGCGCCACCGTGAAAACCGATGCGGTCTCGGTGAGCACGGCGGGTGTAAACGAAGCTGTAAACGGGCAAAGCGCCGCCAGCCAGAGCGTCGCCACCATCGCTCCCCGCTTGTACGCAGGGGGCGCAATGCACCGCGCAAATTCCGCCGCAAGCAGGCACGCAGTCAGGTCGAGCACGATTTGTATGCAGCCCACGGCAAAGTAGTTTTCGATTCCGAACAACCGGAAACAGACGGCCAGAAACAGCGGATATCCGGGCAGGCGGATCAGCGTGGGAGCCAGTGCTCCGCCGGCGCCCGTAAGGGCGTAACGGCCATGCAGCAACAGGTTTTTCGCCACCCCTCCATAGATGACTGTGTCGCCATTCGACTCGATGAGCGCATTGAGCATCCAAAAGCGCAGCGCCGCTCCGCCGGCAAGCGGGAGCCAGAGCGGCAAAGCTACGCGGGCTGTCCGGCCCGCCCTGACAAGCAGGCGGCGGAAGGACTCGAATTGACTCTCCTCGACGGCTTCCATACGATTTCTATATAGCGTAGACCGTTTCCGTGTTCCTACGGCATTGTCGCTGACTTCATTGCCGTGTTTTGACCCCGTGGGGGCCATTGCTCCTGGTGATCGCGTCGAGAGCGCCCGGTTCCGGATCGCATCAGCCGGAAGGTGTCCTAGCCGAAGCGGAGACGATACTCTTCATGCATGCACGTCAAGTCTTTTTCGACCCGCAACGCAAACGCTGGAAACGGTTGCGCCGCATCCTCGACGCCATCGCGGTGCTCTCTACGCTCATCGTGGGCTCCTTTATTTTCAATGTCTTGCGCAATGAGCGCCTGCCCGAGTTGCTGCTCCCCGTGCCGCGCCATAACTTCCGCGCCCTGCCCGATCACTCGGCGCCGCTGCGTTTCCTCAGATCGCAACGTGCGGCGCATCGCAAAACCAGCCTCCGCCCTTCCGAGGTCCCCTTAAATGCCGGCGAGGGTCTGCGCGCCGCCTATTACGTGCAGGACGATGCGGCCAGCTACTCCTCGCTCAAAGAGCACGTTCATCAGATCGATATGCTCTTTCCCCAGTGGCTGCACGTCGACGCGCCCAACGGAACCTTGATGGCGATGAGCAGCGACAATCTGCGCGAGTACCCGGTTGTCGAGGGCTCCATCGTTCACGACCCCGACAGCCTGAATAAAGTCAA
>JASHOC010000087.1 GCA_030041305.1 Acidobacteriaceae bacterium
TGCCTATCACCTTGATGAACTCTTGACGCCGCTTGCGGTTCTCTTCCGTGTCCCGCTCTTGGGCGTGGAGTGACTTTTTTTGAGCCGGAAGCCTAGCCGCTTCACTACCCGCCACAGGTGCTGCGTGCTCACCCGCAGGCCAGTCTTGTTCTCCAACTCCGCCTGCAACTCGACCAAGGTCGCGTCGGGGTGGGAACGTAGTAACCCGGCCAAGGCCTGCTCATCCATCCGGCGCTTGGCTCCGGGCCGATAACTGGGCCGCTCCATCCGCCCGGTTCGCTTCCTCGTCGCCGAGACCTTCCACGCCCAGCCCAAGCTCACGCCGAAATCCTCGGCCAACTCGCCCAGACTCCCCTTGCCCTGGTCGAAGGCTTCAAGCAGCTTCCGCCGCAAATCATCCGAATAAGGTCGCGCCATAGCATCTGCGCGGACTGTCGCCATCAATACTATACATCATAAGGAGAAATGCTCTAGGAGCGAGGAGGGACGCATACCGGGTGTCTCTAGGAGTGTGTCGGAGATTGAACTTTTTGATTTCATAACTGATTTAGAATCAACGATATACGAAAATCTGTAGAATTCGTAAGTTGTTGATTCTAAACGATCAGAAATCTATTTCCGACAGACTCCTAGAGCCTGTTATTAACTTTGCGCCCGTAAATCCAATGGAATCAGCATGGAATTTTTGAAGGTACAACAAGACAAATGGAAATCGTAGGCGCAGCCGGAACCGAGCATCCCCAGTATCCGCGTTTTGCTGGGATTTTCGGCATTTTGCTCGCTTGCGGCACCCTTCAAAGTTCATAACAGGCTCTAGCGACGAGCGACAACGAAATCGGGAAAATTGGCCCGGTCCCGAAGGGTTGCGGCGAAAATCCGGCCATACTTCGTTCTCGCCCTTGACGGTGGACCCGCCACAGCCTGCGGGCTCGGCCTCGCCTTCACCCCACGGACAAAGACCCGTCCGTGAGGACCCCGGTTCTGGCCGGATTTTCGCTCGCAACGCTGTCTGCCCCAAAGTTCATAACAGGCTCTAGGGACGTAGGAACGGGGAAAACTGCCGTGTCCCGGAGCCGAATGGCGAGGAAAAGAGGCGACACCAGAGCGATTGCGGCGACTGAAAGCCGAAAGTTAAGAGCAAAAGCTGGACGCGCAGAGCGATTTCGTCGCATTCTACACGCAGAGCGCATCCATGAAGACCTTCACCCTCGATGAAGCGCAGTCCCTGCTGCCGGTGCTGGAATCGCTGCTCAAGCGCGCCATCGAGGGCAAACAAGCCGCCGAGCGGGTCGGGGCCGGCCTCGTCGATCTCGCCCGGCGTGTTCAACTCTCCGGAGGCATGAGGGTCGATTCCAGCGGTGTGGCCAAACGGCGCGCCGAGATGGAAGCTCACCTCAAGCTGGCCCAGGACAGCATCGCCGAAATCGACGCAATCGGCGTCCAGGTCAAGGACCTCGAATCCGGTCTGCTCGATTTTCCTTTCCGCCTCGACGACCAGGTGGTGCTGCTGTGCTGGCGCATGGGCGAGCCCGTCATCGGGCACTGGCATACCCTCGACGCCGGTTTTCGGGGCCGCCAACCCGTCGACGAGCGCTTCCGCCGCGGACCGGCGTCCGACGATTCCGGCAGCCGTCCCAGCTGAGGCCGAACCCCTTGCCGCCGTTTGACTCTCTCCCAGCCTGTCTGCGAGACTCACGGCAATGCGATACAGCGGAAAGGTTGAATATGCCGGAGAGCGCAAAATCCGGGAGCGGAACACCCGCGTTTACCGGCTGGCGCACTGGCCCATCTGGATTTGGGTTTTCTTTCTCGCCCCCGGGCCTCTGACGTTCACACTCTTCGCCCGCGGCTTCGGCCTCTGGAACCTCGGCTGGCTCAGCCTGGTTCTCCTGGGCACCGGTATTGCCGGGCGCTACGAGCAATTGCCCGGCGTCGAGTCGAGCCCCTACATCCTGCGGTTCGACGAAGACAAACCCAACCCGCTTTATCGCCGCGTTTGCTACACGTTTGCCTGGAACGCCGTTCTCAATTTCGCTCTGCTCAATCTCGCCGGCCTCGTGGGCGCCGTCGTCACCGGCGTGTGGCGGCTCAGGCAGATTTATGAGTACGCCTATTCGCCGCTCTGCGCGCTGATACTGCTCCTGGGCATCATGGGCAAGCTGCCGCGCGCGGGAGCGACTACGAAGGGCGAAGGCACGGAGCGCCGCTATTTCTACGGTTCGGTCTGGGCGGTGACGGCGGCGCAAACCATACTGCTCGTTCTGTGGAAGGCGCTCCCCGAGACCCGCGAGGGCAGCCTCGTTAAGCTCGGGGTTTTTATCGCCGTGCTGGTCTTAATGGGAGCGCTTGCCGCCCGCGGAGTCCTGCCGCGTACACGGCCCATCGTTCCCGGCGAGCTAATGATCTCCGACTGAAAGCAGGTGCTCCGTCTTCGGCGTTTCGCTGCCTTAGTTATCGCCTACATGCTTTTCTATCGTCTTATCTGCAGGGCATACCCTACGGTCCACCCCGAGTGATCTAAATCACATTTACGGGCACTTGGGCGCGGTATAACCTAGATGCCATGTGTCTCGCCATTCCAGGAAAAGTCGAGGAAATCACTACCGACGGCCTCATCCGTATTGGCCGCGTGAACTTTGGCGGCGTGGTCAAGCGCGTTTGCCTCGATTACGTGCCTGAGGTCCAGGTAGGCGACTACACTATCGTTCACGTCGGCTTCGCCATCTCGAAAATCGATGAACAAACCGCTCAGCAGACCCTGGCTGAATTCCGGGCCATGGGCGTTCTCGACGCCGAGCTTGCCAGCGAAGAAGAAGCCTTCGCGCGCGCTGCGAAGCAGCCGCAATCGAATTGCCCCGACGGGAGCTGCGCGACAGACGGAGCAAGCCGGCAAGTCAGCGAGTCAGCAAGTCAGCGGGATGGATCCGAGAGGCCATGAAGTACCTCACCGAATTCCGTGACAGCGCCATCGCCCAGCGCATGGCCCGCGAGATCCATCAGATCGCCACGCGCCCCTGGAAGATCATGGAGGTTTGCGGCGGGCAAACTCACTCGATTATTAAGAACGGCATCGACCAGATGCTCCCCGCCAGCGTGGAAATGGTGCATGGGCCGGGCTGCCCGGTTTGCGTCACGCCCCTCGAACTAATTGATAAGGCCCTCGCGATCGCTGCCCAGCCCGACGTCATCTTCTGTTCGTTCGGAGACATGCTGCGCGTCCCCGGAACCGACAGCGACCTTTTCCAGGTGAAAGGCCGCGGAGGCGACGTGCGCGTGGTCTACTCGCCCCTCGACGCCGTCGATCTCGCCGTCAAGAACCCCGCAAAGCAAGTGGTCTTCTTTGGCGTCGGCTTTGAGACCACTGCGCCCGCCAACGCCATGAGCGTGCATCTGGCCAAGCGCCGCGGCCTCAAAAATTTCTCCCTTCTCGTTTCGCACGTCCTTGTGCCGCCGGCCATCGCGGCCATCCTCGAGTCGCCCGGCAACGAGGTTCAGGCGTTTCTGGCCGCGGGCCACGTTTGCAGCGTGATGGGCTATTGGGAATATCCGCCGCTGGCCGAGAAATTTGGCGTGCCCATCGTTGTCACCGGCTTTGAGCCTCTCGATCTGCTCGACGGCATTCGCCGCGCCGTTCTCCAGCTCGAACGCGGCCAGGCGCGCGTCGAAAACGCGTACGAGCGCATCGTCACCTATGCCGGCAACTTTGAAGCGCAGCAACTGCTCGCCCGCGTCTTCGAGGTCACCGACCGCGCCTGGCGCGGCATCGGCGTGATTCCGCAAAGCGGCTGGCGCCTGAACGCCGCCTACCGCGAGTTCGACGCCGAAGAGCGGTTCCACATTGACGGCATCCGTGCCGCCGAGTCGCCGCTCTGCCACTCCGGCGACGTGCTGCGCGGCGCCATCAAGCCGGCGCAGTGCCCCGCCTTCGGCAGGGAATGCACCCCCCGTCATCCCCTCGGCGCGACCATGGTTTCCAATGAAGGCACCTGCGCCGCTTACTATAACTACGGTCGCTTTTTGTCGGCGGACGAGCTGGCTGGCGCCGGGAGAGCAGCTTTTAGCTCCTAGCTTCTAACTGCTAGCTTTTCGAGTAGCGTGGAAAAGGCGCTTTGAGGATAAAGTTTAAGGAGTTTTATTGACCCGACCTCGATCCGCGCCATCGGGGCTGGAAGCTAGGAGCTAGGAGCTTGGAAACATCGAACGCCATGCCCGAATTCTCCCACTGGTCTTGCCCGCTCCCGCTTGCCGATTACCCCACCATCGTGATGGGCCACGGGGGCGGCGGCAAGCTCGGCGCCGAGCTGGTCGAGCATCTTTTCCTGCCCGCCTTTCGCAATCCCGCTCTCGAAAACCTGGGCGATGCCGCCCTCCTCGAGCTGATCGCCGGGCGCATCGCCTTGACCACTGACTCCTTCGTCGTCCAGCCCCTCTTTTTCCCCGGCGGCTCCATCGGCGAGCTCGCCGTCAACGGCACGGTCAACGATCTCGCCGTTTCCGGCGCCGAGCCAAGATTTCTCACCGCCGGGTTCATCCTCGAAGAGGGTTTTCCCCTCGCCCAGCTTGCCGCCATCGTCGACGCCATGGCTGGGGCTGCGGCACTCGCGCCGATCCAAATCGTCACGGGAGACACCAAAGTTGTGGAGCGCGGCCACGGCGACGGCTGCTACATCAATACCGCCGGCGTCGGCGTCGTGCGCCCAGGCATCTCGGTGGGTCCGCAGCATGCAATGGCCGGCGACGCGGTCCTGGTTTCGGGAACCATCGGCGACCACGGCATGGCCATCATGAGCGTGCGCGAGGGGCTCGAATTTGAAAGCCCGATCCGCTCCGACTGCGCCGCCCTCAATGGCCTTATCGCCCAGGTCCTCGATGCTGTTGGCCCCGCCGTGCACGCTATGCGCGATCCCACGCGCGGCGGCCTTGCTTCCACGTTGAATGAGATCGCGCGCGCCTCCCACGCTGGCATCGTGATCGATGAGTCTGCGCTCCCTGTGCGCCTCGAGGTGCAATCGGCCTGCGAACTCCTCGGCCTCGATCCCGTCTACGTCGCCAATGAAGGCAAAGCCGTTTTCTTCGTCGCGCCTGAAGCCGCCGATTGCGTGCTTGAGATCCTCCGCGCCCACCCCCTGGGCGGCGAAGCCGCCCGCATCGGCCACGTCACTGCCGACCACCCCGGCATCCTGGTCGCGCGCACCTCGCTGGGCGCCAACCGCGTCATCGCCCCGCAAATCGGCGAGCAATTACCTCGCATCTGCTGAAGTCGCTCGCCCGGTCACGGTTACTGAATCGGAGCTTCACTCAAGCGGTGGTCGTAGTCAGCTTGTATACGCGGTGGCCGTTCTCCCAGACAAGGATGCGGAACAGTTCCGGCGTGGTGTTGGCCTTGAGCACGGTGAGCGTTTCGCGGGCCACACATTTGCCCGCCAGGCGCGATGCGCCGGGATTGTTGCCCTGGGAGACGCCCCCGCCGTGGCCGTCCCTGCAGGCGCAGTCGCTGCCGAAGATCAGCTTGCTCCGGTGCCGCTTGAGGAAGTCGGCGGTAAACGACGGGTCGCGGGTCAAGGCGTTGTTGCCGGAATTGGCCGACATATCGGCGAAGAGATTCGGATAATCGGAAAGCCACTTGTCAGTGATCCCGCCACGCACAATCGGCGTGCGAGGATAATCGATGTTGTCGGCGTAGTCCGCGCTGACGTTGGCCCAGAACGCGTCGCAATGGCCCACGAAGGTGGTGTTGGGGAACGCTTCGAGCATTTTGTTGAAATGCTTGAAACCGGTGTTAAAGACACCCTCGGTGGGGGTGTGCGCCACTTCCTGGAAGTGCAGCGTCACCGGGACGTTCAACTCGGCCGCGGCCGCATAAAGACGGCGCATCTCGGGGCTGTCGCACGCCACATGGTATTTAACTTCGCCAAAGCCGTGCGCACCGTTTTTGACCGCTTCCGTGAGCAGCGGGATGGCGTCGGACGCGGTGACGTCCGTGCTGGTGGAGTAGCCCGGCAGATGCGCAGGTTCCTCCTGCATAAACCGCTTCACGTCGTCGACAGAACTCAGCCGCGAAAGCAAATAGACTGCCTGGCAACCTGAGCCGTTAATATGAGCAAGATTCGCGTCCAGGGTGGGGCGGGCGTGGAAGTGGCAATCAATGACCGGAGCGCCCCAGGTGTATGCAGTTTGGGCCGGCGCCTCAGCGCAAAGAACGCGCGCGGCGGCCACAGACACCATCGAGGTCAAAAATCTTCGGCGGCTGGTGCTCATAGAACTCCTGGGAAAATGAGATCGGTATTTTCGATCGATGATGCTGGGTATATCACAGCATCGGAAGCGAGTGTCAAGACAGAAGCGCGCACTGCTCCCCATCGCCTCACAAGAATGCGAATCGAGTAGGCTGTCCCGGAAACGGTCCCAGCCGGAATTCATTGCGGCGCTGTTCCCCGGCTAGCGCGCAACCTCTTCGCGCCTCTCCGCCGCAATCCAGCGCCGAACAATCTGGTGATGACCACCCCGCTTGTCAACCCCGAACTCCTGCGGACCCATGCTATCTTCCTCATTATCAACTATTTTCACGCTAGCGCGAGGCCTCCATGTATTTTCCTGTTCGGCGCTATACTGGACCTGAAGTTACCCACTTCACGCGAGAAACGCGGTCGGCCGGTACTCAAGAAAGCCACGAGCAGGCGCGCTACCGCAGTTCCGGAACGGATGTGGAGTGAGACTGTGCGAGGCGACTTTTGTCGAGCCAAAAGCTGCTTGTCTCTGCCCTGGGGAACGGGAACTCCGAGGATTGGGTGTAACTCCTTTGTTAGCAGGAATCTGCAAATTAACTCGCACAATTTCAGCCATTTGCGGCAACCGATCAAAGCCGATTTGTTCAAACAAACGAGTTAACCCCGGAAAGGGGGGACGGGTAGCGCGTTCTCCGTCGGTTCCCCAGCTGGTCGAACTCAAATAGCCGCTTCCCAACCTTGCTGCCGCCGGCTCTGTCTCCTGAGGTTCGCCGGTGCGCAAGGTTGGCAGTTGATGAGTCATTCGCGTATTCCAGAGCGCGAATCAGCCCCGATTTCCTATTTTTTGGCCATGAGAAAGCGTGTATAGTGAAGGCGCGTATCCATTTAGAAGGTTGGCTTGAGTTGAGGATTACACAGGAGCTGCGGAGAGTGGCCAAAGTCGCCGTGTATGCACTCGCGGCGCTTGCCTCCTTTGCGCCCTATGGCTTGGCGCAGCAATTCAGTTTTAGCGCGGTCGCCAGGGGAATGGACAACCTGGATGTGAACTGCATTGCGCAGGACCGCGGCGGGTACCTGTGGGTAGGCACTGAAGATGGCCTGTACCGCTATGACGGGAATCGGTTCGTGCGGTTTGGCGATGCGGAAGGGTTGCGCGGGCGGTATATTCACAACATCTTTCTGAGCGCTAGCGGCACGCTTTTCGTGGGCACTCGGGACGGAATCTACTTTCAACGGCGGAATGGGACTTTCGCAGAGATTCATCCTCCGGGCGACAAGAGTGAATTCTCACAACGGGCGGGGACGGATTTCGCCGAGATTGGACCCGACCAGGTGGCGGCTGTGGACCGGGAGGGAGTCTTCCTCCTGCGGCGTACCGGGCCGGAAAATTGGGAAGCCTCGCCGATGCGGTTGGAGGGCGGGCCGTTCTGGAGTGTGCTCGAGGGTCCCGGCGGCGCACTGTGGTATGGCTGCGGCGCCGACCTATGCAGGTTGGCGAACGGCAAAGTAACCCACATGGCCCCGGTATTGCATTTGCCCAAAGACCGATGGGTGCGCCTGCTGATGACGCCGGACGAGCATATTTGGCTGCGGGGCGCAACGCATCTGGGCGAGTTGACGCAGGGCGGAAAGCGCTACGTAGCGCACGATTTTCCCGGCCGGTCCAGCGCCTCCCCCTATGAGACGCTGACGGCCGATGCGCAAGGGACGATCGCCGCATCGCTGGGAGAATCCTTCGGCTTACTGCAAGAAAATGGTTGGCGGATGATGAACCAGCGCAATGGGCTCACCCGTTATGACATTTCCACGGTATTTGTCGATCGCGACGGCTCGATCTGGATGGGCATCGTTGGTCATGGCCTCATGCGCTGGGTGGGGAAGGATGGCTGGGAAGCATTCACGGTCACCCAAGGGCTGAGCAACAACATTGTATGGGGATCGCTGAGGGACCGGCGGGGGCGGCTTTGGGTGGCGACGGAGTCGGGGCTGGACTTGATTCCAACGCGGAGCATGGTAGCGAGGCCGTGGCGGAAGGATGGAATTGAGAGTGCGCGCTCCGATTCCCTGGCGGAAGATGCGGACGGAGCCTTGTGGATGGGCAGCGCGGCAGGCACGCTGGTGCGAATCGATGAGGCTACTCTTGCCGGACGCGCTTGGAAGTTGCCGGAGGTTTTCAAGGTGGTGAGTGATGGAGCGACTCACCGGCTGTGGATCGCGAGCGAAGGCGGCTTGTACGGACTGAATACCGCAACCTGGGAGGGCGGACCCGTTCTGGTAGAAGACAAGGCCTTCCCACTGCCCAAGATGCGCTTCACGGATCTTTGCCTCGACAAGGCAGGACGACTATGGGCTGCTGCTGAGCGGGGATTATTCCGGCTGGACAGCAGCGGCTGGACAGCCATCTCTCCCGGAGGATTGAACACAATCCCCGAGGAAGTGGCCGCCGACCCTGCGGGAAATGTCTGGATTGCGGGGGAATTCCCCGGGGTGATGAGGCTGCGCATTCAAAACGCGCAGGTGGCGGAGTCGCAACCAATCTCCCGGCCGAATCTGCTTTCGCCACAGGTGATCACGCTGGAGGTCGATCACCGTGGGTGGCTGTGGGTGGGTCAGGACGCCGGAGTGACCATGTACAACGGTGTGGGCTGGCGCAGCTTTACCCAGGATGACGGCCTGATCTGGAACGACACAGACACCAACGCCTTTACCGAAGACCGGGACGGGAGCATGTGGATTGGGACCTCCGGCGGGCTCTCGCACCTGCTGCATCCTGAGAGAGTTCCGAAAATCAGTCCGCGAAAGCCGGCCATTGCCCAGATTGCTCTGGGAGCCAGCGCAATCACCAACGGCGCGCGGGTGCCGTGGAGCGCCAACCCTTTGACGGTTTCGTTTGCTTCGCTCAACTTTGACGACGCGCCCCACATCCGATTTCGCTATCGACTGGTGGGACTGGAAGAGAGTTGGGTGGACACCGCAGACGAGGTGGTTCGTTACGCGCGGCTCGATCCCGGCCACTACCAGTTCCAAGTGGAGGCAATGGATGTGGCGGAGCACAAGGTTTCTCCGACCACGGCGATTGATTTTCGCCTAACCCCGCAGTGGTGGCAGAGTTGGGAACTGAAAGCGGGATTGCTCCTCCTGGCCGGCTTTGGGGTGGTGATGTTGTGGCGAATGCGCTTTCGGCATGTGCTGCGGCAAAAACATCAATTGGAACTTGCCGTGCAGCACCGGACCGAGGATCTGGAGCGCGAAAAGGCGGAGTTGCTGCGCACCCGGGAGCAGATGCGCCATTACGCCGAACAGGACTACCTGACTGGCCTCTTCAATCACCGGATCATCGTCGAGAGACTACGCGGCGAAGTGGATCGATCCCAACGCGAGCGAGCGCCAATGAGCGTAATCCTGGCGGATCTGGATAAATTCAAAAACGTTAACGACACCTACGGGCACCCGTCGGGAGACCTGATGCTGAAAAAGATCGGCGCCGTTTTTCAGAGCCTGGTGCGATCGTACGATTGGGTGGGCCGGTATGGAGGCGAGGAATTTCTCCTTGTTTTGCCGGGCACAAACTACACGAGCGCATGTAAGCGCGCCGAGCAACTGCGAAAGGCGGTGCAGGCGGCTCAGGTGATGGTCGGCGATGAAGCCATTCGAGTCACGGTGAGCATCGGCGTGGCTTCCGGTTTTCCTTCCGATTACGAGGAAATGATCCGCGCCGCCGATCTTGCCCTCTATCGCGCCAAGGACAATGGGCGAAATTGCATGGTTGCAACAGAGATTGAGACGGAGAGATTCCAGAACTCACGCGACGCCCGCTAGCTTCAACGTACATTGGAAAAGAACCCGATTGGCAGGACAGGGCGCGGAACAAGCCGGCATGCCCGGCAAACCGGCATTGTCGGGTGGTGCGGGTAGAATAATCTTCTTAATCGGTTTCGCGTCTGTTTTTTCCTACAGCGAATGCTCGTTAGCGGCTGGATTGTAGCGTCTGCGAACCACCCCTTGGCCTCAAACTGGCATCTAGGGTGATTGTCCACCGAACGCCGGAGTGCGAATGAAATTTAACCTTGCCGTTCTGTGCGCGGTCGCGATTCTCTGCGAATTGTGGCCGGCCGCGCACGCTCAACAGACCAATCTGCCGCCTCTGCCATCGGGCTGGCCGCCGGAAGCAGGCATGGTGACGACCGGGCCCGATGGGTCGACCTATGTGCCGGTGGATAACTGGATTTACGCGGCGGTTGAGCGCCTGCAGGCGCTCGGCTACGTGGACTCCGCCTACCTGGGGCTGCGGCCATGGACGCGGCTCAGCATCGCGCATATGTTGGAGCGGAGCGCCGACCGCATCATAACGGCCAAAAACAACGAGACGGCGCGAGCCGTCTATCTCGCGGTCTTACGCGAGGTGCAGCCGGACATCGATCGCAGCACGTCGCTCGAGAGACCGCACGTTGAACCGGAGAGCGTCTACACGGTGTTGCGCGGCATTGGCGGCTTGCCATTGCGCGATAGTTATCATTTGGGTCAGAGCATTGTCGACGATTACGGGCGCCCTTACGAGAATGGGTTTGATAACTATTCCGGCTTCAGCGCGCGCGCAGAAGCGGGACGCTTTTCGCTTTACTGGCGAGGCGAATTTCAGCACGCGCCCTCGGCAGCCGGTTACTCGGCGCCGTTGGCTGCGTTTCTTTCCGATACGGTCGATGGCATTCCCTTCGCCACCAATCCGCATCAGCCAACGATTCCCGAAGGGCCAATCGCGGAGGCAGACGATCTGCGGGTGATGGAGGCGAACCTTGCTTTCCATCTGCTGGGCCACGAAATCTCGTTCGGTAAGGACGATCATTGGCTGGGCCCGGACGCAGGCGCGTCGATGCTGTGGAGCGACAATGCCGAGAACATCTACGACTTCGAGATCAACCGCGTCGAACCATTGGATATTCCGCTGCTGTCGCGTTTGACCGGACCCTTTCGTTATGACTTTTTCGTCGGCAGCCTGAAGGGCCATACCTATCCGAATGACCCATGGGTGCACATAGAGAAGATCAGCTTTAAGCCCACGCGCAATTTGGAATTCGGTTTCGATCGAATGACGCTATGGGGTGGCAAGGGACACGCGCCAATTACCCTACACACGTTCCTGCGCAGCTTTTTCAGTTTTCAGAATGTTACGGAGGCCGTGAAAGACTCGCCCGACGATCCGGGATACCGGCTGGGCACATTCGACTTCAGCTACCGGCTGCCTTTTTTGCGGGATTGGGTGACGCTTTATACCGACTCGCTGGTGCACGACGATGTTAGCCCCATAAGCGCGCCGCGCCGCTCGGGCGTACATCCGGGGATTTATCTGGCGCGGTTTCCGAAATTCGAAAAGCTCGATCTACGCGTTGAAGGCGCGAACACCGACACGGTGAGTGCGTCCCTGCAGTCGGGCCAATTTCTTTATTGGGAGACGATTCAGAGGCAGGGGCCGACCAACCAGGGGTTTCTGGTGGGCGACTGGGTGGGAAGGCAAGGCAAGGGCGGGCAAGCGTGGCTCACTTACCACCTTTCGCCGCGGGAGATGGTGCAGCTTGAATACCGCCGCGCCAAAGCCGCCTCCGCGTTCATTCCCGGCGGCACGACGCAGGACGATTTCGGGTTACTTATCGTGAAGCGCGTGCTGCGCGACACAGAAATTCGCGGACGCGCGCAGTACGAACGCTGGAAGGCTCCCCTTTATCGGCCGGGCGCGCAGAGCGACACCACGGTTACGGTTCAGGTTACCTGGTTCCCGTCCGAACGGGGACAGGTTCCGTGACAACCGCGCAAACTGGGACCGGTTCGACCAGAGGCGCCTTGGCCTCCCGCGCTTTGGCCTCTCGCGCCTTGGCCTCGGCTTCCCGTTTTTCGCGCTCCAGTTTTTCGCGTTCAATTTTCACATGCTCGACCAGCGAGTCGGCAACCGCGCTATCCCAGCGGCGAAGAATGCTATTTACGATAAGTTTGAAATCGGAAAAAAAGGTAGCGTGCGCCATATACTCCGCGTCCAGGTGATGCTTAGTGGGAAGCACGATGGTGCGGTAATAGGTCTCAAGGTGATGTTGGGGAACGTGATCGAGGACGGTTTCTTCACTGGCGAAGGCGATGGTGGCCGCGCCGGTGACGCCCGGGCGGCAAAGAAGATCGCCGATTACATGTTCTGGCATTTTCGGGCGAGGGCCGACCAGGCTCATGTGGCCGAGGAGGACGTTGAAAATTTGCGGCAGTTCATCGAGCTTCCATCGGCGCAGGAAGGGGCCAATGTAAGTAAAGGGTTGATTATCGGCCGTAGTGACGGCGTGGTAGGCCACGTCCGGGTCGTGAACCATGGTGCGGAATTTGAGAATCGTGAAGGAGCAGCCCCGGCGCCCGACGCGTTTTTGCAGAAAGAACACGGGACCCGCGGAAGTGGCGCGCACCGCAATCGCCACGGTCAGCAGGATGGGGATGAGCAGCGGCAGCGCGACAAGCACGCAGGCGCAATCGAAGATCCGCTTGGCCTGCGACTGCGACCAGGAACTCAGCTCTCTCGGCGCGCCTCTCCGCACCAGGTGAAGTGTGGCGCGCGCCCTCGGAGACAGGAGGAGCAAAATATCCAAATCCTCGTGGCGGCGCTGTGAAGATGGTTGCGATTGCGCCTTTTCAAGGGCTTGCCGATCAACCAAGCCGACGTTCACAAGCGACCCTCCGCAAGGTGATCTCATCGACCACAGGGCGATGCTTATCGAATCCTTAAGAGTTCAAAAAAGAATTCCTTCTCCCATGCCGACTGTGATGCGATGGATGCCTTAGATTTGGCTTCTCTCCGGCTTTGCTTCTGATTTGTTCCGCTTCCCTTGATGGATAGGGAGGATTATGGCTGTCATGAATCGCTGCATCAATGCGACATGCAGGCGTTGAACTTAATTCCGATGCAAACCAATAATAGCAAAAGGCTTCGCGCGTGTTCAAGGGATTGGCCCAACGCTCCAATGATAGATCCCGCGCCGGCGCAAACGTGCATCTCCGGACGCGGGGTTTCGAAAGAACGAATTCACTCTTTTTGGCTTTCTGAAGCTCAAAAATCCAAAAATCGCAATGTTAGACGGCAAAAGCTGATTTTACGCCGCAACGACAGGCGATTTTTTCCACAATCTCGGGTGTGCGAATTAGAGGCGCCCTTTTGCGCAATATCGAACCTTGAAACACGCTCGAGGCATAAACTCACCCTCCCCTCATCGCAATCCCGAGCCCTAACCGCGTCTCCCTGGTTGCATCTGCGAGCGAGAAACAGATGCGCGTTCCTGGTTGACATAGATGCATGAAGCTATAGGCGCGCCGCCTGCGCGACCAGCGCTTCAGGCGGTGCAACCCTTTCGCAGAATGCCAACATCAATTATAGTAAGGAGTTCTGTGCTGCAATAGGCATCACTGGATTTTGCAATACGGACGGGGTGAAAGCGGTCGAAAGGTTATTGGATTTCCCCATTTGGTTTGCAGTGGGGCCGAGGGGCGCATTGCGCGTTCCGCGGCAACAATGGGGTGGGTGCGCGCGCGCGGTTTCGAATTTCACCCGGAGATCAAATCCACTCGGTTTCGCGGCCAGCAAAAGTTTCACCTGGCGCGTTTCAGGGATCTGGTGTTGGAGCATCTTAGTTCTCGTCTTTTCGCTGCCAGGGGCGCTTTGGCCGCAGGCTACGCTCGGCGGTGACTTGTTTCAAGGGAATTACCCGGGCGGCGAGCAAAGCGGCGCTGATTGTTCAGACCCTTTGATGGCGACCTCGGCCCAGTGCTTCGGGTTGGGACAGGAGGGGATGAATGGGCTAGCGTTTCCGCAGACACGCTCGACACTGAACGGCGGAAATGCCGTTTCTCCATTGCAAGAGAATTACTATGACCTCGAGGAGCCGACTCCGCCAAAGGCGACAGGCAGTCAGCCAGAGGAATTAAATCTTGCGCCCCAGCCACTCACAGAATTCCAGAAGTTTGTGGCTGCGACCACCGCGCAAATTCTGCCCATCTATGGTGAGAATCTATTTCGTAGCGTCCCGTCGACGTTTGCGCCGGTCAACATGGCGCCGGTGCCTCCTGATTATGTCATCGGCCCGGGCGATGAACTCCGCATCCGCGTTTGGGGCCAGATAAACACCCAAGTCAACGTGCGCGTGGACCGCTCGGGAGACATCTATGTTCCCCAGGTGGGCCCTATCCATGTGGCCGGCCTGCCATTTTCCGCGCTCGATGCGCATCTGCGGGAGGCGGTGGGGCGCGTCTTCAAGAACTTCGATTTGACCGTGGATGTGGGCCAGATTCGCGCCATCCAGGTATATGTCACTGGACAAGCGCGACGCCCAGGGGTATATACGGTGAGCTCGCTAAGCACGCTGGTAAACGCGTTGTTCGCGAGTGGCGGACCCGCGGTCGAAGGTTCTCTGCGCCGCATCGAACTGCGCCGGAGCGGATCGGTGGTGACGACGTTCGATCTCTACGGTTTACTCATATACGGCGACAAATCAAGAGACGTGAAGCTGCTGGACGGTGACGTGATCTTCATTCCGCCGGTTGGCGCTCAGGCCGCGGTGACGGGTAGTGTGCACAATCAGGGCATCTATGAATTGCGCAGCGGCGAAACCTTAAGACAGCTCTTGGCGGACGCGGGAGGGGCGTCCGAGGTGGCCGCAGAGGAGCGGATTTCCATCGAACGTGTCGATGAGCACCGCAACCGATACGCCATGGAGGTGAACTATGACGCCGCGGGCTTGGCTTCGCCGGTGGCAGATGGCGATCTGATCCGCGTGTTCCCCATTGTGCCTATGTATCTCAAGACGGTGACCCTGCGCGGAAACACCGCCAACCCGGGCCGCTTTGCCTGGCGCGCGGGGATGCGCATTAGTGATCTGATCCCCGACAAAAATTCCCTGCTGACGCGGAATTATTGGTGGCGTCGAACGCAACTCGGATTGCCCGCGCCGGAATTCGAACCCGTGCCGAGCTTGGCCTATCTCCATCAACCTTCGGGGGAATATCCTGTTTCGATGCCGCCCGCTGCTTTTCAAGCAGGCGTCGCGGCCGCAAACCAAGCCGGTGGGCAAGAGAACCAGGCGGGGATGCAGCCGGAGGGCACAGCGACGGCAGAAAACCTCCCGGGAACTCAGTCGGCAAACTCTGAAGAACAGCAGAATCAGCCGCTGAACGCGCAGCAGCTTGCCAGCGAGACCTCTTTGGCGGCGGCGGAGGTGAATTTATCGAATCAGCAGGCGAATCTTACCGCGCAGAGGACCGACGTGGAACTTCCTGCCCCCGAAATCGACTGGAACTATGCGGTCATCGACCGGCTCGACCCGGAGACCCTGACGACCAAACTCATTCCTTTCGATCTGGGTAAGCTGGTGATCCAGCACGATGCTTCGCAGAACCTGGAGCTTGAGGCCGGCGATATTGTCACGATTTTTTCGCAAGCCGACGTCCGCGTCCCCATTGCCGAACAAACCAAACTCGTCAGGCTCGAAGGCGAATTTGTCCACGCCGGCATTTACACGGTGCGGGCGGGCGAAACGCTGCGGGAACTGGTGAACAGCGCGGGAGGATTCACGCTCAATGCATATCTTTATGGCTCAGAATTTACCCGCGAATCGACGCGCGTAATGCAGCAGGCGCGAATCGACGAATATGTGCAGAGCATGAATCTGGGCATCCAACGCGGCGCCCTAGAGTTGGCGGCGGGGCCGGCGGCATCAGCACGCGATGTGGCCAGCAGCACGGTCGCCGAGGCCATGGAGCGCGACCTGTTGGCAAGCCTGCGGCAAATTCGCGCAACGGGAAGAATCGTCCTGCAATTCAAACCCGGCAGCGCCGGCGTAGATAGTCTTCCCGATATCCCGTTGGAGAACGGCGACCGGTTTATGGTGCCATCGGTGCCTTCCGACGTGAATGTAGTAGGCGCGGTCTATGACCAAAATTCCTTTTTGTACAATCAAGCATTGCGCGCGGGCGCATATCTACACTTCGCTGGAGGTTTGAATAGGGACGCCGATAGGAAACACGAATTTGTGATCCGGGCGGATGGGGAAGTGATCAGCTATAGCATGAGCAGGGGACTATGGGGTAATGAATTCGACGATCTGCGCATGAATCCGGGCGATACGATCGTAATCCCCGATAAGACGCTGAAGCCCTCGGTGATGCGTGGCGTGCTCGACTGGTCGCAGATATTCTCGCAATACGCACTGGGCGCCGCGGCATTCGCCGTCATCGCGCCCTAGGCGAGTAACTGGAAACGCGGCGCTACCGCAAACCGGGAAGCGCTTCTTGCTGGCGAAACCCATGGCAACTGAAACGCCGCTCCGCGAATTGCACGAACCGGCCGATGGTCCGGATTTGTTGGAAGCCGCGGAGAACCGCGCAAAAACGCGGGACAATCTCTCTCTGCTCGATATTCTTGTCATCCTTGCCGATCATTGGCGCGTGATTTTCTGGACCACTGCGTGCTTTGCCTTGCTCTCTATCCCGGTTTCTCTCCTCCTACCCAAGCGCTACACGGCTACGGTCACGGTGCTGCCTCCGCAGGAAAGTTCTTCGCTGGGCGCGATGCTGGAATCGCAACTCAGCGGCGTGAGCGAGTCGTCAGGACCGGGCGGCCTGACGGGAATGGCCGCACTGGCGGGCAGCAGCCTTGGACTCAAGAACCCGAACGACCGGTACGTGGGCATGTTCAAGAGCCGCACGGTTGAAGACGCAATGATTGAGCAGTTCGGGCTCATGAAGGAATACCACAAGCGGTATCTTTCCGATGCGCGCAAGGCGTTTGAGAGCCGCTCCGACGTAGATGGAAACGCGAAAGACGGAATGATCCATATCTCCGTCGAAGACCGCAACCCGCAACGCGCCGCGGAAATCGCGAATGGTTACGTGAATGCGTTCAGGACGTTATCGGAACACCTGGCCATCACCGAGGCTTCGCAGCGCAGATTGTTTTTCGACCAGCAGTTAGTCCAGGCTAAAGATAACCTGGCTGACTCGGAAGAGGCGCTTAAGCAGACAGAGCAAAAAACCGGTCTCATCCAGCTCGATAGCCAGGCCATAGCTCTCATCGAGTCGGTTGCGAGTCTGAGGGCGCAAATTGCGGCGCAACAAATGATGATTCAAGGCATGGAAACCTATGCGACGGGTCAAAATGCGCGGTTAGTGCAGGCAGAGCAGGAAATGAATAGCTTGCGCGAGCAGTTAGCCAAGTTGGGCGGGTCGGAGGTCACGGATGACGGGCTCATTGTGCCGAAAGGACTGGTTCCGGAGGCTGGTCTCGAATATGTGCGGAAGTTGCGCGATGTGAAGTACTACGAGACCATCTTCGAGATTCTGGCGCGGCAAGATGAACTCGCCAGGCTCGATGAAGCCAGGGAGGGCGCCGTCATTCAAGTGGTCGACCCCGCCATCCCTCCCGACAAGCGGTCTTTTCCCAAGCGAACTTACATTGTGCTCGGATCCACTTTTGGCGGATTCATTATTGGAATGCTATTCGCTTTTTTGATAACGGGCTATGTCCGGATGAAGAACGATCCATTTTCATCGACCGACTAATCCAGCGCGCGCTCGGGGGGTTCAGATAGAGCCCAACGCCTGAGCGAAAAATGACCAACGGCTCAGTGTTCGGCGTCAATTATTTGTTCCAGTGGCGATGTATTTAACACACAGTTGGTTTCCTATAGCGGTTCTCCAATTGGTGTAGAGCAGAACCTCGAACGTTGAGTGGCGTTTTTCCCAAGAAAACGCCACCCGGCACGCCCCTCAAAACTTCACGGGAATTGGAGAACCGCCGTAATTGATACTTCCTGATAACTCCCACGTGGTTGCAATGACGCCGACAGGCAGCCGTGGGCGAAAACACTGAAAAGCTACAGCGAATAAGATGATCACCCGTTATTTCTGTTTTAATTGTCACGAAGCATTTTGCTTCTCGCGCGATGCCGCGTCCCGCGTACGCGCCGCAACCATCCATCCAAAAGCCGATCCCTGAGGGAGGAAACCTATGGCCAGTCTTGCCCAAAGCTACTCCCAAACCAACGAATATGAGTCCTACCGTGCCTGGATTCTGGAATTCATCAAGACGAAATACGGTAAGGATCTCAGCGCCGTACAACTCGCGCTCGCTCCTAACTTCGATTTAGGCGGGGGCGGGCTCTATATAAAACCGACCGAAGGAATGGCCAACCTGATGATTGCCGCCCAGAGAACCGGCAAATCGAAAGACGCGCTCAAAGGCAACTACGTCGTCAAGGCTGAACAGATGTAGTCCCTGCAACCGTTAAAACTCAAGACCTGTTGGATCATCTGGCACGAATTCGGCCATGCGCTGGGCGAAAAATTGCCGGCAAGGGAGGGTTACGGGACCGACGAAGCGCACGCCTGGAAATTCGAACTGGAAGCCGTCATCGCGGCCGTGAAAGACAAAACCCTAACCCGGCGTAGCCGGAACCAAAACCTGGCATTTTCCCGAAAGTTGGAGCCTTTGAAAAAATGCCGAAATCCCGCATGAATACTGACCGAAACGTACATCGCCAGAAATATTCTGCGCAAAATGTGCAGGATTCAAATGGA
>JASHOC010000012.1 GCA_030041305.1 Acidobacteriaceae bacterium
CTGGATGACCCGGTCGGGATAAGGCGGGAAGCCCGATACATCTGTCAGGATGGAGCAGTTTCGTGAACTGCATGCCAGCACGAACAGTTGATGAGTTCGCCAGTTCGCGCTGAAGACACAAGTGTGCCAAGACGTGCGGTCACATCTTCGCGGGCCGTTGGATGGAGTTGGAATCATGAAGTGTCGGGACATCGAAATGCCAGTTGTTGCACGGTGAGGTTGGGACCGATGTTCATGTTGGCGCCGCAGCGTGGGCAACGCCAGGCAGCTTGCGGAGAGTTGGTGAGGTGCGAAGTTGCTGGAGGCAGGCAAGCCAGCAGTTTGCGAGCGAGCGTGAGAAGAGCCTTACGATGAGCGTTGGCGAGATAGCCGAAGTGGCGGATGCGGACGAAGCCCATGGGCAGAACATGCTGGCAGAAGCGGCGCAGGAACTCGCTTGCGGTGAGCGTCATGATGCGCTGCTTGTTGCCATGTGCGTAATCTTTCCATCGGAAGCGCACATAGTGACCATCGAAGCTGAGCAGGCGCTGGTTGCTGATGGCGACGCGATGGGTATAGCGGCCGAGATAGCGCAGCACGCGAACGGGATCTCCGAAGGCAGGCTTCGCATAGACCACCCAATCGTCCTTGAGCAGCGTACGCACGAGTGTTGAAGGATAGTCGATGCGGCGCTTACGGAGCGCCTGTTGGAGAAGCGCGATGAACTTGCCGCGGAAGACACGGCTCAGCACCTTGACGGGCAGGAAGAAAGCATACCTGGGATGAACCCAGCGCGAGTAGTCTGGGTCGAAGCCGCCGGCGGGAATGACGCAGTGGAGGTGAGGATGCAGGCGCAGGTTCTGTCCCCAGGTGTGCAGGATGCTGAGGAAACCGATCCTGGCTCCGAGATGCCTGCGATCGGCTGCGACTTCAAGCATGGTCTCGCTGGTGGCGCGGAAGAGCAGATCGTACAGTAGCCGGGGATGCCGCTGACACAGCGGGTTCAAGGCATGAGGCAGAGTAAAGACGACGTGGAAGTAGGGCACGGGAAGCAGGTCCTGCTCGCGCCGCGCGAGCCAGCGCTGGCGCGCCTGAGCCTGACACTTCGGGCAGTGCCGGTTGCGGCACGAATTATATGAGATGGCCTGGAGATCGCATCGCGAGCAGGAATCCAGATGGCCACCGAGCGCAGCCGTGCGGCAACTGGTGATGGCCCGCAACACGTTCAGTTGCTGGTAGCCAAGCCAGGCGCGGTTCTGTTCTCGAAAGCAGTCGCCCTGAACGCGGAGGATGTCGGCCACCTCCACGGCGGGCCGATTCATCTATCTGGTTTCCGGTGATACTCGCGGGATACCTGGCTGAGGCTGGACAGCTGCAAATGCTCCAGCGGATTCGTCACTGCCTGCAGGTGCTTCTGCGACAGATGGAGATACTTGGCAGTTGTCTCCAGATCCACATGGCCGAGCAGAACCTGGATGGTGCGCAGGTCTGTTCCGGCTTCAAGCAAATGCGTTGCCCAACTGTGGCGCAGGGTGTGAGGCGTTACGCGCTTCTTGATCCGCGCATGGCGGGCAGCTTCTGTACAGGCGTACCAGACAGCCTTGTCCGACATGGGTCTGTCCGGGCCGCGCTTATGCATGCTGCTTGGAAAGAGGTAGGTGCGAGGCTTCTTCCACCGCCAGTACTCGCGCAACGTCTCGAGCAGTGCCGGGCTGAGCGGGATGTCGCGACCGCCGCCGCCCTTGCCACGTTCCACGCGGATCATCATGCGTTGGCTGTCGACATCGCTCACCTTCAGCAGCGATACTTCCATCCGCCGCATGCCGGTGCCGTAAAGCGTCATGAGCAGCGCGCGCTGCATGAGGTTGCCGGCGGCATCGATGAGCCGTGCGACCTCATCCAGGCTGAGCACCGTCGGCAGTCGACGCCTATCCTTCGGGTCCTTCGGATATGGCAGCTCCTCCCAGAAATCGCGCCGCTTGAGGGTGCGAATGAAGAAGAACCGCAGAGCGGCAACGCGCCCCACCACGCTGCCCACGGCCAGCTTGCGCTCCGTGAGCAGATAGGCCTGATAGCTTCTGAGCTCGTCTGGTCCAAGCTTGTCGGGGGACTTTCCAAAGTGCTTAGCGAAATGTCCAACGGCTTGTATATAGCCGCGAATCGTGGATGGTGAATAGTTGCGCCGCTGGAGCTCTTCCAGCATGCGCTTGCGTAGGTTGGTCACAGGGGTCTTCCTCCTTGTGAATCAACCTACCGCAGCCACTGCCGCTCATAGCTGCACGCCAAGGCAGTGTCCGCCGCGCCAGCGGCTTCGTTCGAGTATCCTTCTCGGCCAGGCAGGTCCATCATAACTGGGCAGTTCGCGCCAAGTTGTCGCGATATTTCCAGGGCATTCACTCCGCGGGGCAGGCTGCCAGCTCCCTGGCATGGCGCTGAAGCCGGATCAGATAGTCGAAGGAATCGGCGCCACACAACTGGCAGTTATGGATCAGGCTCATGAACAGATCGCCGACCTGCGCACCGTTGAGGGCGCAATAAAACAAGGCATTCTTTCGATGAAGAACCGTTCGCTTTAGAGCTTTTTCTACGAGGTTATTGTCCAGCGGGGCTCCGACCTGACGGAGGAACAACGTGAGGGGCTGCCAGTGCCGGAGGAGGTACCGGATTGCTTGGCCGAGCCCCAGAGTTGGGCTCTGTCCTTCGGTCGGCCAGTTGCGCTTCCAGTCAGAAGTGTCGCTAGTCCATCACCGGTGCGCTGCGCTGCTGGTGAATCCGCAGCCTCTCGTCTGGCGTCAGCCCGAGATCCCGTGCCTCGGCATCATGGCCATACACGCGGCCAAGCATCTCCAGCACGTAGCGGCATTCGGGGAGGGAAGTTCTCCGCCACCTCGACAAACTGCCTGCCTCCATGGGCCAGACAGTTGGCCAACAGGATCTCCACTCCCGTAGCCAACCCCGGGGTTCCCGCCGGGCCCGTAGTTGGCGCGGTGGGGTGGAACCCCGGCCCATTGCGCGACAGCGCACCGCGCATTTGGATCGGATGCGACAGCTCTCGCCTGCGCTGCCTTAATACGGCGGCGATGTTTTCGCCGGCATGCTTGGATCCGGTGAAGTACAACGCGATCTTCCGCCTTTCGGTTGTAGACACGATTCCACTGGTAAGCACAGCGGAAGCTCCCGTTCCAGAAGTCTGCGCGAAATTGGCCGCAGCCCTTCGGGGTGCGCACGGAGACACGCCATCAATCGTTGTTTCTTCTCCCCCCCGTTCCGAGTTTTCGTTCTCTTTGGAGGAGTCGGCGGGCATGAGTTCCGGAGAGAACGCGGTCACGCGATCGTAGATGGAACGCCATGTCTTCTTGAGCGTGAACAACGAGACGCCGAGTTCGCCGCTCAATTCCTGGTCGGTGGCGCCATCGAGGGCGGAGAGGAGCAGGCGCTGTTCGCTCGGGCTGAAGCAGAAGCGTGGAGGCTGATACTCAAAAACGCTGCCCACCCAGGAGCCCGCCGGTCGACTCATTTCAATTTCGCGCGTCAGCCCAAACACGTGGGGCTGGCCCAGGAATTCCTCCGGCCTCCTTTCGATGCGATCCGTATAGTGCGCAGTCGACGGGTCCCAGAACAGGCCGCCGGTTTGCCGGAGCGAATCGTATCGATATCCCTAGGTCCCCAGATGCGCGGGACCTGGTGCACCCAGCGACGGTGGTTCATCTGCGTCGCGGGACCTGGGCCACCCGCCGATGAAGCAAGGAATCATCGATCATGTATGGGATTTGCAGGAGCTTCTGCGGTAGGATATAGACGCGATTCGTTAAACAATCCGCCGACGCGCCATCTGCAGGTCTCGGAAGCACCTGTTTATGGATTCGGCCAGTTGAAGCGTATCCACGCTGCGGTGGAAAGTGAATCGCAGGTTGCGCTTTTCGTTTATGAATCAATTCAATTCGTGCCTAAAGTTTTTTTATGAGTTTTTCGGCGGAAACAAGAATTCGATGTTCCCGCTTGCGGCCTTATTAATTATTGCCGTCCTTACGTGGGTTGCGGCTCGCAACACTTATCAAAAAGATCATCCAGAAGATCATCCAGCGGCGGCACGACCCTCGCCGGTTGCCCCCAACCCGCCTCCGTCAACTCAACGAGTGGACCGCTTAGTCCGATCCTTACCAACAACAATGGAAATGTGACGATCACTCAGGAAAATGGCGGGAGCATCTTGATCTGGATGCCGTCATGAAGAAGCTTGACGAACTACAGGGAAGCGTTGACGCTATTCAGAAGCAAGACGAGATTTCCGGACTCCTTACTCCCGGGGTTGATCCGACGCCACCTAATGCGTGCGACGGTCGCGTTCCGCACGGCATGACGCTCGTCATCCTCGGTAATTCAGTAGCTTACGGTGATAGTCCTTCCGTGCAGGTCCTAGGCGTGGATGGAAGGACAATGATAACGATGGAGAAAACCGCGGGAGGAATTGCGGTAAGCGCCGAATTTTTTCGGCAATGATGGCAGAATAGTCGCAGAGCTAAAGAAAACGAATTTTACATCAGCCCAAACAATTATTTTCGAAAGGACACATATCGACCGACTGTCATTCATTGAGCGTATACGATCAACAGAATGTGGAAGTGTTGAACGTCAGGTTCATAAATCCGTATGCGCTGCAGTTTCTTGGGGTCATCAGAGGACCGGAAACTACAGTGGAGATTTCAAAGAACCATGGCATTTTTGCAAACTCGACGTGTTCGGGTTTTAACCGCAGGAGAGCTTTTGCTATCAATTGAAAGCCAGCAACGGATTAAGTAGACACTACTCGAAATCGATATCTTTCGACAGACTCAGAGCAGGTTCCGGGGCGCCCGTGTGTTGCGATCGAAGCGGCATTTTCAGGACCTTGTCCAACCGCTCGGCCTCACCTTTTCGGCACAACGGGCAGGCTGATGAAGCTGGCGTCATTCGGCGTGCACCAGATGCGCTGGGTTGCTTTCTTGTAGTCTCCCGGTTTGGCGTCGAAAATGTTCGGCACGTAGGTCTGCGGATTACGGTCATACAGCGGGAACAGCGTCGATTGGACTTGCACCATGATCCGGTGGCCGGGCTCGAAAACGTGATTCACCACGGGCAGCCCGAACTGGTAGAGCAGCGGCTTGTCGGGCGCGATCGGCTCCGGATACTCAAAGCTGGTGCGATAGCGGCCGCGGAAAATATCGAGCGAGATGGGCAGTTCGTACCCTTCCATCGTCGCGTCGTAGGCGTCTTCACCCGGATAGACGTCGATCAGCTTTACGACCCAGTCGCTATCCGTACCGCTGGTCGAAGCGTAGAGGTGCACGATGGGCCGTCCGGCGAGATCGAGCGGTTCGGTCAGTGGCGGAGTTTCCCAAGTGAGCACGTCGGGACGGCCGTCCACAAAGCGCTGATCGCGCACCAGCCACGTTCGCCAGGCATCTCCGTCGTTATAGTTGAACGGCCGCGGCGTAAACGGCACGGGTTTGGCCGGGTCGGAGATATATTGCTCATAGCGCTCGCCGCCTGCCGCCGGAGCCTCGAACGAAAGCTTTCCATCCGCATCAAGATACATCGGCCGCGTGGTATAATCACAGCCGCTTTCGCAGCTCAGCGGCCATTTGTTGAAGCGGTCCCAGTGGTTTTCGCCGGTGTTGTAGACCCACACCGGCGGTGTGTTGGCCTTGGGCGCGCCATCCTTCAGATATTGGTTGAAGAATGGCAGCAATACGTCTTCGCGATACTGCAACGTGGTGTCGCCCTTCCACTTGAGCGGTCCCAGCGACCACCCTTTGCGATTGATCTGGCTGTGGAACCACGGGCCCATCACCAGAAAGTTCATATCGTTGTTGGTGTCCTTGGGCTCGACGGCCTCATAGGAGTGGTTCCCGCCCCACATATCTTCTTGGTCCCACAAGCCCTGCTCCCAGAGGATAGGCACCGTGAGCGGAACATTGGCGATGAGCTTGTCCAGCGCCTGGTCCTGCCAGAATGCATCGTACGCCGGGTGGTCATGGACCTCATGCCAGAAGGGAAGCTGCTCGAGTCCGCCATAGCGGGCAATGTCACCTGCGGAGCCCAACTCAAGAAAATTCGTATAGTCGTCGTAGTTCTGGCGCGGAATGGCTTCGCCCGCCCCGTGCGCCGTAGTCTGCAGGGTAAAGTAGTCGAGATTCGTCTGGCGAAAGGCGCCGTAGTGGAACCAGTCGTCGCCCATCCAGCCATCGATCATGGGGCTCTCTGGGGCGGCCACCTTGAGCGCGGGGTGCGGGTGAAGAAGCGCCATGACCACCGTGAACCCCTCGTAGGACGAACCAATCATGCCCACCTTGCCGTTCGATTCAGGAAGGTTCTTCACCAGCCAGTCGATGGTGTCCCAGGCGTCGGTCGTGTCGTTGGGGCCGTTGGGGTTCAGCGGGCCAGTGGGCGGTGGAGTCATCACGTAGGCGCCTTCCGAACCGTATTTGCCGCGCACGTCCTGATAAACTCGGATGTAACCCGCCTTCACGAAAACATCGTCGCCCAGAGGCATGGCGTCGATCATGTGCGGCGAGTTTTCCGCGCTGGCCCGCGCTGCCGCGTCGTATGGGGTCCGTGTGAGTACGATCGGCGCGTGCGTGGCGCCCTTGGGAATCATGATCACCGCGTAGAGCTTCACACCGTCGCGCATGGGAATCATGACCACGCGCTTGGCGTAGTTGTAATCGGAACGCGGAGGCGTAAAGTGCTCGGGAATGTCCGGCGTCATCGGAGTGATTTTTTCCTGGGCGCCAGCCAGTGCGACTGAAATGAGGCCGAAGATCAAAGCGAAGGTGGCGGGGCGGCGGAGTGGGCGCATGGGGTTGTTCCTCTGGAGTTGCAAACGGAAGAGCGGGATGTGAGCGCCGTCTTCGGCAGAGAGTCGCCACGCGAGGCGAGTGCAATCGTGGGGGCAGTATATCAAAGCAATGAAAGCGGCAGTTCGTGTTGCGGGATCGTTGGCGCTCCTCATGGCCGGCCGAATCCCTTTCGCGAACAACATCTGCTATTGAGTTCGAAGGGTACAGGGAGTGGGCGAGTTGCGCGTTCTTCTTACGAGGCCCGTCGAAGTTGCTCTCGAAAAAGAGGGGCGACGACTACGTCCAGTTTTCGCACGGAACCGTCCCACGGAGTCAGTCAGATGGATCGCAAATGGCCGGCGATCACGCCTCAAATTTCCGAGGACTGGACGAATCCTTGCGAAACCCCCATCAAGCCAACCTCTCAGGGAATATCGTTTTGCATGACATCGCTGGAGTCCTGCACGGCGATGACCGCCCGTTCGCGCCGCTTCTGTTCGAGCAATTTCGATTGTCGGAAGGCCTCTTGAGCTGCAGCCTTGTTTCCAATGCTGCTGTACAACCGCGCAAGCTGATAATGTAACGATCCGTCCTCATCGCTCGTCAGCCCCAGCTCGAGTTCGCTGATGGCTTCTTGGACCCGACCGGTTTGCTCGTAAACCTGCCCGAGTAGCGCGTGCAGATGAGGCAGCATCTGGGGCTTCGCGCCGCCAAGTGCGCGCTTCAGATGGTCCTCCGCCGGAATCCATTCGCGACGAGACACCAGAATTTCGCCGACCAACAGGTTGAGGTCCGGTTCGGTCGGGCTCATCCCCAAAGCTCTCTTTGCGGTGTCCAGCGCCTGGTCAAGGTTCGAGTCATGGGCGTATGCCGACGCCAAACCGAAGAGTGGAGCGGGATCCTGTGGAGCGAGCGCCGACGCCATCCGGTATTCGCTCTCAGCCTGCTCATAACGCTGCCGTTGGCGGTACATATCGCCAACAAGCAGATGCGTCTGCTCCGAATCCGGCTCTAACTGCTCGAAGCGGACGAATGCCACAGAAGCGAGCTCCTTATTTGCTTTCACTGACCAGTAAAGCGCCGCCAACTCTTCTGGGGATCTGCTCGTAAGCAAATCGCTTGAGGTGGCTGAGAGATTATAGTCTCCGGTCATAAAGGCGCAACTGGCAAGAAGCAGCAGATCGTGATCGCTTTTCCCTCCGACGCTGCCCGCCAGATCAGCGGCGCACTGGCCATACCGTCCATCCCTGGCATCCACTTCTGCCGCATAGGATTTTCCTTGAATTCCAAAGTTCTTGTCGGCTGCGGAAAGGGCGAATGGGTCAACAGGTAATGGTGAGCCCTGAACCGCCGCCGATAGCGCCGAGTACAGATCGGAACCCACAGCGCCGGCGCCGTTCTCGCCATTGAGAACCGCCGAAAACGTTGTCGAACGTTCTGCATCAAGTCCGTTGGTAAGTAGAGAGGCGTGGGAGCGAAAAAAACCCGGGTCGCGGTTCCACAAAGTTCTAAGCTCCGCCAGAGCCTCCTTGTTTTCGCCTGCATCGATGTGTAGCCTCACGCGCCCGAGTGCAGCGAGGGCGCAGCCTTGTAATTCCGCAGTGAACTCACTAAGTGCTGCAGTGTCTTGCTGCTGCGCGATGTACAAAAATCCGAGCCGGGAGTGGGCGCATGCGAAGTGCGGGTCGAGCGCAATGACCGCCTGTTCTTGAGAAGCCGCCTCTTTGAACCTTAACTGTTCCTGAAGCGATTCGGCAAAAAGCGCCTTCGCCCAGACAGAATTCGCATTTTCGCTTGAAAGCTTCCACCCATCCGCCTCAACTTCGTCCAGAGCAGCAACTCCAAAGGCGAACCATGCTGAGCTATTCTTTTCGTCGAGTGCGATAGCTCGCCGAAAGGCGGCCTTTGCGGCGGCGAAGTTTTTCAAAGCTGAGTACGCTTGACCCAATGAGAGCGGCGCTTGCGGGTCGCGGGGATTGATCCGCTCTGCCTTGACCAGAAAGGGAATCGCTTCCCGGGCGCGGTTGATGTAGGTGTAATCGATGCCGAGAAAGAGGTTGGGGACGTACAAAGCCGGGTTGAGCTGAGTCGCCCTGTGGAAACTCTCAATAGCCTCAGAATAACGGCCGAGTGCGTTCTGCATGAGCCCGAGATTCGCCCACAGCTCCGGCATATCTGACCGCAGGTTCACGGCTGCTTTATAGGCGCCCTCAGCCGTCGCGTAGTCGTTTCGCGCTTGGGCTTGTTGCGCTGCGGTCAAAAGCGAGACAAACTCTGAGGCGCGATCCTGTTGGCCATATCCAGGCTCGGGTATGGCCAACAGAATGAACAGCAAAAGTGTGAAACAAACCTTCACAAGCGAATTACCAATAGAATTTACCCGACATCTGTACCTGCCGGTTGGGAAACGCTGCGGTGATTTGACCGAATCCCGAAACGCAGGCACTGTTGGTATTGGGGTCGCATCCGCTATACGAGCCGTTGGGAGAATAAAAACTCGGGTGATTGAAGGCGTTGAACATCTCCGCACGGAATTGCAGCCGCATGCCCTCGCCCTTCCACGGCGCTCGGATTAACCAGTTCTTCATGATTCCCGTATCGAAGTCGTTATAATCCGGACTCCGCATGTTGGAAAAGTACCGAGGGGCAGTACCGAAGGTTCCATACGGCGCATAGGCAAACGCTCCCGTGTCAAACCATTCGTGGATACTTTGGTTTGCGACATGCGTACTACCAATAACATCCGGACGAGGATCGCCGCCGTAGGAGTTCCAGTTGTTTCCGCTGACGAAGGCTGGAATCCCGGATTTGTCCGTGAGGATCCCGGACCACTCCCAACCGCCAAGCACGGCGTCGGTCTTACGATTGAACCCCGATCCAAAACGTTTGCCCCTACCGATCGGGAGATCGTAGATATAGCTCGTCACTAAGCTCTGAGGAGTATCGCCCCCATCGACGCTCTTTTCGGCGGCCAGATTGTAGTTATTCGCTGGCGAGCTGTTGCCCACATAGGCCCACCCCTGCGTCCCCTCGGTGTTGTCCAGAAATTTGGAAAAGGTGTAGGAGATCAGCACGCTTAACCCGTTATGAAAACGCCGCGTATAAGTGGCGTCGAGCGCATTGTAATTCGAGAAGCCATGCGGAGCGTCGCTTTCGCCAACGCCGCAGTACTGCGGATACGGGTACAGTAGCTGCACCGCTTCCACCGTTGTGTTGTTCATGCCGCAATCGCTTTCCGCAGTGGGAAGGTGACCGTAAAACGGATTAGAAACCAAGGTGTCCAGCGCAGCGGCGCCAAGTCCCAGATAGCTTGGGTATAGCTGGCCTGGATTAAAACTAGATAATTGCTGATGAACCCCGTGGTTTCCATAGTAATCGACTTCCACGAGGTTGTTCGTCGTTATCGAGTATTGAAGGCCAAACATGTATTCTTGGACATAGGTCGACGCGTGATTCCGGAAAATGGCGCCAGTACCGAGGCCGACGTCCTGCAGCGCGCCCAGCGAGTTGTCGGTAGCTGCCACATAGCCGCTAGGCCACGGATTTTCGAGAGAAAGGCCAGCCACCGGATTGACGCTGTTCAGAGTCGAAACAATGGACGTACTCGGAGAGTAGCCATCCTCGGTTGCGTAGCCTTCACCAGCGAACGGTGGGTAAAAAATTCCGAACCCAGCCCGCGCGACGAGAGGCGGAAGCACTCGATAGCTAAACCCGATTCTGGGTGCGAGATTGGTATAAGAGGTGTCGTAGTCGCCTCGATTGCTTGATGACAGAAACTGCAGTGCGCCATGCAACTGGGGCAGGCCAACTGCGGCTCCAATCGGATTGATGGCGGAGGGGTTAAAGGAAGACGCGGCGTTATGGTGATAGGTCGGGGCCCCCTGAATCTCATAGCGTAAGCCCAGGTTGAGGGTTAGTTTTGGAAGGGCACGCCAGTCGTCCTGAACGTACACGCCATAGGAATGTAGCGCATAAGTCGGAGAAAAGGCAATTCCTGTTGATCCGGAGTCCGGCAGTCCAAGCAGGGTCTGGGCGACGCCATTGCCAGTGTTTGCGGTAGGAAGCAGCGGGTTCGGACCGTCGGTAAGGTTACCATAAATATTTATCTCGGTTGAATATAACGTGAGCGACGAGCCAGCCTGCTGATCGATGCCCATGAATCCGAAAGACATCGTGTGCCTGCCCGCTATTTTTGTGAAGTTAACCGCCGCGCTCGTAGTTGGGCCGTGTGCGTACTTATCGTTCGCGGCATGTCCTAACCCGGAATCTGTCCCGATATTCACCTCCGGAAATTGAGGATTATTATCCATATAGCTGGGGAAGCCGATGCTGGAGGGATGGAAGCCGAGGTTAAAGGACGAGACATTATTATATTCATGCCACAGGTTCACCCCGGCAGGAATAGACACGGTGAAATTCGGGCTGAATGCATGGAAGTAGCCGGCGGCAACGTCCCATCTGTTGTCACCGGTATTTTCTCCTGGGCTTGCGGGATTGGTCGCACCATACCATGTGGGCTCACCGGTTTTGTATTCCGCCTTATAAGAGTATCGAGCATAAAAGCGCGATGCACTGCCGAGGTTCTGGTCCACGCGCATGGTGTACTCATCGGAGGCTGCGGGGGCATTGCCAGGCACATCAAGATTGTTCGCCAGCGCTGTGCTGGTAGGTGAAGGGTAGTACGCAATGAGTTTTGCTCCCACGGCATCGAATGGCCCAAGGGCGGCCACGTTGTTCCCTGGGATTGGGTCCCGGATATAGCCGCTGGACGTGGCTGTGAGTCCGGTGACGGGATCAACCGCGCCGGCGGTAATGGCTCGCCCGCTGTTCGGGTTATATATCTGGCCGGACAAGATAGGGCGCCCCAGAGCGTCTGTACCTACCTGGGCTCCGAGCAACTCGGCAAAGTTGCCCGCCCTCATGTTTGCATCCGGAACGGTAAAAACCCCGACCGAAGGGCTTTGAATGCCTAAATGTTCGAACAAACCGAAAAAGTATGTCTTGTCCCGCTGCTTGTAGAGCCTTGGTACCTCAAGTGGCCCGCCTAAGGACACACCAATTTGATTACGGGTAAGCGATGCCTTGGGGATATTGTCGTGGTCGCTAAACCAGAGGTTGGCATCCATGGCGGCGTTCCGATAAAACTCGTACGCATCGCCATGGAACGAACTTGTTCCGGATTTTGTCGTGACATCGACAACGTTCCCGGTGCTCCAACCGTACTGCGCTGAGAAGGAATTGTTCTGGATTCTCATCTCTTCCGTGTCGTCGACCGACGGCACATATTCTACAGCGCCCCACGATTGGGGGGCGGTATCCCACGTTCCATCGAGCAGATAGGCGGAGGTGCCAAAATAACCTCCTGCAAAGTTCAGGAAGGAGAGGTCCTGGTCGGCATCATCGGTTGTATTGCCCCCTCCTCCCAGCAGGATCTGAAATTCCGCGTTGTTGTTGACTGACGAATTGAGGGTAATAAGGCCCACAATATTCCGCTCATTGAGAGGGAGCTCCAAGAGCTGTTGACTGTTTACGTCTTCCCCATAATTTGCATTGGTCGTATTCAGCAGAGGAGCCTGGGACGTAACAACAACTTGCTGAGTCACGCTTCCCACTGTCAATTCTATGTCTTGCGTTGCGGATTGCCCCGCATCCAGCAAGATTCCCTTCTGGACATACACGGAAAACCCTTTGGCCTCAACCTGAAGTTGGTAGGTCGATGGAGGGAGTTGGGTAAATGAATAGAATCCTTGCGCTGTCGTCGTGTACTTTCTTGTAATCCCAATTTGCGTGCTTGTCACGGTTACTTCGGCTTGTGGAACCACCGACCCGGATGGATCGGTAACGGCGCCGACGAGTGTTGCCGTCGTTACCGCCAACTGAGCATAAGCCCCCTGAGTGCTGTATGCCCCCAAAATGAGCAGAACCAGAATTCCGCTCCAATACGATAGAAGCCTTCGGCCTTTCATTTGGTCCTCCTGCTAAAACGTTTGGTTGTGGGCTTAAAGGTCTCTCTGGTAGCTGACTGAACGACCACCTGTCCCTGCGTCCGCGGTTGTCGTTCCGATTTGTGAATGCCGCCTGCCTCGATCAGCATGACGTCTGAGCAGTTTCAAAAAGCGCGGTAGCCAAATAGCTGCGGCGGAAGTTTCGGCCCATCCGGGAAATCAACATTGTGATATATCAAAAGGACGGAGTTGTCAAGGGCCCGTCGAAAAGAATTTATTCTGGCGCCCACCCGGATCGGGACGCGAGGAAATTTGCAGGCTGGAGAGATTTTTAACGCCCAAAGCGCTTTGGCGCACGTGATCGATGCCTTCGCCCTTTGAAGGTCTCTTGCGCGAAATTGCCCCACTTCGAACAATTGCGACACGCGGCCTCAGTCGACTTCTCGAGACGAATACCTACTTTCCGCTCTTTGTGCTCAGATCTAACTCCTCTAGGCCACTGTCGCAAGATCAGCGGCAACTTATGTAAAAACGATCATGCTCAACAAAACCGCGGGGATGTTGGTAAAGAAACCTTGACCCGGTCCGCCTTCCGATTTGCGAGGCGATACCTTGATATATCAAACTGATCAACTTGTCAAGAAGGAATGCTATTTTTTGAGGCCCTGAACGGTTTAGGGGCCACAACCCTTAGAAGAGATAGGATTTAGCGGGATTCCTGTGGAATGGATAAAGGGTCAATCTGAAGGGATGCCGCATTTGCCTCCGTATCGGCATCGACCGCATCAAAAAGGAAGGTATGCTGTCGTTGGCGGGCGTCAGGCGAGAGACGGGACCGGGTTTCCCGCTCACCCCAAGCAAGGATCAGCTCTCACCGTCCCGCCGAATCCCGATTACTACTGGTCAAACGTCCCGGGACTGACGGCAAGGCGTGCCCCCTTGGGCTTCCATTGAGCTCAAATGCCCTGCTTGACGTAGCCATTGGCAGATATTTTCCCGGTTTGCTCAGGCTTCCTGCTCTTCAACCGCCAAGCGTCCCCTTTGTCGAAATTGGCCAGACGCTCCAATACCTGGTCGAGGCCATAGCGCACGTGCTCGCGCATGGCTGTATCGGCGACCAGCGGATCGCCACTGCACAAGGCCTCGGCCAGCGTCGCATGGAATGCCTCCGGCTGGGTCCGCCGATGCGCTGCTATGTCATAGAGCCAGTTGAAGATAAGGACATGCTCTTTCTCAATTGCACGGCACAGCCCCGGACAGCGGCCCAGTTCTGCGATGCGGGTGTGGAATTGCATATGGTAGGTATGGACGGAGAATAAGAATCGTGAATCCTCAGGTTCGAGGGCACCCATCTTCTGGAGCTCATCCAGATGCCGGGCGCTGGTGCGAAGCTGCTTCTTTTCCTCGTCGGTCATGTGCTGTGCGCATAATCTCGCCGCCTGCGACTCCAGAGCCTCCCGGATCACGTTGCTGTCGCGGATGTCCTGTTCGCTGGGTACGCGCACCCGGGTTCCAATCCGCGGGCGGCTTTCGACCAGTCCCTCCGTTTCCAGGCATTTAAGAGCCTCGGTGACGGGCAGGAAACTCATGTTGAGCCTTTTGGCGAGCCGTCGCCGCGAAATGACGTCTCCAATCGAGAGATCTCCGCTGAGAATCTCATCTCGAATCTGCTGGTAGGCGCGACTGGAAAGCGATTTCCTGGACCTATCTAGATGGTGGGGCGTGTGCGCGCTTTTGCGCGGCTCGGATTTACTGATCGCTCGCACTCTTCGCATCTCCTTGAGATATAGATAGAAAAAACACACTTCGAATCATCCCTATACTATCACCGAAATTCATTTCTCCGCCCAAAGTTCTGATATATCA
>JASHOC010000088.1 GCA_030041305.1 Acidobacteriaceae bacterium
ACGGGCCGGAAGAACAGGCCATGGGCTGGTGCTACTACCTCGAAGACAAGCTCCAGTTCCCCTTCCATGCGCAGTGCGTGGCTTCCCTGCCAACCTCTCCGCTGCGCAAAGGGGAAACGGTCGAGATCCGAAAGATGGCGCCTGAGGATAGCTGCGCGAGCGACATGCTCGTGATGACCCGCTGGAATAGTCGAAATGTCGCAGTGCCACTCTCTCAGCTGAAGGCTATTGGAGGAGACGAATCAACCACCCAGGCCATCGGAGACTGGCATTACTGGGTCGCTCAAGGCTACTGCTTCTGAAGTACGCACCTCTCCCGAAAACTCACATCTGTTGCACATTTTCATGTCCATTCCCTATTGCAATACCTGCATCCACTGCGGATAGCAAGACCGCCAAAGGCGAGTCAAGCACCGGGGTCTTGTTCGCGACATTATCCCTTTGCTCAGGGCGCACTCTAGCCCTCTAACATGGTGGAGTTTTCATGTGGCTCAGTCGCATTGTTGTTTCCCACTTCAATTGAAATTTGCAGCGGGATCAGTTCATAACCGATTGAGGCGTATCCTTTCCGACGGCGCTCGTACATGCGGGCGAGCATTGGCTCGGCGATGTCGGCGTAGTCGTAGACTTGAACAATCCGTTTCCCGTCCTGTACGCGATGCAGTCGGCCCACGTACTGCTGCAGGGTTCCTTTCCAGGAGATAGGCATTGCCAGAAAGAGTGTATCGAGCCGCGCATCGTCGAATCCTTCGCCGACGTAGCTTCCTGTAGCCAGAATCAGCCGTGGCGCATCGACGGGGACCGCATTCATCGCTTCACTAATTGCAGTCCTTTGTTTCTTTCCCATGCCGCCCTTCAGGACAAAAAGATGCCTAGTGGTGCCTCTCATCAAGTCAGCCAAGTGCAGCAGATGGTCGGTCCTTCCAGTAAGCAGAAGTGGGGAGCGGCCATCGCGCAGGGCTGTGCGAACATCGGAAGTGATCAAATTGTTACGCGTCTCGTCTTGTGCCAGTGCCCGATAGATTTCCTGAATGGTGGTATCGGCAGTTCCGCTGTGCATCTGGAATGCCGTCAAACGCGGGATCACGAGATGTTGAAATGGTGAGGACTCCGTCATTGCCTTGGCGCTCATGCTAAAACGGATCGGGCCGCATTGCATCTGAATGATCGGATGATGCCCGTCTTTTCTCGTCGGCGTCGCTGTGAGACCGGCGACAAATCTCGCCTTGATCGCGCGTATCACTTGTTCAAAGTTGAACGCTGAAAGGTGATGGCATTCATCGACTATGACCTGACCGTACTCGGAAACGAGATCTTGCACTGCATGATTTTGGCGCAGACTCTGAATAACGGCGACATCGAGAATGCCCGTTCTCTTAACCTTGCCACCGCCAATTGATCCAATCGAGTTGGGCGGTAGGTCAAGAAACATCGCCAGCCGCGCCTGCCACTGATCGAGCAATTGACGGCGATGAACAAGTACGAGCGTGTTGACTTTGCGTTGCGCTATAAGCCATGCGGCAATGGCAGTTTTCCCGAAGGCTGTTGGCGCACAGAGTATTCCGTCATCGTGTTCCAACATCTGGCCAGCGGCGCTTTCCTGTCCCGGGTGGAGTTGGCCACGAAACTCAGCGACAATTGCGATACCAGGATAGCGCTCGTCTTGAATCTGAGAGCGAATGCCGTGCGAGTATAGCAGCTCGAGAACGTCGCCTAAACATCCGCGCGGGATGGCGACGTGTTTGGCAAAATCCTCACCACAGGAGATAATGCGAGGCTTGCCAAAGGTGGATAGCCGCATAGCTTGTGCCTTGTAAAACTCCGGATTCTGAAAAGCCGCAATCCGCAGGACACGATTGATCATCGCTGGCGGCAATCCCTGCTTTTCGACGTAGACAAGGTTTGCACGCGTGACCTTTACAGATTCCGGGAATGGTCCTTCAATAGGAGGTTCTACCCTGCGGCGCGAGGGCGGAAGTGTCCAAGGATCTTGCGATTCGTCGTCGCCACTGAAGCTCATGCGAACACCAATCACATCACCTTTACTCTGAGCTTCCTCCACGATTACCATTGCCGACGACATCGACACCCTCTGGACGGAATACAGGTAGCCCCACTGATCTGTGTATGAAGCGAAATCCGCATCGAGGAATACGCTGTTCCCTTGTTTCCGCGGACCGAATTGCAAAGGAAGGGCAATCAGATTACCTAAGCCGCCTTTCGGCATGGTGTCCTGATTCGGAAAGAAGCGATCATAGGAGTCAAGTCCGAGCTGATGACGCCGCTCCATTGTGCGAGTCAAAATCGCACTCCCCATCTTCCGTGCAACGACAGCGGGAAACTGCTGATCGAAGAAGATCCATATATGCCCGCCATTTCCCGACCGCGAACGTTCGAGGGAGGCCGGGACACCCATAGCTGCACAGGTATCGAGATAGGCGCGGGCATCTTCCCGCCAGGATTTTTTGTCAAAATCGACGGCGAGAAACCAGCATGTCTCGTCCGATAACAAAGGGTAAACACCGACTGTTTCTTTGCCAAGAAGATGGTCCTCGATGACCGCGTCAGTCAGCGGAAGAAATGTGCGGGTCTGTCGGGCAACCTTCTTACGGTCTTCGGGACTGCTCGAATGTATCGCCACCCAGTCCATCAGCGCCGCTGGCGAATATCCTGAGCGGCCGTCCGCGCTTGTCCAACGTCTTGCATAAACATCCTCGCGACCATGAAACAAGCTTCGGAAAAGAGCGATTCGCTGCTTGGCGCGTTCTTGGCGGTCTTCCGGTTGTTTGAGAACTACTGGCAGACCTGAGGTATGTTGATTGGTTAACGCGGAAGCTGAAGTGAGGCCGTTCGAAGCCAGTACCTGTCGCAGACGCTCAATTTCTGCTCGAAGAGCTTTGTTCTCTTCTTCGAGATCACGTCCTGGAAAAGACATCTGCCCGCCTTCGTCCATAGCATTTTCAATCCCGTGTCGAACCTGTCTTCCCAAGGCCTATCGCTGAACTCTTGCCTGTTCCACAATTGGTCTTGGATCCAGTTTGTCGAGAATCTCCATAAACTTGGGCCTGTTTTTGTAACGCAGGCGAATTGCCGCGAGCAACCCATTCCCTTCGCTTTCCCGATGAAGTCGTTGAAAGATGGGCCGCATCTTGCGTAGATAACCAGCAACCGCCTCGTAAGCGGAAACGCTAGCGTGCGGTAGATGATCGTCCACGCGCTGACGATAGATGGCAAGCGACCGCTCGGGGTGCGATTCTGTCACGGCAGCCGCCACGCGATCTCCGTGGCTGCTCGAGCCATACCACGGTGTATTTCCTCTGTGTTTTTGCCCGGCCAACATGACGTCATACCAACGAAGGACCTCGTCATGCCGATGGTCGGCGATGGCCATATCAATCAGCACATCTAAATGTGGGCTCGCAGGCCGGCTAAACTTGGATCCGTTGTTCAATAGCGGAAGCAGATAATCCGGCATTTGCAGTGGCCATTCTGCATTCGCTGCGCTCTTCACCGATGCCCTACCTGGCGACGACAGGGGAGAGACGCCGGTTTCGAGAAAGTTGAGCGCAATGCCGCGGATGCTGTCTTTGCAGCCGGCTTTGGCTGCAGCCTTGAGCAACTGCTGAAAGCTCTCGCGGCTGGGATGAGTGAAGAATCCCAATGCCGCGTGAGCCGCGGCGATTGGCCATTGCCTGCGCTGAACAGCCATCTCGCCCAGCAGTTTTTCCAGGCTCGATGCAATGCCGGGTAGCTTTGCGACTGTCTTTTCGATTCCCTCGGCCGCCCAGCGCTGGGCCTCGTCGTACCGCTTCATCTCAATCAAGCGTTGGACCAGCCGTTCGTAGCTGCCGGAGACGCGGGCTTCCTGTTCGCAAACTGCAAGAGCCTCGTCGTTGCGGCCCGCATTCTCAAGCGCTCGGATCAACCAGTCGGCGATGCGCTCGTGCTGGTATTTTCGGGAGAAGGGATCCTCTTCCTTCACAGGTGACTTGGCGCGCTGGGCCATCACATCGGCGACTTCGGACCAGGCAGCCTTGGCGTCGGGCATCTTCAAAACAGAGTCGGCGGCATCGTTGACAATGCCATAGTCGTCACGTAGATGCGCGTCTATGGCGAAAAGCAGTTTGCGCGCTGGTGTGAGGGTTGATGCAACTACGGCTTCAAAGATCACCGGCAGGCATTCGCCCACGGCTTCCGCGGTTTCGCCCCCATCGTTCGATTGGCCGATCTGCTCGTTGCCCAACGTCATGATTTCTGTTCCCAGGCGCACCACGGCGTCAGGATGCCCGAGTTCCAGCAACCGTTCTAGACGATGTTTCACGCGACTGTAGTCTGGCGTCTGTCCCTCACCCGTCCAACTGTTTCGCCAGCCCGCCTCGGAAGCGACGCGTCTAAGTTCTTTCCGCGTTTCGGTCACCAGGCGGTCAACATTACCCTCGCCCAATGCAATGCGATCGCTGAACTCCTCTCGCAACTCAGGAAAGCGCTCGGTGAGTGACCAGACCAACGCCACTAGTTCCTCGCGGTTCTTTGCTTCGATATGCTTCCGGATCTTTTCGTCTTTTGCCTTGCGCGTTTTCTTTTCGGAAACCGCCTGGCGCCGATGACGGCGGACATAGAATTCTTCATCGACCTCATCATCTTCGGAATCCATGTCGAGTTCGAGATCGTCCACGTCATCCTTGTCCGCGTCGCCGCTCTCGTCGGCAAGTAGTTCCCAGCGGTCATCGTCCTGGTTTGCTATGGGAGTCTTCTCACCGCGACCCAATCTTTGAAGATATTCAGCCACTACCGCAAGAGCGTGTTTGCAACTGCTCACGCCCACCGGACAGGTACAACGGGAATATATCGCCCCTCGCCTGTTCGGCGATGGTTCGCACCAGACCATAACTACATATCGTGAGCCGCCAGTGACTGTAGCCAAAAGCCGGCCATCTTCTGATATCGCGAGATCATGGACGCGCCTCTGTTTTTGGTAGGCTCTTCCCCGGTCCACCGAGCGCGATCCCGCCCATTCGGTCAGATCGTCCCAGCTCAGAGCCGTCCAGCCGCCATTTCGTTCACTTCCAGACTCCTTGCTCTTGCTCGCGCTTTGTTGTTTTGCACTCATGCAAGTCCTTTTACACTGATTCTGCATTGGAACTAACGAAATAACGATCAGGGTGTATCCGGATAGGGTTCTCCGCGAAGCCCCTTTTCGGCAAGCCCGCCGAGAAAGCGAGCAAATGGCGTAATGTTTTCATGGACGCTTGCCTGTTCGAGAGCGGACATATATACTCTGCGTTCGCTGACCGGGATCACAGTCCATGGATACCCACCGGATGCCAGCATTACATTCATCAGGAAGCGCCCCATGCGTCCGTTGCCGCCCATGTAGGGATGAATGTAGACGAAAAGAAAATGCCCAAGAAGAACCCGGACCGCGGGTTCCTCCTCTTGACGAAGCAGGTCGAAAAAGGCCGGAAGCGCGTCACGCACAGCGTCCGAGTTCATCGGCACATGCATCGAATTGCGAATATAGACCTGGGCGTTGCGGTAGCCGGCCAGATCGGCGGGCTTCAAGAGTCCGACAGCTACGCTTGGCGCAAAGAGCTCGCGATACCAAGCGCCGTGATCGTGATCCGCCACCTCTCCAGCATTCTTGCCTTGCAGTACCTTGCGAATGCTTCCGAGTGCCGCCTGGTAGGCCTGCCAGTACCCCCGTGCCGCCATGGCGTTTCGTTGTTCCCGATCAAGTGGGTCGGCGTCGGGATTCCATGCGCCGCTACGAACTCGCTCGATCAGCTCCCGCGAAACCTGGTACCCCTCAATGGACAACGAGTGATAGGCATCCGTCAAATACGCATCATTCGCGCGCTTCAAATACGCCTGAACAGCACGTGGGCGACCGGGGGCCTGAGGGAACACCTCCAGAACGGGATCACGCATTTTCTGCCACATCAATTGAATTCGGCGGACGTAAGGAGAAGTTTCCCGCGTTGAAAAGAAAAGACCGGGCTTATCGGCGAACGGATCGCTTTCGCGAATCTCGTACCCGGCTGCGATCATTGTCTTTGCAATGTCGTCGGCGATGCGCTCCCTTCCGCAGTTGCGGAAGGCGCCCGCGAGCCTTCCGGCAATGGTCGAATGCCCGCCCTCCAGCAATCGGCGAAGGAGGCTGGAGGCGTCGCGAAGAGTCAGCAGTACAGCCCGCATGTCCGTTGGATTGCTTGAAAAGAAGCGCGGAGAGCATGCGATCAGAGCGGCCTCCGGCGAAAAGAGCCGAAGGTCATCACGGAGTTCCGTATCGTCAGCCTTGGGCAGCGCCGCGCGAACATCGAACAAAGACGTATTGTGCGGAAGAGTGGTGATTCGGTTGCGCGCCCGGGGCGAGCGCACCATGAGCTGCCGTGGCACAGTACGATTGCCCGCCAGATATGAAAGTGATTGTTCCGGAGAAAGACACCAGTTCGCACCGAAGCGTTCCTTCAAATAGGCCGCACAAAATCGCCAGAAGGATGCGTACCAGGGGGTGCTTCCGCCAGAGATTTCCTCGGGCCGGCTCGGTATATACCAGCCCTTGATGACCTCCCTAAGAAAACCGTTCGCAATCAGACGCTCACGATGTGTTCGCGACAGATCCTTGGCGCGGATTGCGGCTTTGTTCTCCGCTTCCTGGAGCCGGCCCAGAATTTCCAGCGATTGGGCTAATTTTTCGGCAGGTGCGGGCATGGTTGGCTCCGGTTAGCTTTTTCTGCTTTACTAATTTTAGCCTATTGCGCAGAGCTGAAATTAGCTTATTTTGCAGAAACATAATGTCAGGCAGAACCAAACAAGATAGAGGCAGGCCCCGCGAGATCCAAGCACTCCGATTTGAGATGTTTCCTGACGTCGTAGGTGCACTACGATAACTGGGAACGAACCTCTCTCGCCAATCCGCGTCCTGGGAACGCAGAAGAGAAGAAGTGCAACCGGTAAGAAAACCGAAAACTTTCACATCTGCTTACACAGTGCGCACCTCATCTTCAAATATCTTATTTATTATCAACTAGTTACGTGAATGCACGGCGGACTTCCCGGCCAGTTCGGCTGCGGCCTGCGCGTAGCTCTCCATCATGGCTCCCAGGTCCGGGTACGACGTCGCCTCCAGGCGCTCACGAAATTGTGCGGGGTCTGGCATCCAATCAACAGAGTACACGCGCCGGCGCCGGGTCGGCACATCCCCCGGCCGGGGCCGCCGCAAAAAGGATTTTGAGCGGCGTGACGCGCCTATGGCAGACTAAATCATGCGTGGAGGTCACTAAGTGAAAAAACTCAAACTGCTTGTGTTGGCCGCTCTGCTGACCATCGTGTCCGGCGCGGCGCGGCCGGCGGACCGCATCATCTACCCCGCCCCGGACCAAGCCAAGGCGGATATCGCCGCCGCCCTCAAGACCGCCGCGGCCAGCCGCAAGCGCGTTTTGCTCGACTTCGGTGGAAACTGGTGTCCCGATTGCCAGGTGCTCGACATTTATTTCCACAATGCCAAAAACTGGCCCATTCTCAACGCCAACTTCGTACTGGTGCATGTCAACATCGGCCAGATGGACGCGAACTTGGATCTAGCGAGCAGATACGGGGTCCCCATTCATAAGGGAGTGCCGGCGCTCGCCGTTCTCAGCGATCACGGTAAGCTGCTCTACAGCCAGAAAAACGGCCAATTCGAGGCCATGAGACACATGCAGTCCTCGTCGGTCACCGATTTCCTGGTGCAATGGCGTCCGCAGCAGCCGGGCTGCTCCGCCGTGATGCTGAACTGCTGAAAGGCAGCTTGCAGCTCTTCGATCCTGGCGCGGAAAAGTCGCACAGAGAGAGGGCATCGAGAGATCGTGCGGGTCGTGCTCAACGGCTGGCAAATTAGCGCGCCGCAAGTCTGGACTTTTCCTTTCTGGGCGGCGGTGAATCTCCCGGCTGACCTCGCTCCTTGTTTTGAGCAAGTGCCTGAAAACAGGAGAGTTATTTTTGCCATGAATTCACAAGTGTTTGAAAAGAAGCAACTTATTTTTTAACGGATCGCAGGTGTTTGAAAACAGGAAACTTACTTCCCGTTGACTGATAAGTGCCTGAAAACAAGGAAGTTATTTTTTCATGACTTTCACAAGTGTTTGAAAACAGAATGCTTGTCCGCATTCCCGTGCAGGTGTCTCAAATAAAGATGCACGCTGCCGAGGTTTCTCCGATATCGCTGGCAATTTCGATTGCTGAACCAGCGTAACGCAAACGAGGGTAATTACCGGCGCCAGGGATTTGTGGTGGAAAAGCTTTGAAATCAGGGAGAACGCTTTGGTAAGGGGTTGACTTAAGCACGCGGTTGCCGGCTGCTGGCCTGCTGCCGGGGCCCCTGTCCGGCTCCGTGAGAAGCTAGAGGCTAGGAGCTAGAAAGCGCCTCCATGCAATTCAATCTCGAAACCGCCTCCGTCAGCGTCGCTTACAAGCTGCTCATCGGGCTAATCGCCCCGCGACCCATCGCCCTGATCACCAGTATGAACGAGCGCGGTCATCTCAACGCTGCGCCGTTCAGCGCTTTCAATTACTTCGGAACCGATCCGCCGATTGTGGGGGTGGGCGTGCAGAACCGGCCCGACAGCGAATTCGCGCCCAAGGATACGGCGCGTAACATCCGGCGCACGGGCGAGTTCGTGGTGAACGTGGTCACCGAGGACATCGCCGAGAAAATGAACATC
>JASHOC010000013.1 GCA_030041305.1 Acidobacteriaceae bacterium
TGGCAGCGTGTGTCAACCTAGGCGGACTCTTCGCGGCGCGCACCGCCGATCGCGCGCGGGAATTGGGTATCCGACTTGCGATTGGTTCAAGTCGCGGACGCATTCTCCGACAACTGGTAACCGAGGCGGTAATACTGGCAACGGGAGCCGGGATAGCAGCATCGGTCACCGCGAAACTCATGCTTGCCGGCATCAGCCACTTGCCAATCAGCGCGGAATTGCCCGTACAGTTCGCGGTACAACCGAAGCCGCAGGTTTATGCGTTCGCTGTTTCGCTGGCGCTGGCGACGGGCTTGTTCTTCGGGATCACTCCAGCGCGCCATGTATGGCGAACTGATCCAAACCAAGTTCTGAAAGCCTCCGATGTCGCCGACCTCAAACACCGACGCATCACGTTGCGCGACGTTTTGCTCGGAGTTCAGATCGCCCTTTGTTGTCTGCTGGTGACTGCATCCTTTGTCGCTGTGCGCGGTCTCCAGCGGACTTTTCGAGTGCCTCTCGGTTTCCAGCCGGAAGGCGTGGTGCTGGCAACAATGGATGTGCATTTGGCGGGCTATTCCGAGGCCACGGAAACCCTCGTCCAGAAGAAACTCCTCGCTTCCGTTCAGGCGATCCCCGGAGTGCAAGAGGCCGCGTGGTCAAATACCACTCCGCTGAGCATCAACCAGTCGAATACAGCGATCTGGGCTCCGGGAACCTCCGACTTCAATCTCTCTTCCGCCAAACTCAGCGCTAATTTCTACAACGTCTCGCCGGGGTATTTCCACGTAGCTGGAACACATCTGCTCGCGGGTCGCGCTTTCACAGACAATGACAACGCCCAGACGCCACGGGTTGCGATCGTCAACCAGACTTTCGCAACGCGATTGTTTGGCACCACCAATGTTGTTGGGCGGCACCTTCCAAGGCCTGGTGAACAGCAAGAAATCGTCGGCGTGGTGGAGGACGGGAAATATGAAACACTGACGGAAGATCCCGCTCCGGCAATCTTTTGGCCAATCCTTCAGAGCCCGAACAGCGACACCGTGCTCCTCATCCGCTCGGACCACCCTGCGTCCCAGATGCTGCCACTCATCCGCAATGCTGTCGCCGGGGTTGACAGTAATCTGCCACTGTTTACGCTCCAGAGATGGCCAGATGCGCTGGCAATGGTAACCTTCCCTGCGCGCGCTGCGACCATCGCTCTTGGCATACTTGGCGCGCTTGCCATGATGCTCTCCATTACTGGCATCTTCGGCCTGGCGACGTATACAGTGACGCGCCGCATGCGCGAGCTGGGAATACGAGTGGCGCTTGGGGCGCACCACTCACAGGTGCTGCGCGCCGCCCTTGGCCGCGTCGCGCTGCTCTTAAGCTTCGGTTCGGTAGCTGGTCTGTTCCTTGGAGCGGCTGCGAGCCGTTTGTTGGCGAGCGTCGTTTTCGGAGCGTCTGCCTATGACCCGCCGGTGATCATCGCGGCAATCATGACGATGATGCTAATCGGGCTTCTCTCGGCTGCGCTACCCGCGCGACGAGCTCTGTCCGTTCACCCGGCGCAACTTCTTCGAAACGAGTGACGATCATTCATGTCTTCACAACCAAGCAGCTTGGCGATTCCTGGCATACTCATGTTGGCGAATTCGCAGTCCGATCGACGGAAAAATCCCGAGATTCAGTGCACATTCCCTCCTAGCCTCAAAAATCGCGTTGGTTTGGGGATAGTCAGAAATATCTCCTTTCCCTTCACAAGCTTCCGACGCTCAGAGGTGGTCGGGAGGAAGACAACCGGAAGACCCGAAAGGCCGAGGGGAATACCCTCGGAATGGGTTCAAAATATTCGCCCTTTAACGGCATTTGCGCGCAAGTAGCGTTCAACTCGGAACGCGAATGTTCGCTTGTGCCTGCCACCTCAGAACTGAAAAAGTCTGCAGGACCGTGCGCATTTTTGGATAATTGGGCTGGGAATATTAGGCTCGAAGTTCTCTTGCGCCGGGGGCGAGCATACGCATGAGCACCGGCATGGTGGCTCTTGTCTGCTCGAACTTGCGCGTCGTGTAGAGCCGTACAGCCAGCGGATTGGCCCGGAAGGAATGCGACGGCGCCAGGGCTACAGGGAAATCCTGCCGATCGAACTCCGCCTTCAACTGATAGAGCAGGTCAACCGACGAGGTGAGATAAAGGATCAACTGAACCTGTCGCTCGCTGGCTATGGCCGACACGAGGTCGCGATATCGCTCCGAAGACTTCAGTGACCGTTCGTACTCGATCGCAATTCTGTACGACTTCGCTTCCCATTCCACATCAGCGATCGCGTCATAGTCCTTCGCCAGGGGCACGTCAATCGACTGGTTAATGGAGCGGATTTCAAGATCGCTGGACCACTCTCTCAAGACCCCAGCCCGGCGGATCGCCCCGCGCACCTCTGCCAATTCCAGGCAATGCTGCATCTGATTCGGGTTCGCAAGCGTCCTTGATTCCGACGTGAGGCTGACCAAACCCTCGCCGCAAGCTTCAAGGCAAGCGAGTCCTGCGCGTGTGATTGTGTACACCGGCCCCGGATACGGGAGCAACGGTG
>JASHOC010000014.1 GCA_030041305.1 Acidobacteriaceae bacterium
GCCGCTCAGCAGACCTTCCAGATACGCCAGACTCCGCTCCCCCACCTCCGAGCGCGCAAACACATCCCCTATCCGCTGGTGCACCCGCACCAACTCCTTCCGCCATCCTCGGATCGACTTCTCCATCCTGACCGCGGAGTCTCTGCCTGAGCACCCTCAGTCTATCATACAGTTACAACTGTAGTACTAGCCAGGCAACCCCCGGGGCGTAAAGCCGCAGGTACATGTTGACGAATCATGTACACAGCCCCCTAATCCTTCTCGAACTGTTCAATCGCTCTCGCACCAGGGTGACTCGATCGCAAACCAAGGTGGCCGTGACGGGAACAATGGATGGCAACCGGTATCCGCCTGCCCGTCCCGCGAGGGCGAGTGCGCCAGATTCTCCCCTGGGGTCTAGAACCGGCCCGCTGCGGTCGCAAACAGGAAGTCCCAGGACTTGTCCAGGTATGTCCATCTCTGGCGGCTGAACCAGCTTGTGGGAAGATTGGGCACATGGAGCAGAGCATGGCCGCCCATACAGACCATCTCGGTTCCATTCCAGCCGAGAAAAGTACAGGAGGCGATGCCGACCTGGGCAGGATGCGTGACCATGCGCAGACAAACGGGACAACGACGGCTCTGATCGATCAACGCCCAGCGCAATCCGGCGAGACAGATGCCGAAACTGCCGACAAGTTGAAGCAATTCCGCCGAAGGGGAATAGCCGCCGGACCAGCAATAGGCAATATCGGTGGCTCCGAAATACCCGAGTGCGGCTATCAATCCAAACTTCGTTCCCAGAAACGCCCAGCCTCTTGCTCTGTCTCTGAAGGAAGGGCGATGGGACGCAAACTCCGATTCGCTCTGGAAGACTGAAGTCACCGCCGGCATGGCCAGGATTGCCAGGAAAAAAGCGAAGACGTAAAGAGAAAAAGTCCCGCATGCCGGAAGCGCCAGAGTGGCCCCGAAGAGATCAGTCTCCTCACCGTTCGCAGCGAATGCCGAGATCCGGACGGCGTCGCCCGTCATCATCCCCCGGCCTTGAGACGACAATTGCGCGATGACATAGCCCAACGCATGCGGAGACTCGCGGGCTAATTGTGCATTGGATTCAAGAATCCAAAGGTCCGGCTTCTCGGGGAGACGCCATGAATCGTCTGGCGCAATGCCCACAATCCGCACATGACGGCCAGCCACCCATGGCGTGGAGCCGACGACGGCCGGATTGGAATCGAAATCCTCGCGCCAGGCGGACCGGCTCAGGACAGCGCGAGGCTGGTTGGCGTCTCTTTCTTCCTCGGCAGAATTTGTGACTGGCTCTACCCCGACGACCGCGAACAGATCGTTGCTGGCGTGCGCAATACGCAATGTGCGGCGGCCATTCGCGGCTGAACTCATGGGCAGGTCTTCCGTCCAATAAAACGCCAGGTTGGTGAAGAACCGCTGGCGAATTGAATCCCAATTCCGATACGCCCTGAAGGGAATCGACGAATTCAATGTCTTTCCGGTTAGGGCGCTCTCGATGAGAATGACTCCCGAATGCGGGCGCTTCTCAGACGCATCGTTTTGGCTTTGGATTCCCGGCAAGTAACAGGCGATAACAGCACTGAAAACCACGACCGCGCCGAGCCACAGCATGCAATGGCGCGCGGAGCCGCGCCCCAGGGCTGAAGAAATCCGCTCCTTTGCCTCCAACCGGCGAACGCATACGGCATCCTGAAAAGATCCCAAACAAAAGCACGTGAGTTTGTGCGCTGCCTTCCAGGAGAGAGTCTGCGTTGGCGAGCAGGTTTGCCGGGCGTGGCTCATTTCGCTTGCCCATTCTTGGCGCCACTCTTCACGCTGTGCGGAAGGGACGAACCACGAAACGCATCGCAGTAAGGCGAAGTGCGCCACGCGCAGCATGAGCTCCGCCACCCGGCTCACCGGACTACTTTCTCCTCTATCGGGATGAGTCGATCGAGGAGTGGATAACGATTGCGGGCTGCTTCCAAACTCGTGATTCCCGCCGCTGTCAGTTTGTAGTACTTCCGCGCGGGACGTAGCTCGGCTTCGGCGATCGATTGCTTTTCCCACTGCGAGCGAATCAACTGATCGCGCTCCAGCCGACGCATGGCGGGGTATACGGTCCCGCTCGGCAATCCCGTCATCTCCATGATGCTGAAGCCATATTTGTATCCCGCGTGGATGGCCTGCAGGATCATGGCTGCGGTATGCGAGAGCTTGGGGTCAGCGCCCATGGCATGCATCATACCTAGGTAGCATTCTACTTGACAAGGGGATTTGTTCGTAGTAATGCTGAATACTACATAGGGTGCGGCTCCCGGAGATTCATGCTTCAGGTCCAGAATCTCGTTCGCAGTTTCCGCGGCATTTCCGCCGTCCAGGACGTCAGCTTTACGGTTTCGGCTGGCGAAATCGTGGGCTTTCTCGGTCCCAACGGCGCAGGTAAATCCACCACGGTGAAGATGATCACGGGCATGCTGCGGCCCCATGACGGCCACGTGCGCTTCGAGCATCGCGACATCCGCGACGATCTGGTGGGCTACCGCCGGACCCTCGGTTACGTCCCCGAAGAAGCACATCTCTATTCCTATCTCTCGGGCCTCGAATACCTTCAGCTCGTCGGTAGGCTGCGCGGCATACGCGAAGTCCTCCTTGAGGAGAAGGCCACGGCTCTGCTCCGCCTTCTCCATCTCGACTCCTGGCAGTATTCCCCTATCTCGTCGTACTCCAAGGGAATGCGTCAGCGGGTTCTGATTGCCGCCGCGCTGCTGCACAACCCGAAACTTCTCATCTTCGATGAACCCCTTTCCGGCCTGGATGCAATGTCTTGCCGGCTTTTGAAAGATCTTCTCGGAGCTCTCGCCGCCGAAGGCAAAGCCATTCTCTACATCTCCCACATCCTCGAAACGGTCGAGCAGATTTGCAACCGCGTCATCGTGATCGCCAAAGGCAGGATTCTGGCCGATGCGGAACCGAGAGAACTGACGACGCTGATGAATTTGCCCAACCTGGAACAAGTGATCGCGCAGTTAGTGGAGCAGCAGGATACCCGATCCGCGGCGCAGCAGATTCTGGAGGTCATGAAACTTTCGCATGGCTGAAGCCTTTCAACGTCTGTTTCAGCGTTCCGACTGGGCAGGTCCCCAGTCGCTCAATGTCCAGGCTGCTCTCGGCCCCGTGCGCCAGCCGGAACGCACCCAGTTCTCTCTGCTCGTCCGCCATTTTCTCGAGCGCTTCTTCAACCACGAAACCTCCTCGACCGGCAGCGATGGCAAAACCCGCCTGGTGCAGATCGCTTGCGCCGCGGGACTGCCCGGCCTAGTGGTGGCGATCTATCTCTGGCCGACCTACCACCCGTTTCCGGGATGGCCTCCCGGCCGCAAGGGAATCGGCCCGCCGCCGTATTGGGCGCAGGTCAACCACCACTTTTTCTTCGTCACCTACTCATTCGTTGTGATGGGGTTGGTTACCGTGTTCGAGTGGGATCTGTTCTTCCCCGATCTGCTCGATGTGCTGGTTCTCGGCCCGCTCCCGATTCCGGCTCTGCGTCAATTCCGCGCCCGCGTCAGTGCGATCGTTGTCCTGATTGCCGGGTTTCTGTTCGACGCTAACATTCTTGCTCTTCTCGTCCTTCCCCTCGCTACCGATCCTCCAAAACTTGGAGTCTTTCTCACCGGCCACCTTTGTGCGGTCGCGCTTGCGGGCCTCTTTTCCGCTGGTACTGTACTCGCGCTCCAAGGCATGCTTCTCGCCTTGCTCGGCGAAAAGCTCTTTCGCCGCACGTCGCTTCCGCTGCTGGGAGCCCTGGTTGCAGCCTTCCTGATTCTTCTGCTGTTTTTCCCCGTTCTCTCCGGCGTGACGCCGGCGTTGCTGCAATCGCATTCGCCGTTAGCACGGTGGTTTCCGCCGTTCTGGTTTCTCGCGATCTTCGAGCAGCATCTGCCGGGTGCTCGCAACTTTCCCGCCTGGAGCCACGTTGCGCGAGCCGGCGAGATGGCGACGGTGCTGGTTTGGGGAGCGGCTGTGACGGCCTACCCGTTGGCCCATCTGCGCCGCATCCGGGCGCTTGTTCAGGGGGCGTCGACGCGGAGAAAGCGCAATTGGCTCGTTGCGCCGATCCAGTGGCTGCTGCATGCGTCTGTCCTGAGAAGGCCCCTCGAGCGCGGTGTGTTTCACTTCATCAGCCAGACCATGCTTCGGGTTCCGCGCTATCGCACTTATCTAGTCATGTACGGAGGCGTCGGAGTTTCCCTCGTAACCGCAACCATCCTGCGCCTCGATGTCCATAACGGTTATCTTCAGGCTACGTTTTCCGCGAACGGACTTCGAGTCGCCATCGGCATCATCGCATTCTGGGTCGTTGCGGGCCTGCGCAGCGCCTTCGTCTCCGGCAGCAACCAGCAAGCCGGTTGGATATTCCGCTCCGTCCACGGCCAGCCGCCGGATTATGCGGCGGCGCTTCCTCAACTTGAAGCCACTCTGCGCTGGGTGTTTCTCACCGCATCCACCGTCACCCTTGCCGCCATTGGCGGATTCCAGATCGTCGCCCCCACTAATCTCCGCACCGTTCCCTCCCTCACGGCGCAATTCATCACGGGAATCGGCCTTTGCCTTGTCCTGACCGACGCTTTCTTCCTCAACATCACCTGCGTCCCGTTCTCGGGCGAACGCCCGATCCGGCAGGATAACCTTGCGCTAACCCTTCTCCGTTACTATACGTTTTTCCCGATTGTCACAACTCTGTCGTTTTTCCTGGAACGTCGCATGGAGCATGGCGGTGCAGAACTCGGCGTTGCCGTCATTGCCATTGCTATTGCGCATTTCTGGCTCCGCAAATGTCATCGGGATGCCCTGCGATTGCACTGCAACCAGCTTGCTCTCGAGGAAGACGAAGACGATTTCCCGCTCAGGCTGGGCCTGCGGTATTGAAGTCCGGCGGATGAGGCTGATGAAGTTGCCACGAACATCCGGGGTGCACACGGCGGCCGAATTGAGGATTTCTGTTAACCAAGTCTGCGCCTGGCCGTCTATGGAGCAAGCGAAGCAAGCGGTTCCACCCATTCTCTCGTCCATTGTTCAAGCAGTTCCCGTACTTTCCAAACGCCAAAAGGTGGTTCGTCATGAAGCTGGGGGCTTCGGCCGCACACATGGCCTTGCTGTCTTGTCTCGCGTTCCAACCACGGTCCATTGCGCAAGCCAGCGCTCAAACTGCCACATTGCGCGGCGCGGTCCTCGACCCGAGCGGCGCGGTTGTGCCCGGCGCCAGCATCGCTCTCGCGCTGGGCAGTCAAGTTTTGCGCACGAGATCCGGCGCGGATGGTCATTACGTCTTACTTTCGCTCGCTGCGGGCTCCTACACAATCGCCGTCACCGCCAAAGGATTTGCGCCCCTGTCGGTTCCCGATATTACGATCGCCGCCGGAGCATCCAAGGAGCTGAACCTTCCCCTAGTGATCGCCGTCCAGCAGCAGGAGGTCACCGTCGAGGGGCAGAGCCAGGGGCTCAGCCTCAATTCCGACCAGAATGCCAGCGCCACGGTAATTAAAGGAAGTGACCTTGACGCTCTCTCCGACGATCCCGACGAATTGCAAAGCGAGTTGCAGGCCTTAGCGGGCCCCGCCGCCGGGCCCAATGGCGGACAAATCTATATTGACGGCTTTGAGGGAGGGCAGATTCCGCCCAAGTCCTCCATTCTTGAAATTCGCGTCAATCAAAATCCCTTTTCCGCCGAGTTTGACCGCATTGGCTACGGGCGCGTGGAGATCATCACCAAGCCAGGATCGCAAACGCTGCACGGCATGCTCGCGGGATTCGGCGCGGACTCGGCGCTCGACACGGCAAATCCGCTGGTGGCGCATCAGCCCAGCTATTATCTCGATGCTATGTTCGGAAACATCACGGGGCCACTGACCAAGCATTCGGCCTACTTTTTCAACGGGTTTCACATGAGCAGGCAAACCCAGACTATCGTAGACGCTCTGAATCCACAGAATCCAACCCAGAACTTTTCTGAGGCTTTCCCCAATCCGTCGAGCTTTCTATCAATCAACCCGCGCATCGACTTCATGCTTGGCAAAAACAACATGCTCACCCTCCGCGACTCCATCTTCCGTACGACCGAATCGGGCAGCGGCGTGGGCACACTCAATTTGCCCGAGCAGGCCAACAACTCAGAGAGCCAGGAGAACACTCTTCAGCTTGGCGATACGATTCTCGTGAATCCCCAATTGGTGGATGAAGTTCATTTTCAGTGGCGGCGAATCCGTAACAGCCAGGCTGCGGCCTTTTTCACGCCCGCGGTTACGGTGCAAGGCGCGTTCACGACCGGAGGCAACAGCTCCGGCGTCTCCCAGGATCATGAGGACGATTTCGAACTGCAGAATTTCGCCACCGCGACAGCGGGGAGCCACACACTCCGCTTCGGTATGCGTCTGCAAAGCTTTCGTGACGCGAACTATTCCACATCGGGAGCCAATGGAACGTACACCTTTGCTTCCGTCGCAAACTACCAGGCCGGAACGCCGTCGCAGTACTCCGCCACGATCATCGAGAACCCGCTCGCGCGGACGTTGATTTTCGATGGCGCACTCTTCTTCGAGGACGATTGGCGTGTGAACTCCAACTTCAACCTCGGTCTCGGCCTTCGCTTTGAAGGCCAGAACCGGATCCGCGATCATGCCGATTGGGCGCCGCGGATCTCCTTCGCATGGAGCCCCAGGCACTCGGGAGGCTCACCGCCAAAGACCGTTATCCGTGGCGGCTACGGCTGGTTTTATAACCGCTTCACGGTTCCGAATTCCTTTAATTCTGCCGCTGGCGCGCCTTACATCGTGCAGGCAATTCACAACAACCTGGTCAATCAGCAAAGCTATGTGGTTGATGATCCGGACTTCTACAATCCCAACGCTCCGGTCTCGTCCTCGACTCTCAGCTCCAGCGGATTTTCGGTTCCGTACTATGACACCATCGATCCCCACTTCCACGCCGCCCTCGACATGCAGACGGGAGTGGGCGTAGACCATCAAATCGCTAAGGGAATTACCAGCAACATCACGTATCTTTATACGCAAGGCGTTCATCAGTATCTGACCGACAACATCACCGCGCCCGCGTTCGACCCCGCTACGTACACAGTCTCTGCTTCGATCCCGGCCGCCTATAACTACCAATTTCAATCGGGCGGCGTGTACAAGCAACAGCAAATCATTGTGACCACCAGCATCCGCTGGAAGCACATGGGCCTGAATGGCTCCTATACGTTCAACAACGCCAGCAGCGACACGCAGGGTGTAACTTCACAACCTTCCTTCGAGCAGGATCCTGGCTTTGATTACGGCCGGGCCAGCTTCGGCATCCGTCATCAGGTGTTCATGCTCGGCACGTAC
>JASHOC010000089.1 GCA_030041305.1 Acidobacteriaceae bacterium
AGGCCGTTACACGACCATCTGGGATCGTTCCGGATTGCCCGACATCCGGATCGTCTCGTTGCCCGTCAAGCCGCGCCTTTGATCAATTCGCGCAGCACCGTTTCCAGGACGATATCGCCCTTTGTCGAACCTGCTTCGCCGTTCTCGAACTCGATCCAACCTTCGTTGAAGCCGTCGAGCATGCGAATACGCGGCCCTGGGTACTTCATTCCCTGCGACTTGAACAGGCCTTCCCACGTCTCGCGGGGCACGGCCTCGGCGTGGACCGGACGGCCCAGGATCCTAGCGAAGGTATCGGCGGCCTGGTTGGGCGTGATGCGCCGCGCAGCCTCCAACTCGACGACATTGCTCCCCAGGCGATCTTCTTGAATGAGTCTAGCTGCGATCCGTCCGATATCGGCAGTCGCGACCATTGGCACCGGCTTGTCTAGCGGCCGCAGGAAGCTCGCGATGATGCCGTGGTCGCGCGCCGAGACGACGTCCCAGGCAAAGTTCTCCATGAACCAGGCCGGTCGCAGAAAGGTCACCGGAACGGTCAGCGCGCTCAGCGCCTGCTCCATGAGCGTCCGCTGCGTCAGGAGGTTGGTCTCGGTCGCCTGGGCACCGATCGTGGAGAGGCAGACGATTCTCCGGGGACGCGCTTCTTCGAGCGCCGTCGCCACTGCAGCGATGACGGCACGAGCCTCGGGAAATCCGGGCGCGGGATCGAATTCGGATGGCGGCAGGACGAAGACGCCATCCGTGTCTTTGAAGGCGGCCGCCAAAGCGTCCCCATCCTCCATCTCCGCCAGCGCAACCTCGCACCCCTGCTCGGCCCAAGCCCGGGCTTTTCCGCCATCGCGCACAACGGCTCGGACTGGCTGGTCGGCTGCCAAAAGAGTGCGGGCAACTGAACCACCTACTTTGCCCGTTATACCAGTGATCGCATACATATGAACCCTCCTTATTGAGTATTCCTGTTACCGGCCTTCGGCCATCCATTTCAGGGTCGCCAGCCACAGATCGTGGCCTCGATGCATCAAGCTCTCGTCCGTTTCGCGGAGATGCGCGGCATTCTTGCCCATCCCGACTTCGTCTGTGACGACGCGGCAGGCATCACCTTCCGGCATCAGGAACCAGGTGTGGTAGAAGCCGTTTGCGGTGCTCGGTGTCGTGCCAGGCGCATATCCGTACCAACCGATCCGCGTGTAGGGGACGAATTCATTGATTTTACTTTCGAGCGGCAAACCGAACGTCGTCCATCGAAACACTGTGCCCTGCGCGAGCCGGGGGCCCTCGACGATCTGAACATCCTTCGAATTCGGGTACCACTCAGGCCACTTGGTCGCATCGACGATGTGCTGCCAGACACGCTCGCACGGCGCGTCGATGAGAAGTTCGTTATGCGAGAACAAATCAGCCTTGGCGGGGTCGAACCCGACCGGCCAGTGGATTTCGGGCGCGCGATGCGCCAGATCTTCTTGCATCGTCATGATGGTCTTCCTTTCGGCTTGGGGTTGGGCGGTCTGGCTCGATGCCGGTCCGCTTGCAATTAGCAATCCGGCGGCGGCTAGCAGCGCTCGCCGAAATTCGGTATTTCGGGTCTTCACTTCGGCACCTTAGTCGGTGGCTGGGCTTCAGTCTGGCATCGCAATCTCATTTTCTCTGCCCTCCAATCGTTGCCACATTCCAGTAGATGGCTTTCATCTCCATACGGATCATGCATAATGATCATGGGACACATGCGTTTAGAGAATCTGCGACAGGTCGATTTGAACCTCTTGATCATCTTTGCGGTGATCGCCGAGGAAAAGGGCGTCACAAGAGCGTCCTCCCGGCTCCTGCTCAGTCAACCGGCGGTCAGTCGCGCACTTCAGCGTGCACGCTCCCTGTTTCAGGACCAGCTGGTGATTCGCTCGACTTCGGGGTTTGAACTCACTTTGCGGGGACGCAAGATTCTCCAGGAACTCGAACAGCTCCTTCCCAAAATCGAAGGCTTGGTGGCGCCAAGCGTCTTCGATCCGAAAAGGGAGCGGAGCAATTTCCGTCTTGCTGGTCCGGACAATGTTTGCATCGCACTGTCACCATACTTGTGCCGCCGCTACACGGCTGAGCCCTATAAGGTGAACTTCGATTTCCTGCCGTGGCAGGCTGATGCTGTGGACATGCTGGAGAGCGGAAAACTTGACCTCATTCTTCACATTGACGACGGCTTGCTACCCTCTCACTTGAGTTCGGAGAGACTTTACCGCGAGGAATGGATCTGCGCGGTAGCTCGCCAGAGCAGGTTTGGCCATCGCCTGACGCTGAAGGAGTACCTGGTTGCGGAGCACCTCACCGTCACTACTCTTCCAAGCGTTCAGAACATCCCGGACAAGCAACTTGCTGCGTTGGGTGCAAAGCGCCGCTCCTCTGTGCGCATGCCCTATTTTGGCGCGGCGCTCAGTTGTCTTCCTGGCACGGAACTCGTGCTCACACTCACCAATGGCATGAGGCAAATGGTGGAAAGGAATTCCAGCCTGCGAATCGTGAGAGCACCGCCCGAGTTGCGTCCATTTCATTTCCTAATGGTGTGGCACCCGAGACTTACGACGGACCCGCGGCACACGTGGCTTCGCGAAGCTCTGCGTCAGGCTGCTCACGCGGAGGCCACTAGCTAAAGCAAATAATACTAGCGAAGAGATCGGATAGTTTGCCATCTAGCCGGGCGGGGAAATCCAGCACAGCGTGTAAAGCGATGATTCACGCGCGTCGCACTTTAGGAAGTAGCGATCAGGGAGGCATCGCCATGGGCTCTGAGTGAATTGTCAGCGATCCGAACGTGATCCAATTTGACGAGAAGTCGCCGACGGTGACTTGTGCCACAGCTGCCAGCCTCTCCTGGAACCAAGAGAGCGCGTCGCCGTTATTCGGCGACTTGCCAAGATGATGTTGATTGGCTCAATGAGCGCATTGGCCTGGCAACAGTTGGCCTTTCGGGGCCAATGCAGTTACCGGCCGGAAGCGCCCTGCCGCGAGGACCGATATTGTGTAGGGGACATCCCGAACGAGGCTTTGAACAATCGGCTGAAATGGGCGGAATCATTGAAACCCCACCTATAGGCGATTTCGGTTATGGAGTCCTCGGTACCCGCTCCCTCTAATTCGGCTCTGCAACGCAGGAGACGTCGTCTTCGCACCCACCCTGATACGGTCTCGCCCTGTTCGCCGAACAGCGCATAAAGATATCGAATTGAGATCCCATTAGCTTCGGCAATCTTATTCGGCGATAGATTGACGTCATCAAGGCGGGCTTCGATATCGTTGCTGATGCGCGCAAATAGTTGATCGCGAGGCGC
>JASHOC010000090.1 GCA_030041305.1 Acidobacteriaceae bacterium
CAGGACGCTCGCCGGCGAACGCCGTCGCGCCCCACACGGGGCGCGTGGATTGAAACAACCTGACTGTTGACCAGCGCCAAAATCACCCGATGTCGCGCCCCACACGGGGCGCGTGGATTGAAACGGCTCGTTCTGGAGGATGCCGTAGAGCGGATGCTGTCGCGCCCCACACGGGGCGCGTGGATTGAAACGTGAATAGATACACTAAAATAATCCTCACCATGAGTCGCGCCCCACACGGGGCGCGTGGATTGAAACTTTCTGTTATGTAAATGACGCCGTGACCGTTACAGTCGCGCCCCACACGGGGCGCGTGGATTGAAACTGCCAACATAACGGCGACATCCTCGATGTGGAGACGTCGCGCCCCACACGGGGCGCGTGGATTGAAACAACAACTGGTCGATCCAGTCGCAGGGAGCGAACGTCGCGCCCCACACGGGGCGCGTGGATTGAAACGCACTCGGAGTCAGCATGATGGATCTTTCCGAAGTCGCGCCCCACACGGGGCGCGTGGATTGAAACGTGGTAAAAGCACTCCTTAATCAGTGAACCATAGTCGCGCCCCACACGGGGCGCGTGGATTGAAACGAGCGCGGCTGGGTCAAAAGCTCACGGATGCGCGTCGCGCCCCACACGGGGCGCGTGGATTGAAACGACGGATCACAGCCAACGATACGAGCTATGTCGGTCGCGCCCCACACGGGGCGCGTGGATTGAAACAAGTTCCAAGGCGGCGGAGGAAAACTCGGCTTCGGTCGCGCCCCACACGGGGCGCGTGGATTGAAACAACTTCGAGCCAGTGAAGTTTCTCCGCCCAGAGAGTCGCGCCCCACACGGGGCGCGTGGATTGAAACGATTCGAGGACTACCTGCTATTGAGCAAGCTCCGGTCGCGCCCCACACGGGGCGCGTGGATTGAAACGCTCGAATCCATACGATCACCGTAAGCGCAGAGGTCGCGCCCCACACGGGGCGCGTGGATTGAAACTGGCCAGTACATCGGCCATCCGCGAGTGAACCAGGTCGCGCCCCACACGGGGCGCGTGGATTGAAACGACGACATAGCAATAGGTGTCGCCTGGAGTCACGTCGCGCCCCACACGGGGCGCGTGGATTGAAACAGCCTGCGAAGCAGCCGTTGCCGGGCGATTTGGCGTCGCGCCCCACACGGGGCGCGTGGATTGAAACCACATACTGATTACGCAGCGCCTACTGGCCGGAGTCGCGCCCCACACGGGGCGCGTGGATTGAAACGAGCGCTATACACGGTAAATGGAGTGCCCAACGCGGGTCGCGCCCCACACGGGGCGCGTGGATTGAAACCCGCCGACCGTCTGGAATGTGAAGGGCGACGAAGGTCGCGCCCCACACGGGGCGCGTGGATTGAAACATGTTCTGATCTCCTTTTTGTCGATCTGTTCGAGTCGCGCCCCACACGGGGCGCGTGGATTGAAACCTCATCGTTCTGGCCCTCGTACAATTTCTCAAGGTCGCGCCCCACACGGGGCGCGTGGATTGAAACAGCCTGTAACGGGCGTCAATCGAGGCTTTCGCTCGTCGCGCCCCACACGGGGCGCGTGGATTGAAACAGTTGGATTGAAGACGGCAAGAAGGTCGTAGCCGGTCGCGCCCCACACGGGGCGCGTGGATTGAAACGGCTTTGGGCTTGCGTTAATCTGCATGATCTGGAGTCGCGCCCCACACGGGGCGCGTGGATTGAAACACTGATAAAAGGTGGAATGCTTGGGCTGATGATGTCGCGCCCCACACGGGGCGCGTGGATTGAAACGTCCGAGACCACTGCCAACTCTATGACGCCACTGTCGCGCCCCACACGGGGCGCGTGGATTGAAACCCAATACCGGATCACGCAAAGTCTGCCGTCCTTGTCGCGCCCCACACGGGGCGCGTGGATTGAAACTCAAGATCAGGACTAGGATTAAATCAAGCATCAAAGTCGCGCCCCACACGGGGCGCGTGGATTGAAACTGATTGGTGGGGAGAATAGCATGGCGATACGCATGTCGCGCCCCACACGGGGCGCGTGGATTGAAACCCTCGAGTGCCTGGGGTGCGGCGCGCAGCTTGAGTCGCGCCCCACACGGGGCGCGTGGATTGAAACATCAAATCCTGAATTATAGAACTGAAAACGCCAGTCGCGCCCCACACGGGGCGCGTGGATTGAAACTAGGACTGAGGCGGGTCAGCTGGAGAATTGGAAGCAGTCGCGCCCCACACGGGGCGCGTGGATTGAAACGCCATAGGCCAACTCGGCGCGGTTGAGTTTCTTGGTCGCGCCCCACACGGGGCGCGTGGATTGAAACCCGCCTGTAGCACGTCAAGGCAGGTAGGCGGCTGTCGCGCCCCACACGGGGCGCGTGGATTGAAACGCCGACGTCCAGCCAAAGCGCGGTGACGCTGGCGTCGCGCCCCACACGGGGCGCGTGGATTGAAACACGATATGACGACATAACGTCTACTCTTTGCTTACGTCGCGCCCCACACGGGGCGCGTGGATTGACGTCCACGTCGGGCTTCCCTTGGCGCGCAAGCAGAGTGGGCAGGTATTCGGCGGTGTCTGGGTAGGCCAGGTTCGGTGTATAAAACCGATGCCCTGCGGAGTATTCGATAAGCTCGCGGACATGCCTTCCAAGAACGGCGCGGATGAGAATGTTCGCATCGAGTACGATCATCTCAGCGGGTCGGGCCTTTTCTGGCGCGGCGCCATTCCTTGAAATCGGCGACGATCTCTTCTTCGCCCATATCGGCCAAAGCCTCGGCCAGCCGGTCCGCGGCCGCTTTGAGTTCGCCGACATCGGCCGATTTCACCGGTTTTCGCGGCGTGGGCACGTAAACCCCAAGGGTTTCGCCGCGCCGGGTCACGGCGATGGGTGTGTCGGCTTCGAGGAAGCGCGCAATCTGTTCCCGGAACTCGCGCACTCCGACCTTCACTGCAGGCACGGCATCCTCTATGTGTACACCTAAGCGTACACCTTTTGGTGAAAAAACGCAATGCGTCGTCCCCAGAATGAATTGTTTGTTAGCCGATGCCGAGGCCCTGGCTCATAGACCGGCTTTGATCGATCTCAAGCGCCGAGGTTTTACTTACTTCAGTTGAGAGCTGCTGACCGAGACGGTTCACGTCATCGGTGAAGATCGTCGCTTCGTGGCTGGCGCGGGAGACGGCGACGTACCCGAACCGGGAACTGAGCAGTTCTGGATGGACGCTGGTATCAGCATGGATGAGAACACGCTCTGCGGTGAGTCCCTGGGAGCTGTGGCTGGTGACCGCGTAGCCGTGGTCGAAATGCCGGTGGTCGGCTGCATTGAATGCGATTTGCCGATTGTCGTCGAGCCGGGCGGCGATGTGGCCGTCGGGCGAGATGGATTCGATCACGCCGAGATCGCGGTTGGCAACACCGAGCGATTTATGCGGCGCGGTGAACTGGATGCGATCCCCGGCGGAGAACTCGTGGGTTACTCCGCGATAGACGCTCACACCCGAGAGCCGACGTGGATCATAGGTAATGCGATCCCGGGCTTCGTTCTCTACGGTGAGGAGATTGGAAGCCGGTTGGACGGCGACAACGCTAGCGTAGGAACTCGCCTCGATGCCGACGGCCTTGCTGCCGCGGGAGTAGCGGACCACATCGCCAATTTCATAGTGATTGGCCCAGGCTCGGTCGGCGCCGGTCATGTCCTGGCGCTGTACGAGCACGCGGAACGGATGATCCTTTTGCGCGAGTGTTCCATTTGTTCGTAGCTCCTGGCGGACAGCGAGATTCAGTTCACGTCGGGATGCATTATCGGGAGAAACGATGAGGGTATTCTCGGGCGATTTTGCGTACGCGCGCGCGACAGTGTGAATGCGTTCCTGCCGGTCAGGGATTTGCTGAACGCGGCCCTGGTCGCGTAACTCGATCAGGGCCTTGGCGCTTCTGCCATGTGCCAGCAGCTCGACAGCGGATTTGAGCGCCGGGTCCTTCTGGCGGACGATTTGATCGAGTTTCGCGGTGCGCATTCCGGCTTGCTGTAACTGCTCGAATGGCCGGCCTGCTTCGACACCCTGGTGCTGGCGCGTATCGCCAATCAGTAGTACGTGATCTTGCGGCCCGAGCCGGGTGAGGAAGTCGCGCATTTGGTGGGTGCTCGCCAAGCTCGATTCGTCCACAAAATAGAAGCGCCGTTGCCTGTCGCCATCGCTCGCCTGGGCTCCACGCGCTAGGAAACTCTGTAATGTGGCAGCTTCGACTCCGGCTTCCCTGAGCTGCTTGGCGGCGCGAGAAGTGGGTGCAAATCCTTCGACCTCGTAGCGCTGGGCTTCGATTGCCTGACGGATTGTAGAGAGCGTCGTCGTTTTGCCGGCGCCGGCGACGCCCTGGATGGCATGAATGCGGTCCGGCGAGCTGAGCACGTCTTGGACCACGTTCCGTTGCGCATCATTGAGTTTCGAGTGCTGTCCGGCGACAGTCTGAGCCTGCTGCCGTGAGAGAACTGGCGCAAGCTGGCTCCTGCCGGCTTGCATTCGCTGGATGATCTCGCGCTCTTCACCGATAGTCTTCGCTGTTGTGAACTTTCGCCCTGGCAGGCCGCGCGGCGATTCCCGAGCAAGGAATTCGCCTGCGAGCGTCCGGTTATTCAACTGGGCGCGAACCTGTGGGTAGGTAATGTCGCCCATACCGCGACGAAGTGCATCCCGAACGAGGAGGCGCTCATCGACCACGGCCTCGCGCTCGAAATTCCTGTCGCGGGCAAATGTGACCGCTTCGTGGGCGCGTTCCGGCGAAACGCGGAGTTCCTGATTCCGGGCTCGCATCTCGGCCGCTCGGACGACAGCCTCAGCTTGATGGCCGAATTCGGCGGCGAGCTTGCGATGCGCGGCCATAACCTCAGCCGGCGAATGAACCTCCTTGCGATCACGTGTGGAGTGGGCTGCAATTTCGGCTGCCTCGCTCCCGTTTTTCCCCATTCGTTCCAGGTACTCGCGAATCTGCTGGCTACGGGGACTGGAGGCATCGAGATATTCCTGAGTGTACCCCTTGATCTCAGGCGCTCCGCTGCGCCCGGCAGTGGTCTCGTAGCCAAGTTTGCGTAGCCGATAGGTGAGTTCCGATTGGTAGATCGCGGTAGCGAACTGCTGCGAGGCGAAGAGACTATGCGGCTGGACGGCGTGGCTTTCGCCACTCGCCCGCTCGGTGACATTAAAGATGACGGCGTGAGTGTGAAGCTGCGGCGCAACGTAACCATCGACGGGGCGAGCCGTGTCGTGCTCGAACTTGGCGGCGACAAATTGGCCGGTCGTCTCTGGAGGGTGATTGCCCCCGATGCGCGCCTGCGTGTAGCCTTCTAGTGCATCGAGCGCGGCGGTAACTGCCTCGCGGTGCGCCTCGCGCACACGAAAGTCGCCGCCGACAAGGGCAGTAAGCGAAACTGATTTGGGCGCGGAAAAGGTCGCGTCCCAACCCGCCCGATGCTCCATGGTTTTGATAGTCTTTCCGTTTTCATTCGAGTATTCGTAGGATTGTCGCTGTCGGACCAATTGTTCGCCAGTCTGCGGATGCTGGCCCTGGGCAAGTCGAGCGAAATCCGCTTCGGACACCGCTCCGCTCAATTCGAGTTTCGCCGCCAGCCTTCCCTGCCATTCGCCGGCGATCTCCCCGCGCTGGGACCAATAGTTTTGCTCGCGCGACGTGAATTCCTTCTTGTGGTAGTTCTGCGCCTGGCTGGCGGAGAGGGGCTTCGAAATGGTCAGCATCGCACGTCACCCCAATTGAATTTCCATTGCAGCTCCGGGTCTGTCCGGCACAAATTCCACGCCGGTGTCATCTTCGGCATCCGATTCGTCAATGGACGGCGCCAAAATCAGATCGTCCATCTTGCGTTCCATAAAGGCGGTCTGCGTCTCCGCGAGTTCAAGGAACGGGAAGGAGAAGCGCGCCACGTGGTTGCCGTACTTCAAAAAGGCGCGGAGGTCCGGCAGGCCGGAGATCTCTGAAGGTAGAACCAGGGGCTCTGTTTGGCGGTCGAGGGCGAAGTTCTTTCCGGCGCGCGAACCCTCGTAATGCGTCTCCCGCAGGCGTTCGATTTCGATTTCGCCGATGGCTTCCGAGACCCATTTCGCGGCGCGTGGCTCGCCGGTGCGGAGGAATATTTTGGTTGCCGGTTGCGACAGCATGGCTTCGGCGTCGTCGCCATAGCGGCCTTCCATCTGACTGCGGCCTTGCAATCCCAAAACCACCGGGTTCCGGCACTTTCTGTTCTCCGTAATTGCGGTATGGAGTTGCGGCAGTCGCTGCAGGCTGGCTAGCTCGTCGATCACAAACCAAACCCGTTTCTGGCCGGGATCAGGTTCGTTCAACAGACGCAAAACCAGCAGGTCGATCCACAGGCTGATGAGGGGGCGCAAGGCTGCGCGCAGCGTGGAACGAGTGGTGATGAAGACCCACCCCTGGCGCGTTTCCGACCATTTCGTCGCGGTCCAGGTCGAGGTTGCTTCTTCCGCTTTCGGTAGCAGCCGGAAGCTGTCGGCCCACATATTGAGGGAGCCGAGTACGCCCTCGCGCTGATGCGGCGCACAGCGGTTGATGAGCGACCAGTACTCGGTTCCGCGGGTGCGTTTGTCGATCTCTTCCTCGTGCGACATCCAGTGAACCAGGTCCGTGGGCGTGGGCAGAAAGGTCAGCAAATGGGCGAAGATCTTCTGTGGCGCATCGACGAAAAACTTATTGGTTACGCCTTTGGGCTGGTACATGGATTCGGCAATGGCTTTTGCTTCTACGCGACGACGAAGCTCCAGCGACGGGCTCCAGAAAGGCATTCTTTCATCGAGCGGATTGAGAACGATGTCGCCGCGATCGGGGGAATAAAACTGGGTGATGTACTCGCATGCCGGGTCATAAACGATAGCGATCTCGCCGCGCTGCCCGATCTCGATCAGCATTTGGCGGATAAGGCTCGACTTCCCTGTTCCCGTGTCGCCCATGATCAGGGCGTGCTTGTTTTCGGCCCCGCGCGGCAGCCGCAGCTTGTCCGGAGATTCGTGCGTGGCAATCCCGATGCCGCGCCCGGTAATGGCCTCATTGAAGCCGTTGGTATCGACCAGGACAGGGCCTTTGAGACGCCGGCCGTAGCGCAAGTTCTTGAGGCGCCGGATGTCCTTGGGAAGTCCGAGCGCAAGGAGGACGAAGAAGAGCGGGATGCCCCACAGAACGGGTCCGAGAAAGAGCTGTTGAACGGGGCGATTCAAGTAAATCCAATGGACGAGCCAAGCGTGAAGGGCCGGGTTTCGGTATCGGCGCGAAGGCTCCCGAAACAGGAATAGGAAGCCGGCGTTCCGGGCCTCATCCGACAGTGCAAACGGCAGCGGTTTGCCGTCTGGCTGCGGCGTCTCGCCAGGCTTCTTTACGTCGCTATCAAGCGCCGGCCGCGTGTGCCATTTGCCGTCCGTGACGACGATCAACTGGTAGGAAC
>JASHOC010000091.1 GCA_030041305.1 Acidobacteriaceae bacterium
AACATGAAGCGCGGGTCGAGGTGCGCGATGGGCGCGGTGTGGGCGGCTTTGGTGCGCGCGGTTTTGCCAGCCAAATGAGCCTTGGGCTTGATCTGCGCAAAGGAGAACGGCACGGCGTGCGGGTCGCCGTAGCGCGCCAGCGCGTCAATCCACGGCCCTCCCGGATAACCCAGACCGAGGAACTTGGCGACTTTGTCGTAAGCCTCGCCGGCGGCGTCGTCGACGGTGCGGCCGACCAGCAAGTAGGTCCACGAGCCGTGTGCGGGCCGCGCCAGATAGAGGTGGGTGTGCCCGCCGGAGGCGACGAGAGCCAGCGACTGCGCGTCCGGCGAATCCTCCCTCTTGGGCAGGGATGCCGAATCGGAGGCTGACTCGCGCTCATCGAGCAGGACGGCGTGAATGTGGCCCTCAAGGTGGTTGACGGCGATGAGGGGCAGGTTTCGCGCGAAGGCGAGGGCCTTGGCGTAGGCGATCCCGACCAGGAGTGCGCCGGCGAGGCCGGGCCCGGAAGTGACGGCGATGGCGTCGAGATCGGCGAACGTGAGGCGGGCGTCGGAAAGTGCGGCGCGGACTACAGGCACAATGGCGCGCAGATGCTCGCGGCTGGCGAGCTCGGGAACGACCCCGCCATAACGCGCGTGCGTGGCGATCTGCGAGGCCACAACAGAAGAAAGGGTGCGCTCGCCGCGCTCGACGATCGCCGCCGCCGTCTCGTCGCATGAAGTTTCAATGCCGAGAATGAGGCCGCGGCCGGGCATGTGTTTAGTTTACCGGGGTGTGTGACGCTGGCACGACCGCAAGTCAGCGGGTTAGCGGGTCAGCGAGCAAGCGGGTTAGCGAGTCACCAAGTCGGCGGGTCAGGCGGCAGTTCGCTTTGTGGGCGTGGATCGACGGCGAGAGAATAGAGGCAGCCATGTTGCCCGCATCGGCCCAACTCGAATCGGCTTGGCGCATCGTCGAGAAACTCCGGTCGCATGGCTATGAGGCCTATTTTGCCGGCGGCTGCGTGCGCGACCTGGTGCTGGGCCGCGACCCGGCGGACTACGACGTGGCCACCAGCGCCACCCCCGATGTGGTGCTGGACATGTTTCCGCACACCTACGCCGTGGGCGCGCACTTTGGCGTGGTGCTGGTGGCGCCGGAGGCGGAAGGCGCACGCTTCGTGACTGAAGTGGCGACATTCCGCTCCGATGGCGCGTACTCCGACGGCCGCCATCCCGATGCGGTGCGCTACACCCAGACCGCCGAGGAAGATGTACGGCGGCGGGACTTCACGATCAACGGGTTGCTGCTGGACCCGCTGCGCGGGGGCGGAGCTTCGGATCAATGCTCCGGCGATCCGGATCGTTGCAGGGCGGCGGTGCTCGATTACGTGGGCGGGCTGGCCGACCTGGACGCGGGCGTGGTGCGCGCCATTGGCCGGCCGGAATTGCGCTTCGAGGAAGACCGGCTGCGTATGTTGCGGGCGGTGCGTTTTGCGGCTCGTTTTGGATTTGAGCTGGAGCCGGCCACGCTGGCGGCGATCCGCATGCTCGCTCCGCGCATCCACTCGGTGAGCCGCGAACGGGCGCGGGACGAGCTGACGAAGATGCTGACCGAAGGCCGGGCGCGCTGTGCGTTCGAACTGCTTAACCAGACGGGTTTGCTCGCGCAGGTGCTGCCTGAGATCGCGCGGATGAAGGGCGTGGAGCAGCCGCCGCAGTTCCATCCGGAGGGAGATGTTTGGATTCACACCCTGCTGCTGCTCGGGCAACTCGAGCCCGGCTGCTCGATGACGCTGGCCTGGGGCGCGCTACTGCATGATGTGGGCAAGCCGCCGACCTTTCGCCGCGCGCCGGACCGGATTCGCTTTGATGGCCATGTGGAAGTCGGCATGGCGATGGGCGCGGAGATTTGCCGGCGATTTCGCTTCTCGAACGAGGAGACGCGGCAAATTCTGGCGCTCATTGAGAACCACATGCGCTTTGCCGATGTGCAGCGGATGAAAACTTCGACGCTGAAGCGGTTTTTCCGGCTGGAGGGTTTCGACGAGCACCTGGAGTTGCACCGGATGGATTGCCTGGCTGCCCACGGGAACCTGGAAGGATGGGAATTTGTGCGGGCGCGCCGGGAGACGATGACGGAGGAAGCGGTGCGGCCGCGCCCCCTCATTACGGGCCGGGAACTGATTGCGGCCGGCTATGCGCCGGGCCCGCAATTCCGCGAGATGCTCAGCGCGGCGGAAGACGCGCAACTCGAAGGCGCCATCGCGACAGCGGACGAGGCGATGCAGTGGATTCGGGAAAAGTTCGGGCAGCCGGTGTGAGGCCTCCGTGCGGACTTTCAGCTAAAATTCCGAGATTGCAGAGATCCGTTCCTGGCGAGCGTGGTTCGGGGGGCGATCAATGAAATGGCGGTTGGGGGAATTGGCGCGAGGGGAACGGCAGGCAGGAGGGTGCGTGCGGGGAAAGCTGATTGCCTTTGAAGGGCTCGACGCCTCGGGAAAGTCGACGCAGATTCGGCTTCTGCTGAAGGCGCTGAGGGAGCGAAAGATCGCGCATGAATGCATTAGCTTCCCGAGGACCCGCGAACCCGGTTACGGCGAGGCGATCGCCATGTTTCTGCGCGGCGAATTGGGCAGCGTGGCCGAGGTGAATCCTTACCTGATCGCCGGCCTGTACGCGGGCGATCGCGCCACGGCCCGTCCGCATCTTGAAGAACGGCTGAAGGCCGGAACTCTGGTGATCGCCGACCGCTACACGTATTCCAATCTGGCGTTTCAAGGGGCCAAGATCGCGGATCCCGCGGCCAAGCGGCAATTTCTTGCCTGGCTGCGCCGGCTGGAATTCGAGAGCATCGGGCTGCCGAAGCCGGAATTAGCCATTTTCTTCGACGCCCCCATCGAGTTTGTGCGGGCCAAGCTCTCGGCCCGGCAATCGAACGAGCGGCGCGGTTACCTCAAGGGCAAGGCCGACATCCACGAGTCAGCGCTCGATCTGCAGGAAAAAGTTGCCCTCGAATACCGCGCGTTGACCGCCGAAGACCCCAAATTTATCGCCATTTCGGTCGCTTCCGGGCGCAGCATCCCGGAGATTCATCGGGAAGTGATGCAGACCCTCGAAGCGCGGGGAGTTCTCAAGGGTTCAGAGGCGCGGGGTTAATTGGGCAGTGAAGATTCCGGTGTCTCAGTTTGACTCTGCATTCCTCAGGGACTCAAGCCCTCTTCTCGTTTTGAAGGCCATATCGTACGGGGCTCAAGCCCGCACCCTTCAAACTGGCCGCCTATGGCGCTTCTCCTTCTGCCGTACGCCGGAGCCGGGAGCTCAAGTGGCGATTCACCAAGGAATCGCCGCCTTCGATTGATATTGCAAAGGCTACATGGGAAGGAGAAGTGCTCTATCGGGAAGATTCATCCGCGGTGAGCGGCTCTTCCGCGCGGCCCGCGCCGTGGGGCGCGTAGGTTTTGTAGACCGTGATGTGGAAACAGGCCTGATCGAACTCCTCCTCCACGTCCAATTTGCCGCTCGCTTCAAGGTTGAGGAGCCATCGGCGCATCCAGGCGATTTCGCGCCAGCTCATCCCTTTTTTCCCGATATCGACGGTAGCCCCCATCAGGTGCGGGCTGAACAGGTCGCCCTCGGCGGGCGCGGCATTGCCGTTGACGCGCATCAGGTGGCGCTGATAGGCGACGGTGCGCACCGCGGAGCTGACGTCGAGTGGCCGCGCAAAGATCGCCGCATGGGCGCGCGCCAGGTCGCTCAGGAACTGGGCCGTCCAGGGACGGCAATAGCGGTGCAGCGCCGGCAGCTCAGGATTGATGGTGAGCGCGGCGGAAGCCGGGACCGGCACGAGCGCGCCGCGGGAAATGCGCGTGGTCAAGTCGGCGTCATCTTCGATGCGCTCGAGGCCTTCGGCTTCGAGGCGGGCGTCCTGACGTTGGAGCGAAGCCAGCGAGCCCCTTAGAGGAGGCGGCATGGCCCCGCCGGCGAGATCGGGCGAAAGTTCTTCAGCGGCCGCCCGGGTTGCGGCGGCCATGGCGGCATCCGACTCCATGGCGCTATCGGTTGCAGCGCTCGATTCCGCTGCGGCCACGGAATTCAAAGAGGAATCGGCGTATTCGCGTGCGCCCATGGCCTCATCCGGCGCTTCATCCGACGTCTCAGGCGGCGAAGATTCGGCCTCGGCCGCAACCGGTGTCGGCGCGGCGCGGGATATGGACCCGCCGGATGCGTCAAGAGGCGCGCGACGTACGGCGAAAGAACCGGACTCGGCGGCAGCGGGTATTACGGCCCGGTCGTTGGTTTGGGTTGGCTCAGATGGGAAGCGGGGTAAATGCCCGGTTTGGGGATGGAAATCGACGGCCACGCGGGAGGGGGTGAACACCGAGGATGGCGAGCGTACGCGCCGCAGAGCCTGCTCGCGCCGGCGCTCACGGGCAGTTCGGTACCGGCGTCTTGCCTCGTAGGTGCGGGCCGGCTCTGGTCCCGGCTCTCTTCTTTGATCGGCGCTGGTTCGGTTGAAACGTATGGCGGAGTGCTCGCGGGCGAGCTCGCGGCGGCTCCTCAGGCGAGTTTCGCGCCGCGCTTCTTCCGGGGTGATGCGGCGGCGCTCTCCGCGCCGCGCCCTGGAGTTGGATGTTCGGGAATCGGTGACGCCCTGCAGGGCGCTGCGCTGCGATGTGCGGTGGATGGCGCGAACCCCTGATGTATGCCGCGCGGCAAGGGATCGCGCCGGACGGGGCCGCGCCGAACGGGGCCGCGCCGAACGGGCAGGCAGTTCGCGAGCGCCCGAGGGCGAATCGCTTGCGCCTGGAGCTTTCCCTTGAGGATTGGCGTTCGACTCCTGCAGGCCGAAGGCTGAGGCCGCCGCAAACGCCGCCAGCACGACAAGGACGGTGGCCACCCGGCACATCGGGGAGGGAGCGGACATCCAGAGCTACTCCAGTGTACGTCGATCCACTTCCGCCTCCGAGTGCCTAACCGGATTCGGATGTGTCTGATAATTGGATGCATTGCCCCGTGCTTTGCAATCGGGCAAGGAGTGCATGCGCTCGCCGCGGCGTGAGCGGCTAAGGGAGGTTAACCCGGCGAGCAGTCGAAAGTCGCGACGTCCACTCCCCTTCTTCATCCAGTATCTCTAAATCAAGCTCCCGTGATCAAGGCCCGCGAACCGAGGGAACGAGGGAACAAGGGAACTATAGCGGTTCTCCAATTGGTGTAGAGCAGAACCTCGAACGTTGAGTGGCGTTTTTCCCAAGAAAACGCCACCTGGCACGCCCCTCAAAACTCCACGGGAATTGGAGAACCGCCGTAGGAAGGAGGAAGAAGCGAATTGGTGACAAGTATTCGGCGCAAAATGTGCAGAATTTCAATGCAACCAGGCGTTAATCCCGCGAAGCGGAACATATGGGCGCTAAAATTTGAAAAAGCGGTTGCGTTGCCGGGGTGGTCTTGAGAATGATGGTAATAGACCTCTTGCAGGTGGAGAGATCTTGCTGCGCTCCTCAAGGTCGGCCCCGAATGCTCGCTCGAAGTTGAGGTTTGAGTTCGGATTGACGCCCGACGCCGGGAGCGGTTGACAACTTTTCCGCACTTCAGTCCAAACCATCAGTTAGAGATGATTACTGTCAAAGAGCTTACCCGTAAATACGCGCGCACGACTGCCGTAAATCACATTTCCTTCTCTGTAGCCAAAGGGCAGATTGTGGGATTTCTGGGCCCGAATGGAGCCGGGAAAACCACCACGATGCGCATGTTGACGTGCTTTTTGCCGCCCACTTCAGGCACGGCCACGGTGGCCGGCTTCGACGTGCTCGAGCAGTCGCTCGAGGTGCGCAAACACATCGGCTATCTGCCGGAGTCGCCGCCGCTTTACCAGGACATGGAGACCGTGGACTACCTGCGCTTTGTGGGGCGGCTCAAAGGCTTGGCGGGCACGGAGCTCGAAAAACGCGTGGACTACGTGATTGGCCGCTGCGCGGTGGCGGATGTGAAAACCAAACTGCTGGGCAAGCTCTCCAGAGGCTACCGGCAGCGCGTAGGTCTAGCGCAGGCCATCATTCACAATCCCGATGTGCTGGTGCTGGACGAACCCACCGCGGGGCTGGACCCAAAGCAAATCAACGAGACACGCGAACTGATTAAAGATCTGGCCGGCGAACACACCATTATCCTGAGCACGCACATTCTGCCCGAGGTGGAACAGACGTGCGAGCAGGTGATCATTATCAACAAGGGCGAGGTGGTGGCGACCGATTCGGTGGCCAATCTGCAGGCGCGCGCGCGGGGGGTGGAAACGGTGGCGCTGGAAGTGGCGGCTGCGCCGGGCGGGGTGTTGGATCCGGCGCTGGTGCAGCAGAAGCTGTCGCTGGTGCCCGGCGTGGCCCAGGTGCTGGTGAAGAGCCAGCGCGACGGCGCCGCCGTCTTCGAGACCGAAAACCGCAAAGGCGAGCTCAAGCGGGGCGATCTGGCGCGAGCGGTCGTCGCGGCGGGGTGGGAGCTAAACGAGATGCGCCCCGAAGCGATGAGCCTGGAGGAGATCTTTCTTCGCCTTACCGGCAGCGAGGCCACAATGGAGCCGGAGGCGCCCCTTGCGGAAGGGCCTCCGGAGGAAGTTGCAGCGCAGCCCGAGGCTGCCCACGCCGAAGAAGAGGAGCCGCAGGCATGAAGAACATCTGGATCATTTTCGCCAAGGAGATGAAGAGCTACTTTTCTTCGCCGGTGGCCTACATTCTGCTCACCATGTTTGCCGTGATCTTCGGCTTCTTTTTCTGGAACATGGTGGGGTTCTTTGTGATCGAGGGCGCGGAGATGATGGCCAGCGGCCAGATGGGGTCGATGAACGTGAACGAGCAGGTGGTCCGGCCGCTGCTCGGCAACGCCAGCGTGCTGGGTTTGTTCTTCATTCCCATGATCACCATGCGGCTCTTTGCCGAAGAGAAACGGACGGGGACGATCGAGCTGCTGGCAACCTCGCCGGTCCGAGACATCCAAATCATTCTGGGCAAGTGGCTGGCGGCGGTGGGACTGTACGCCTGCATGTTGCTGTTTACGGCCATCAACTTTGCGTTCCTGTTCCACTATGGCAATCCCGATTGGAAGCCGCTGGTGGTGGGCTATCTGGGACTGTTGCTGCAGGCCGGCGGGCTGCTGGCGGTGGGCACTTTCATCTCCACGCTGACCCGCAATCAGATCATTGCCGGAGCGGCAACCTTCGGCGCTTGCCTCATGCTGTGGGTGTTTGCCTGGGTCAGCGGCTACGACACGTCCACCTGGGCCTCGGTGCTCTCGTACCTTTCCGTGGTCACGCACTTCGACTCATTCGGCAAGGGAGTGATCGAGTCGAAGGACGCAATCTACTACCTGACGGTGATTTTTCTGGGGCTGTTTTTCACCGCGCGCTCCATGGAATCCCTGCGTTGGAGGTCATAAGACAAGGGAATGGCAAGTTCTTGGTTGAAAGCGAGACAGACCCGCTACACGGCGTACGCGATTTTCTACATTCTGGTGGTGGCCGCAGCCGCTGTGGTGGTGAATGTTCTCGCGAATCGCTACGACAAGTCGTTCGACGCGACTTCGAATAAGCGCTATAGCCTCTCCGAGCAGACAAAGAAGATCGTCGACGGGCTGAAGCAGAACGCGACCATCCTTTACTTCAACCAGAGCACGCGCTTCCAGGACGGCAAGGACTTGCTGCAGGAATACGCCGATCTCTCGCCCAAGGTGCACATACGCTATGTTGACCCGGACAAGGAACCTCAACTGACGCGGGCCGACGGGGTGCAGAGCCTGGATACCGCGGTGGTCCAGATCGGCGAGAAGAAAGAGGCCGCGGCGGGCATGAACGAAACCGGCATCACCGGGGCCTTCATTCGCGACCTGAAGAGCAGCACGCGCACGGTGTGCTTTGTCAGCGGCAGCGGCGAGCACCAGATCGACGACACCGACCGCAACGGACTTTCCAACCTGAAAGACGAGTTGGGCAAAGAGAGCTACGAGACCAAGACCATCGACTTGCTCACGAAACCCGACGTCCCGGCCGATTGCACGGTGCTGGTGGTGGCCGGACCGACGCACGATTATGAGCAGCCGGAAGTGAACGCCATCCAGAAGTACGTCGAAGGTGGAGGGCGCGCGCTGTTCTTGATGGATCCGCCGCTCAAGATGGGCGTTTCGGGGATTTCCGATAACGACGCTCTGGCGGGAACGCTGGCGAGCTGGGGCGTAACCCTCGATAAGGACCTGATTCTCGACCTGAACCCCATCGGGCAGCTTGCCGGGCTGGGACCGCAGGTGGCGCTGGTGACGAGTTACGAATCGCAGCCCATCGTGAGCGCGATGAAGGGCACGGCCACAGGATTTCCTTTGGCGCGCTCCATCGAAGTGAAGGACACGGCGAAGACCAGCGTGCAGACGATGTTCGATTCCTCAGGAAGCAGCCTCGCGACCCAGGATCTGAGCTCGCCCGAGATCAAAGTCAACGATCCGAAGAACAAAAAAGGGCCCATGGTGATGGCCGCCGCGGGCACTTATGAAACCGGTAAGCCGAACTCAGAGGGGCGGTTTGTGGTGGTGGGCAGCTCCACGTGGGCTTCGAACCGCTTTTTCGGTTTCAACGGCAACAGCGACCTGGCGATGAACACCATCAACTGGCTCGCCTCCGACGAAGACCTGATCTCGATCCGCCCCAAAGCGCCCGAGGACCGGCGGATCACGCTGACCGGAGCGCAGATGAGAATGGTGCGCGCCACCAGCCAATTCGGGCTGCCGCTGGTGATGATCGTCCTGGGCAGCTTGGTCTGGTGGAGGAGGCGATAACGGAGCGGCGGCTTCGGGGCAAAGATGAAAAGCGGAATGAGATTTTTAGGTTTGGCGATTGCCGTGGTCGTGCTTGGCGCACTGAGCGGCGTTCTCTACTGGTCCAATCATCGCAAGCCCTCGCCGGACGCATCGGTTGTGAACGCGAACGCGGCCCCGGTGATTCTGAATGACAGCCCGGCTGCGATCACCACCCTGACCATCAAGCCCAAAAGCGAGCCGGCCGTCACCTTGGTCAAAGCGGGAGCGGACAACTGGCAGATCACCGAGCCCAAGGCCATCGCCGCCGACCAGGACAGCGTAACCCAGCTTCTCGGGTATATTTCCCCGCTCAAGGCGGAGCGCGTGGTCGCCGACAATGTTTCGAATCTCGGCGCGTTTGGCCTTGCCCAGCCGGCGGTTGAACTCGAGATCACCGAGAAGAATCATGCCGCCCAGAAGCTCCTCATCGGCGACGACACACCGACCGGCGATTCGGCGTATGCGATGGTCGAGGGCGATCCGCGCGTTTTCACCATGCTGAGTTACGACAAGACCGGGCTGAACAAGGGCCTTGAATCGTTGCGGGACAAGCGGCTCATGAACCTCACTCTCGACAAAATCCACCAGATCGATCTGACGCATGGGGGCGAGTCGCTTGAGTTTCTGCACAAGGGAAGCGACTGGCAAATCGAGAAGCCGGGACCTTATCGCGCGGATCCCATGGCGGCGGGCACGCTCGCCGACACGCTTTCAACCACGCAGATGAATCTGAACCAGCCCACCGGCGAGGCCGCCGACGCGGCGTTTGCACGCGGCTCGCTGGTGGCCACGGTCGACGTGATGGGTCCTGCGGGCAAGCAAACGCTCGAAGTGAAGAAAGACAAAGATAATTACTACGCTCAGTCGAGTTACGCCCAGGGCATTTACCAGGTAGACGCGTCGCTGGCCACAGAGCTGACCAAGAAACTCGAAGATTTTCGCGATAAGTCGGTTTTCGATTTCCGATACAACGATCCCAACGAAGTCGATCTTCAGATGGAAGGGCAGAAGCCTGGCGGCGCGGCGCAATCGTGGGATCTGGCGCGCAACGGCGAAGACTGGTGGCGGGCCGGCAAGAAGATGGACGCGGATAGCTGCGAATCTCTGGTTTCAGCGCTGCGCAGCCTGACCGCGACCAAGTTTCAGCCTTCCGGTTTCACCACGCCGGAGATTACGGCGACCGTAAAATCCAATGGCGGCGCGCGGGTGGAGAAGGTCTCCATTGCCAAATCCGGCAGCCAATATCTGGCCAAGCGGGACAATGAGCCGACAATTTACGTGCTGGATGCGAGCGCGGTGGAAGGGCTTGAAAAAGCCGCCAACGGCATACATGCAGCTCCCGCCGCGAAGAGGTAAGTCGGCTCGCGGAAATCCTTGACAGCTTTTTCGCTTCGCAATGAGGGGAACAAAAATCGCGGGAGGTCGAGCTGTGCTCGCCTCCCGCAGAACGTTCTTGCGTGGCCCGTGAATCTATCCTTCTATTAGGTTATAGAGTTTAGCCAGGATATCTATGATTCTTCCGGCGCCGGATCGGGATCGGTCCATTGCCGTGTAAACCCGCGATAAGCTGCTCAGTCTAAGTCAATCAGGACGCAACTGCTTGCATGTGTCCGGCCGGCGTGCCGGCGCTGGTTCGGTAACGACCGACCACGTTACGAGTCATCGCCGGCAGCAGGCGCTCAAGAAGGAAGCGGCCGATGCCCCAAAATGCACTTACTTTATTCTAAGATCAGTATTTTTCCCTCCGCCGCTTCCTGGTGATTGTCCTGGCTCGACGCTTGGCGCTGCGCGCCGGCCGAACAACGCGCAGCGCCAAGTTCCAACCCCCTGCAATACGAAACTGCTCTATTCTCTATCGCATAGATATGTTTCCCGTTGGTTCTATATAGCCCGTTAGAACGTGTATTTGATCGCGGCCTGCAGCTCGCGCATGTTGCAGCTCGAGCATATCGAGTCGACGATGCCGAAGTCTGCAGAGGTCGTCTCTGAGGATTCAGGCGGCGCCCAGTTGACGGTATTGGTTGTGTTGAAGGCTTCGAGCCGGAACTCGAGCGTATGCGATTCCCAGATATGGAAGGTGCGCGCGATGTTGGCGTCGACATCTTTGCTACCCGGGTCGTAGAGCGTCATTCTCAGCATCGTTCCCTCCTGCCACTCCAGGTTGGGATTGGTGTAGTCGAAGGCCGCCGGGTTCCAATAAGGGTTTGCCGCGGTGATGCCGCGGTTTTTCGGAACGTAGCTGACGCCCGTGGCGTCAGGCTGGTTGTCTTGCGTGCCAAAGGGAGAGCCGAGTGTGGTCGCGTTTTGGTCCACGCCGTCGGAGAAGGTGATAATGCCTCCCACCGTCCATCCGCTGACTACGTGGTTCACCACGGGATTGGACGGCGCGAACTCTTTGCCGGAGCCGAAGGGAAGCTGGTAGACGAAGGAACCGACCAGCCGCCGGGGTATATTGAACTCCGATGGTCCGCGTTCCGCCTTCATGTTGTAACTGTTGTCGGGCCACAGAGTATCGCCGCCTTCGCTGCGGATGGCGCTTCCATAGTCAATGGCCCGACCGACGGTAAGGGCAACAACATAAAGAAGTCCATGGGACAGCCGCTGCGTCACCTTGATGTCTCCGGCGTTATAGACGGAGCTGTCCACGCCCTTCACGTCCTGGACGTTACCGAAGGCCGAAAACGGATGAACGGCCAAGCAGGTGGCGCAGGTGGGAGGAATCTCCTGGTTGTAGTCAAAGTCGCGAAGAATCTGGTGCCCCTCGTTGCCCATAAATCCCAGATCGACGGCCACATTCTGGGTGAGCTGGCGCTGAATATTAAAGATGTACTGCTCCACATATTCGGGCTTATTGTGTTGGTCAAAAGCCTGGATCTGAGGGGCGACCTCGCACACCCCGGTGAAGCCGGGGCAGGAGGCGCTGCCTGTTTCAGCGGCCCATGGCGCGCCGAGCGTGTCCATGGGATCGGACAAAGAGAGGTTCCAACGATCGATGGCGGGTAACGTAGTGCCGTCCTTTCCGCCCCCGTTGCGCACCATATCGAAGACCGCGTTGGTGATATCGGTCATATAGAAGATCCCATAGCCGGCGCGGATACTCCACTTCGTGCCCAGCGCCCAGTCAATACCGATGCGTGGCCCATATTCGTAGTTAGTGGGGTTCACCGTGGATCTGCCCATGTATCCACTGCCGCATTGCGTGTACTGGTCCTGGTTAACGCCGTTGTTATCAGGGTTCGAGCTGAATTGGAACGGTATGCCCTGATAGAAGTTGCAACCGGCCGGTCCTGGCCGGGTGATAATCGGGGCGGGCGCGCCGGGAACGGCCGTCGTCACCGGCTCATCCCAGGGGTTGGGGCCGTATACGGTGTTGACGCCGGATGAGAACATATCCACATTGATGAGGGCGTTGTGCTTGTCGAACCAGGGGCGGGTATTGTCATAGCGCAGACCCAGATTCAGTGTCAGGTTGTGGCGGACCTTCCAGTCGTCTTCGATGTAGGCCCCGAAGATGCTGCGCCGCAGCTCGGCTTGGGGAAGCGCGGAGACCCGGTAATACTGAGACAGGTCGCCGAACAGGAAATCTGCGAAATTGAACCCGGTGCCGGCGCCGATGGCTGGGTCTTCGGTGGAATTGCCGTCGAAGTCGAACTCGCCCACCGACTTCTGATTGCCAAAGTTGTTAAAGCGATCGCGCTCGAAGCTGCCTCCAAACTTGAACGAGTTGTTGCCTTTGACGTAAGAAATGTCGTCGATGAACTGGAACAGGTCGTCGTAGGTAATCCAGGGCGTTTCGCCGCCGCCGCCGCTGATGCCCTCACCCATGCCGATGGCGGGAACTCCATACGTTTTCGGTCCGCCCGCCGAGACAAATCCGGTGATTCCCAACGCGGCGGGTATGTCGTCGCTGCTGTCGTAGTAGTACCCGGCGTAGTTGTTGTTGAATTGATCCCAAGCCACGCGCGCGTCGTTCACCAAGCGTTGATTGATGACGAACGTGTTCCCGATCACGGCTTGGCGTACGGTGGTGCCTACGAAGGTAGAATCGGCCTTAGGAAACGCAGACGCGCTTTGATCGAGATCGTTCTCCCAGCTAAAGCGGCCGAACCAGCTTGATTTCTGATTCTGGGTCCAGTCGATGCGCTGGTTGAACTGCACTTGATCGTTTACATACGGTTCCTCGGCCACGTAGTCGTTCACGTACCCGGCAGGGCTGTCCGCGGGAACCGTCGGGTACAGGACCTTCATGATGGCTTGAGCCTGCGGGGAGATGCAAGGTCCGTTGCAGTAGGGGCTGGTTGGCGGAATCACGTTGAGGACGCCATTGTAAGATACCTGCACCGGCGGGCCGACGGGATAGTCCGGGTTGTTTTCGCGAGTGATCGGGAAGTAGATAGGGTTAATGGTGCTGTAAAGACTCAAATTGCCCGTCACCATGCTGGCCGTGGGCTCGGAGGCGACGAAGCGCTCGAGCTCGTGATCTCCGTAGTCCTCAAAACTCGACGAAAAGAACAGCTTGTTCTTGGCGTCGAACACGTGGGGGATGGAGAGCGGACCGTCCAGAACAAAGCCGTAATCCTGACGGTGGAAGGGATTCTTGGCTCCGGTCTGGAGCCAGATTCTGGCGTCGGCGGCGTCGTTGCGCATGAAGTCGAAAGCCACGCCGTGATAGGTATTGGTTCCGGGCAGTGTCGTGGCGTTGATTTGGCTGGCCCCGCGCCCGTACTCCGATGAATACACGCCCGTCAACACCGTGAACTCCTGCAGCGCATCCACTGAGGGGTGAATGATGTAGGTGTTGAAGTCGGGGTCGGTGTTCTCGACGCCGTCGAGCGTGTAATGGTTGAATTCGAGGCGCTGGCCGGCCACCGAGATGGCTTCCTGATCGCGCACGCCGCCCATCAGACCGCTGCCGCCGCCGCCCTGGGCTTCGTTCTCCACGTTGGGCGTCAAGGCGACCAGCGACAGGTAATCGCGCCCGTTCAGCGGCAGGGCTACGATCTGCTGGCTGCCGATATTGGTTTGAATCGCGGTGGATTCAGTCGAAAGCAGCGGCGCTGCGGTGGTGACCGTAATCTGCTGCGTCACCTGGCCGACTTGCATTTTGAAGTCGGCGCGGACGACGGCGCCCACAGTCACGTCGATGTTCGGTTGGTTTTCAAGCTCGAATCCGGTTTTGGAGCATTTGACGGCATAGTTCCCAGGCTCCAGGAAGGAAATCACATAGTTTCCGGCGCCGTTGCTGGTGGTGGAGCGAGCCTGCTGGGTTGCGGTGTCCGTGGCCGTCACCGTAGCGTCTTCAATCACCGCGCCGCTGGCGTCGGTCACCGTGCCGGTGATTTCCCCTGTGGTTTGCTGGGCGTAGATTGCGAGTCCGGGGAAAGCAATCAATCCTCCAAGTATCGCTCTCCACAAAAGCTTCACTGGTTTTCTCCTTCATGGTCGTAAACCGCTCCCTCGAATGCGGGCGCAGGTTGAAGTCTGTCTACGCAGACCTCGATCATGGAGCGCTTCAGGGGAGGAAGACGACCCAAAAACTTCGTGTCGGTCGAAGGTTGATCTATCATTGTCTGACCATTCGAAACGCAAAGTCAGCAGAAAAGCTTTAAAAAGCCCGAATGCTCGTGCCGGAAGTTGCGCAGAATCATCAGAATGTGGTTTCAGCCGTTCCAGTTTTGATATCGAAGCTCATCCAGAATCGGCCTTGAAGCACTTGACTGTTGATCTATCATCGTCCGTCGCAACAGATAAACCAGCGACGATTGCGGTGTCAAGGAAAATTTCAGAATTTCTTTATGGGGTTGGGTAACTATTCTCGATTCAGATAATTGCAATACTAGGAAACCCTCGCTGCCGGAGTGTTGGCCAGCACCGGGGCTTCGATCTTCTTCGGCGCCGGGGCCGGCGCCTCCAGCGCCTCCAGAATCTGCGGCGCCAGCTGGCTCACACTGCCCGCGCCCAGCGTCAAAATCAGGTCGCCCTCGCGCGCCGCGCCCACGACAGTCTCCACAGCCTCGCCGAACTCCGCCGCAAATTCCACCCGCGGTCCCTCGATCCGCGCCGCCAACCCTTCCCCCGTCACGCCGGCAATCGGTTCCTCGCTGGCCGCGTAAATCGGCAGCACCACCACCGTGTCGGCATCCCCAAAGGCCGATCCGAATTCATCCTCGAGATCGAGCGTGCGCGAATACCGGTGCGGCTGAAACACCACATGAATCCTGCCGTGGCCGCACTCGCGGGCCGCCGCCAGCGTTGCCCGAATTTCCGTGGGATGATGCCCGTAGTCATCCACCACCGTTACGCCGCGCGCCGCTCCCACCTGCTGAAAGCGCCGGTCCACGCCGCGAAAGCGCGCTAGGCCCTCGGCAATCTTCTCTTCTGGCACGTCCAGTTGTCGCGCCACCGCCACCGCCGCCGTCGCGTTCAGCACGTTGTGGCGCCCCGGCACGTGCAATTCGAACGGCCCCAGCCTGCCCGCCGCCGTGTCCACCTCGAACCGCGAACGGCATAGTGGCGCCTTCGCGTCCAGCAATTCCAGCCGGAAGTCGGCCTCCACCGCCGCGCCGTACGTGAACACGCGCCGCCGCGCCCGCGGCAAAATCCCATTCAGCCGCGCATCGTCCGCGCATGCTGTCACCGCACCGTAAAACGGCACCCGGTTCATGAAGTCCAAGAACGCCCGTTCCACGTCCGCCATGTCCCGGTAGCAGTTCATATGTTCGCGGTCCAGGTTCGTCACCACGGCCAGAATCGGCGAAAGCTTCAGGAAAGATCGGTCGCTCTCGTCGGCTTCGGCCACCAGGTATTGCGTCGTGCCCAGCCGCGCGTTCGAGCCCAGCGCGTCCACGCGCCCGCCGACCACCACCGTCGGGTCCAACCCGCCCGCCGACAGCACCGCGGCCACCATCGAGGTGGTCGTCGTTTTGCCGTGCATGCCCGCAATCGCGATCCCGTACTTCAGCCGCATCAGCTCGGCCAGCATCTCGGCGCGCTGGATCACGGGAATCTTCCGCGCCTGCGCCTCCATCACTTCGGGATTGCCCGCGCTCACGGCCGAGCTGGTCACCACCACCGTCGCCCCGGCCACGTTCCCGGCCGCGTGCCCCTCATAGATCGTCGCGCCCAGGCGCGCCAACCGTTCCGTCACCGCGCTCCGCCGCAAATCCGATCCCGAAACCTTCATGCCCAGGCTGAGCAGAATCTCGGCAATGCCGCTCATGCCGATGCCGCCAATGCCAATAAAGTGCGCGTGCTGTGACGTGGCAAACATGTATGGTGAACCTTCAGGGTATCACCCCGGCAGCTCAATTTCCGGGTTGCGGCCCCGCCTGCTTTTTTTCCAGGGAACAAGAAGCGGGCTGCCCCTTCCGGATTCAGTACCCCAACTTATTTTTTGAGGACCTACCCAAGACGACGCAAATTTCTCCATTTAGTAATCGCCGCGATGTTACTTTGGTTGTACTGCCGCCTGGCAACGGGCCTCGCCTGAATTTTTGGGGTCAATCAAAAATGCACCCAAAGCCGCTGATCGCGCTTTTCTTCTTCTACCACTTCCACCTGCGAGGTAAACTGTGCCCTTCTCGATGATGCAATACATGAACCGTGTCCTCACGGCGCCCAAATGGCCACCCACGCGCGCATCATCGCTGCGGGGTAGAGCGCTTCTCCTTCACATGTAGCCCTTGCAATTTCTATCGAAGGTGGCGATTCTTCGATGGAATCGCCACTTAAGCTTCCGGCTTCGGTATACAGCAGAAGGAGAAGTGCTATAGAAGCCGGCTGCAGAACTTATATGCGTTTCCGGCATGGAGCAAAGTGGGTTCTCCTTGCGGGAAGAGCCGCTTTGCCCGCAATCCGCCCCGCACCGTTCTGGAAGCGCATCAGACCCTTCGCGGTTGAATTGCGGCAAATCTTTTCATAGTCAAAAAGTTCGCGCACGGCATATGATCGAGCTTTAGCGTCAGGAAGCTCGATGCAGCTTTGGCTTGAGGATCTCCGCTACGCTTTGCGCATGCTGCGCAAAAACGTGGCGTTGGTCTTGGTGATTCTGGCATCGCTCGCCATGGGAATCGGGGCCAATTCAGCCATCTTTATAGCGGTTCTCCAATTGGTGTAGAGCAGAACCTCGAACGTTGAGTGGCGTTTTTCCCAAGAAAACGCCACCCGGCACGCCCCTCAAAACTTCACGGGAATTGGAGAACCGCCGTCGCGTTGCGGACGCGCTGCTGTTACGCCCCTTGCCCTATTCCCATCCCGACCGCCTGGCGTCCGTATGGCTGCACTCGCCAAGAATCGGGATTTTTCGCGACTGGCCCTCTCCCGGTGAGTGCGTCGATCTTCAAAATCAGAATCGCTCCCTCTGACGCCATCGGAAAACGTCTGTGGTTCGATCCGAAAAAGCCCATCCTCACCGTCGGCGTCGTTGGGGCCGTAAGGCAATACGGTTTGGGGGCCGAAGGAAAGATCGCCGTGTATTTCCCCGAGCAGCAGGCGCCTGACCCGGACATGTTTCTGGCAGTCCGCACCTCTTCCGATGAAGCCGGCCTGGCAAGCGCCATGACCGGCGAAATCCATGCAGTGGATCCCGGAGCTGTCGTCGATGGAATCCGCCCGATGCAGGATCTCTTGTACGATGCGCTCGCGCGCCAGCGTTTTTCTACGACCCTGCTCGGCGCTTTCTCTGCGTTTGCCCTGCTGCTGGCTGCCGTCGGACTTCATGGCGTGCTGTCCTGCCTGGTTTCCCGGAGCGCCCACGATATTGGCATTCTGCTCGCGCTCGGGGCCAGCCCCGGCAACGTGATTGGTCTGGTCGTTCGCCAGGGAATGCAGTTGACGCGGATCGGCATTTTGGCGGGCCTGCTGGGAGCAGCTGTCCTCACGCGAGTCATGGCCAGCCTCTTGTCCGGCGTAAGCGCCCTGGACGCGATCACTTTCCTGGCCGCGCCCGCGTTGTTGGCCGCAGCTGCTCTGGCCGCCACCGCAATGCCAGCATGGCGCGCCACGCTCGTCGACCCCATCGTCGCCCTGCGCGATGAATGCTGCCCGGCGTGCAAGCTGTGGGCGCGACCCGCTTCCGTACACTTGAAGCAACTGGAGTTCTACGTGACAGCTTGGACGACGTTTCTCCTGGCCTTCAGCGCTCTTCTCCCCATCATCAATCCCCTCGGCTCTGCGCTTGTGTTTCTCGGCCTGGTTGGTAAGGCCCCACCTCCCCTTTATCGCTCCTTGGCGCGCCGGATCGCGCTAAACAACATCTTGTTTCTCGGAGCGTTCGAGCTTCTCGGCTCGGCAATCCTCAATTTCTTCGGGATATCGCTTCCTATCGTTGAAGTGGCTGGTGGCATCGTCATCGCCGCTATGGCATGGGGCGTTCTCAACCAGAATGATTCCGGCGCAAGTGTGCGTCGGAAACAAGTAGAGACTGAAGATCCGGGCGACTCGAGATTTCACGATCTCCACGAGAAGCTGTTCTACCCTTTTACATTTCCAATAACTTCTGGTCCCGGAACGTTGGTCACGATGCTCACGCTGAGCGCCCACATATCGAGAAGCAAGCTGAGCGAAAATCTACTCGGTCATAGCGGAGTATTTGCTGCGGTGGTCGTCATCAGCGTTCTGGTCTACTTCTGTTATGCGTACGCGCCAGCCATCACCACCAAGGTTTCCCAGTCGACGGCCCACGGCATTCTGCGCGTCATCGCCTTCATCATGCTTTGCATCGGAGTCCAGATCGCCTGGAATGGCCTGTCTGCTCTACTAACGACGCTGTCGAGGACGTAGGCCAGTTCGGGCGAATTCTCGTCAAGCGGCGGCTACAGCCATCGATAGCGGTTCTCCAATTGGTGTAGAGCAGAACCTCGAACGTTGAGTGGCGTTTTTCCCAAGAAAACGCCACCTGGCACGCCCCTCAAAACTCCACGGGAATTGGAGAACCGCCGTAGCGGCGCATTCCGAGTGTGTCGTCAGCAACTCTGACCTTTGAATCATCTTCCCCCGGGAACTTCGGCGCTTGGCGCCGGTTTTGCGACATCATTCCATGAAGAATTGGCGGCATCCCGTCGTATTTCGTGGCAACAACCCACTGAATCCAACATGAATCGCAGAAACAGGGTGCAGAGGCTTGGCCCGATTCTTGATTCCCGATCGGCAACAGGCCTCGCCATCATCGGTCCAGGATTTTCGGGATTTTCCGTCTCCACGAGCTTGGTGGTGCGCAGCCGGATCATCGCGATTCACTCGGGGCGCGTATCAATATAGAGCAGCTCCTTCTCAAGGTTGCCGAACACCAGATCCGTTACCCCGGCCCTTCGCATCGGCGGAACGGCTTGGGGAACGGCTTGGCGGAAGTCAAGCCCCTCCGCGGCTTGCGCCGTTCCAACCCTTTCATCCCAATGCACTTCCGTCCCTCCCCAATGTGCATGGAATTACCCCAAAAATTGCTATCCTGATTCTGAGGACGAAAAGGGGTTGCACCCGGGATTTCGCGGCTGTAGCGCTGAAAATTCGGCTCGCGACGCCAACGAGGGCTAATCCATCGAGAATCACGGGACTTCCAAACGAAGAAAATGCACAATTTTCGGTGCAAATTTTCAGAAAACATCGCCTTAACTCTTTAGTTTTCTGTTGAATACGAGCAAGTTATTTATTTTCATAATTTTACACGCAAGCGACTGAAAACGCGCCACTTGCGCGTCGACAAAAAAGTGGGGGTGGGGGGGGGATTAGCTATATTGGCGAGCATAGCTACTTTTGCACACGCACCGCGGTTTTAAGATCGGCAAGTAACGCCTTCGCCCCGCTCGCGCCATAAACCCCAACTGCGCCAAAAGTTGCGCCAATTTATTTTCGAGTGCCTGCCGCAACCTTTTGAAAGCGCAGTGTTTACATAGGACATACGGCGTTTCGGAAAGCGGCCACCAGTTGGCCGACCGAGTAAAGCCGAAGCCGCCCAGGCACGATCGGGCCGGCTGGGATGGAGGTTGTATGGGCAGCATGCGGAATTGGATGTTGGGTGCGGCGCTCGCCGCGGGAGCAATGGGCATGGCCGCGGCGCCGGCGCAGGCGGCTGAATTCGGAGTCTACGTTGGCCGACCGGCGGCGTACGTGCCCCCGCGCCCCGGACCCGGGTATACGTGGGTTGGCGGCTATTACGCCCATGGGTACTGGGCGCCCGGCTACTGGAATTTTGTGGGCGCAGGCGTGCGCTTCGGCCATCCGTTCGTGCCCGGCTACGTCGGCCCGGCGCGCGGCGGATTCTTCTACCGTCATCCGGTTCCCGAGCGCCATTTTGACCGTTTCCGCAGGTAGTTCCACCTTCCTCTACCTGCGTTTCACGGCCGGTTTCCGCCAAAGGTTAAGGAGGCGCAAACCGGGCCGGGCCTCTCCGAAACTGGAGAGGCCTTTTTTATGGTCGTCGAGCCAACCCATCGGGAACCATGGCGCCGGATATACACTGGGCGGCATGAGCAGCAACCCGGAATATGCGGACATCCACGCGGCCTGGAGATCGACGGCCAGGCTTTTGGCGTTGGCACTTCTTTTTGTTCATTTTTGCGGGCTGGCGGCGACGGCCCAGAGCGCAAATACGCAATTTGTGTTGCGTGACGCGCGTCTGGCGGCTCGATTCGAAGTGTGGCAGGGTGGGCTGCGCGTGGCGGGAATCGAGGATTTGCGCAGCGGTGCGGTGTTGCGCCCCGGCGAGCTTTTCAGCCTTCAGTTCGACGACGGCAGCCTGCTTGCGGCTTCGCAAATGCACCTGACCGCGGCGCCGGCTGAAAAACATATGTCCCCCGAGCTGACGGCTTCGCAACAAGCGCAACATGCGCCCGGGCGCGAACTTTGCGCTGACCTCAGCGCCCCGGGCCGCGAACTGACGGCCCACTGGTGTGCGATTCTGCGCGACGGCGCGAATGATCTGCGCCAGGAAGTGACCCTTCAGGCTGGCGCCGCGCCAGTGAAGATCGCGGCCGTGCGCATGTTCAACTTTGACGCCGGGGATGCGCAGGTGGTGGGCGCGGTTCGAGGATCGCCCCTGGTGGCGGGGAATTTTTTCTTCGCGTTCGAGTCTCCCCTTGCAGAAAGCAAGGCTTCCGATGGCAGGGTCACTTCGGAGCTCAAGCGCGTGCTGCCGCTCGAAGCCGGAAGGTCGATCTCCTATTCGTCGGTCATCGGAGTGGCGGCGCCGGGGCAGATGCGGCGCGAGTTTCTGGCTTATCTCGAGGATGAACGCGCCCATCCATATCGAACCTTTTTGCATTACAACACCTGGTACGATCTTGGCGGGCGCTACACCGCAGCCCAGGTGCTCGACCGGATCCACGCGCTTGGCGAAGAACTGGTGCGTGCGCGCGGGGTGAGGATGGACTCGTTTCTCTTCGACGACGGCTGGGACAATACGCACTCGGTTTGGGGATTCAATCCCGGGTTGCCCGACGGATTCACCCGGATTCACCAGGCGGCGGAGAAGTACGGCTTCGGCATCGGCGTGTGGCTCTCTCCGTGGGGCGGCTATGGCGAGGCAAAGAAGGAGCGGATCGCCGCCGGCGAACAGGCGGGCTATGAAATGGTGAATGGCGGCTTTGCGCTATCGGGGCCGCGCTATTTCGAACACTTCGAGCAAACCTGCCTCATGATGATCGGGAAATACGGCGTGAACCAGTTCAAGTTTGACGGTACGGGCAACGTGAGCACGGTTTTTCCCGGCAGCCTGTTTGACAGCGACTTTTCGGCGGCCATTCATCTGATCGGACAGCTGCGAAAACAGGAGCCGAGCGTCTTCATCAATCTCACCACGGGAACCTGGCCGTCGCCGTTCTGGCTGCGTTATGCGGACTCGATTTGGCGCGGCGGCGACGACCACAACTTCGACGGCGTAGGAAGCTGGCAGCAGAGGTGGATCACCTATCGCGACGAGCAGACCTATCGCAACATCGTCATGGCCGGGCCGCTGTTTCCGCTCAATTCGCTGATGCTGCATGGAATCATCTATGGCGATAGGGGGCGGCATCTCGAAACTGATCCCGGCGGCGATTTTACCGACGAAGTGCATTCCTACTTCGGCTCCGGAACCCAGTTGCAGGAGCTATACATCACGCCCTCGCTGCTTTCCAAGCACGATTGGGACGTTCTGGCCGAGTCGGCGCGGTGGTCGCGGGCCAATGCGCAGGTCTTGAAGGATACGCATTGGATCGGCGGCGATCCGGCGAAGCTCGAAGTCTACGGATGGGCGTCATGGACTCCGGCGAAGGGGATTGTCGTGCTGCGAAATCCCTCGAACCAGACGCAGACCTACGCGCTTGACGTGGACAAGGCTTTCGAGTTGCCCGGGATTTCAGCGCGCCACTATCGCGCGCACAGTCCGTGGATGGAGGATCGAGATGCGCCTACCATTGAGCTGCATGCCGGCAGGGTCCGCAATTTGATTCTGAATCCGTTCGAGGTGGTGACGCTGGATGCGACGCCCGTCAAGTAGCGGGCAACACCGCGCATTACAGGCCGCGGCTGTCGCCAGGTGTCTGAGTCCACGTTTTGCACAATTTTCCTGATTGTGTGGCGACGGGATCGGCAGCTATCCTGAAGCCCTCCGTGGGTGCGAACCGACAACTGGCATTGCTGGACGCCTTTGAAACCTGCAGGCCGCCAAATCCTGTGTTCTGCCATCAGGAGTTTCTGGAAAAGCTCGCAGAGCATGGCCGGGATGGGATCGGGAGGCGAGCCGCTTTCCTGTTGCAAAGTCTGTCGGTGGATATCCGCCGCTTGCACTACAAGGCGACGGTTGGCATGAACCGCGGCTGGCGCCGGTCCCGGCTCTGTGGCAGTCACGGCAGCCATTTCTATGCGTGGTGGGCGCCGAAAGCCGCTATTCCACTGAAGGAGTCGGGCGAGTTTTCCGACGCCCCCGACGGCGCCGTCTTCCTGCGCGACATCCGCCATCATGACGATCATTCCCGGTTGACGCCGCAGTCGTTCGAAACGCACTACATGCCCGTGACGGTCCGTGATCTGCGGCGCGGGGAATACGCGCCTCAGCCCTGGACGCAGCCGCAGGAACGGTTCGCATCGGCCCGGCAAACGGTGCGGCTTCTCAAGGGGCATCCAGGTTCGGGTAAGACCAGCGCTCTCTGGCATGCAGCCGATTCGGCCGCTGCGGAGCACGTGCTCTACGTGACCTATTCAGGGGATCTGGCCACGCTGGCTCGCGAGTACTTCGACCGCTTCTGCTCCTCACACAAACGCTTCTCCGTGGTCACCTTTTCCAATCTGGTCCGGCAAATCCTCGGGTCAGACGCGCCAGTGGTCCCCGCGAGCGAAGCCCGGCAGCGCTTCCTCCGCGACTTGTCGCCCTTTGCCCGGACTCTCGGCGCCTGGGCGAATAGTCAGACGGCTCTCTACGACGAATTGCACGCCCATCTGGTCGGAGACGCCCTTCCTGCCGCCGTCGGCCGTTTTACCTCCTGTACTCAACCGCGCGTTTCCGATAAGGCATATCGGGAGCGGCGTACGCGGTCGCTGGGTCAAGCGCCAGTTACAGCCCTGTTGGAAACTGCAGTTCGCCTGGAGCGCTTGGATTCAAGCAGTTTGGCGGAGCGTTATTTTCCGGAACTTGCGCTTGCCTGGAATGCGATCGAAAAACTGCGAAGTGATGACTCAGGAACCCGATCAGGGACTGCTCCTGGCCTTCCAGCATACGACTGCATTGCGGTCGACGAATGCCAGGACCTGACGCCCATCGAGGCATGGCTGATCGTGGAGCTTACTGACCTGGCGCGCAGGCGACATCGCGCGCCCGTTCCGTTGATGCTGGCAGGCGATGAGGCGCAGACCATACGTCCCACAGATTTCGAATGGGGTTGGCTGAGCGATCTGCTTCATGCGCAACTCGGCACGCCAGCCGATTACAAACTCTCCGCCAACCTGCGCAGTCCGCAACGCATCGCCGCGCTGGTGAACCGGGTATGGGATCTCTATGCTTGCGTAGAGAAGCAGGAACGGCCCAGCGGCTCCGGTTATGCAGAAATCGAAGACGACGCCACCGACCAGATCCTGTACTGCACCGCCACTGCCGGTCCGGAGCTGAGCGACTTGTTGACTGCGCTTTCCAGGCGCGAAGGACTGGCGCTCATTACCTTGGAAGACGCGGTTCCCGACTACGTTCCCGAAGCGGCGCGCCCCGCTGTGCTCACGGTTTCCGAAGCCAAGGGGCTGGACTTTCACTCGGTTTGCGTGCTCGACGCCGGCCGCCATGTTGAGCGTGTACTGCGCCAGGATTGGCGTCAGCGGGCAGACTCCGATATTGAAGATCTGCGGAAGCGTCTCGCGATTGACCAACTGCGCGTAGCCGTAAGCCGTCCGGCGGAGCGGCTGATCTGGCTCGACCTGGACCCGACTGACCGGATTGTCCGCCAGAGCATCGAGTTTCTCAACGGCGGGCTGGTGGAAAGCGGCGTTTCGTCGTGTGTTCCCGCGGCTCTGCTCAAGGCTATCGAAGAGGATGAACTGGATGCCGAGGAGCGCGTGCAACGCTGCCAGGCAGACGCCCGGCAATACCTCGAGGTAAAGCCGGAGATCGCCTGGTCGCGCGCGCAACAAGCCGTGACGTTGCTCGGGCCGCTCAGTTCGCCAATGGCGGTGACGGATCAGGCGGCGCGCGATGCCGCTCATCTCACCCTGGCCGAGATTTGCTTCACCTTGGGCTTTCGAAGCACTCGTCTGGCTGCTGAACTGGGCAGGCCGGATCCGTTCGCTGAAGCCTGCCGGGCTGCCAATAACGCACGTCGCTTCGGGCTGGCCGCGATCATGGATGCGATCGGACGCGTTCATCGCGCGGCCCCTCATGACCGTCTTCAATCGTTGGGAGAACTGGCCCAGGTTCTTCTCAAGTGCAAATGCGAGTTTGAACCGTGGCTTTTGATGGAAATCGGCCCCAGGTCTAAGGGCTGGATCGAGGAACTGGAGTCCGCCCTCCGCAATGGGCACAATGCGGCGATCCTCCTGCGCGTATTGCCGCCATTCTATGAAGCTTTGGATGTTCCGGACCGCGAGTCGCGCGTTCGGCGTCTGCAACAGCGCGCGATTCAGTTGCTCATTAAAGACAAGCAATATGGAGCCGCGCTGGCAGAGTTGCGTAACCAACCCGAGCGTCAGCCGAAACTTGAGGCTGTTTGCTTAGAAGGCATCGGTGATCTGCGCGGGGCCGCGCAGTGCCATGTGGCGGACGGAAGCCTCAAGGAAGCGTTACTTTGCTATCGCACCATCCCCGATTTGGATGAAGCGCTCAAGCTGCTCGATGAGATGGGCGAGCACCCTGCTGCGGAGTCCCTGCAGTGGATGGCCAAGGTGCAGCGCCTGGTGGCCGAACGGCCGCAGAATTTTACCAAGACGGTGACGGCGGCGGAGAAGAAGCTTCTACAGGATGTATTGGAGAAAGCGCTGGGCGTCAGCCGGCCGAAACCGGCTCCGCGCCGGGTGGCCAAGAAATCCGCGGCTCCCCGGAGGCGAGCGCCAGGGAAAATCAAAGGCGATGGAAACGCTCCCTTTTGACGTAGGCCTGGCTTGCTCATTGGTGGAGAGCTGCGACCGGAGAACACGCAGGTTGTCGCTGGCAAAACAGCAACGGGCGAGCAGCTTCACGGCGCGCATTCGCAAGTTCACCTCAAAAACCCGCTGACTCGATCCCGGGTTAGCTGCGTCGCCGGCGCCGCTCCCCATCGATTTCGCCATCAAACTCTCCAACTCCGCCCGCCTAATGCTACTTTCAGTTTTTGAGAATCCCACAAAAGTGGGTCATGCCTCCCACTTATAGCCCACTCCTTGAGAGAACAAAATCGAATGCGAAACGACGCCGCGACTTAGCGGTTCTGACGCCAATAACTATAGTGAAATGTTGAGAATTACCTCGGCGGATTACCAAAGTGCCTATTGACACAACAGGCTCAAGCCCGCATGATAGCCGTGTCCCTTCAGTCCTGAGTTTTTCTTGTGAGGGGAAGAATGACTTTTCCACTCACTCGGTAGATCCCCCCGTTCTCTGAATATGGCGCCAGTTAACGGACAGGTTTCCGCCGGCGGATTGGTTTTGTTTATCTCACGGGTATTTGCGACCTTCGTCTCGGGGCGCCCTCAGCAGTAAGAATGTCTTAGGAGTCTTACCGGCTGACTTGGCAGTTGTTCAAAAGAAGGAAAGCATTGCCTGTTTGACGTCACGTCGCTGTTCCACTTCCGACGCCTATTTGTTGGCCTCGCTGAGTGCGCGAGGGTATCTCGTCAGCAAGTCAATTTGCGTCAGTAAGTGAATTTGTGTGTGCTGCCGGGCTTGGGCTCATATCCCGAGATCAATTCGATGTCAGAACATCCGGATCAGGCCCGACTTTCACCCGTGGTTGTGCTCATAGAGATTCCCGGATTTTAATGGGAACTCAAAAGGCGGCCGAGGGAAATTCTAAGTTGCTTGTAAATCGCGTGCGTCAAGTACCTTGAAGCGTCTAAGAGTTTTGCCGGTAGCCGCCGAAAAAACCATGCAATGCGGCTTGGCCGACGCGAGTGATTTTCTGAGCGACTGTAAGCAATGTGAAGACTTTTTGCCGAGGGAGTTAAGTGAACCCACTTCTGCTTGTTCTAACAGTAATCCAGAATCCTGAAACACGCTTGCAGATCAAGAAGCCATGTGTCTCGGCGGGTCACCGGGTGATCGAGGCGAATGGGTATCCACAAGCTCAGTTACTTCTAAGTAATCGCCTTGATCCCGACGTTCTGATCATCGATTCCCCCGCCCAAAACTCATTTGACTGCACTCAGTTTCGTGAATTCCTGCGAGTGGCCCCGCTAGACAGGACTTGGCTCGTGGTCGCAAGCGATGATCATAGCATCCGGCAAGTGGCAATCGCGCTAGGCGTCCGTCGCTTTCTAACGATGCCAATCGCTGTCGACGACCTTGAGACAATGATTGAAGACTTGAACCGGCGGGACGCTCAGGACGAGCTCGTCAATGAACCTGCGGGCGCCGCTTCATCCAACATGTATGGTTTACGGGAGGCGTTATCTGTTCCCTACATCGAAGAGCTCGCCGATGGAAGCTTTTTCCTCGCCGCGTCCCCGAAAATGATTGAGATCCATCGGCAGGTGAAGTTACTCGCCGATGCCGACGTCAATGTGCTGATATTGGGCGAGAGCGGCACCGGCAAGGAAGTAATTGCCCGCCTGATTCATAAGCATTCGCAACGATCAGGAAGAAGATTTCTCAAGGTTAACTGCGCAGCTTTGCCGGCGGATCTACTCGAAAGCGAACTTTTCGGCCACAAGCAAGGAGCATTCACGGGAGCCATTAAGGACCGCCTAGGGAAGTTCGAACAGGCGAACGGCGGCACTCTTCTCCTCGACGAAATTGGTGAAATGGGCGTCCAGATGCAGGCGAAGCTTCTCCACGTCTTGCAAGACGGCCAGTTTACGCGTCTGGGCGGACAAGAAAGCACGACCGTTGATGTGAGGGTTCTCGCAGCGACGAACATCCAAATGGAAAGCGCCTTGCGCGAGAAGACGTTCCGTGAAGATCTTTATTATCGCCTCAGCGTCTTCACTCTTAATATTCCTCCTCTGCGGGAGCGCCGTGAGGAGATTCCCTACTTGATTGATGAAACGATCCGTCGTGCGCCCATGGGAATGAAGAATGGTAGTAACAGCAAGTTTCCTTCACCTCTTTTGGACGCAACCTTACTCTACGACTGGCCGGGGAATCTGCGCGAGTTGCACAATTTCGTTATGCGGGCCATGATTATATGCGACCCGGATGCAGCGCTGCGAGAACTGGAGACGAAGATCGCTCTGACCGAGGGGAACTCCCATCGGGCTCGAGGGGAGGAATTCTCCCACCGGTCAGGCATGAAGTCGGTGGTTCGCGACGTGAAAGAACGAACTGAAGCAAAGATGATTCAGGAGGCGCTCGAAAATTCCGGATGGAATCGCCGCCATGCCGCCCGCACTCTCAACATCAGCTACCGAGCGCTGCTTTATAAGATTCAGCAGCATCGCCTTACTCCCGGAGGGGCCGCAGTTTGCCAGGAAATGTCGCACGCGGGTTACTCCGCACAACGCAATAGGACATAGTGGGGCGAATGTTTTTCCAATTTTGAGGCCGGAGTCGCCTCGTGTCGCGTCAGAGTGCTCGGCGTGCGGCTAGCGCTACCGGGATCGGGCGATTGCCTCTCTTTCGCGCAATTCACCCCTCATTCATTAGCCCCTTGAGGGCCGAACTCGCCAATATCTCGACTGCGGGATCCGGCGAGACAGATGGCCATTTGAGCTGAAGACGAGCCATTGGCCTCGAGGCACTCAAGCGCCGCCAATTCGAATCGGTGTGCATCGGGTAAAAAACGGGTAGTGTGCAGGTCAGTGGTACAGTGTGCAAAACATTGCAAACTGATAGGACAAATCATGGTCAAAGTGTCTTCTGTGATGGGGGTTCAGTGCAAACAAAATCGCCATAACCCTAACCTTATCAATGCATGCATTGCCCCCTGTCCTATTACCGGTGATTGAGGAGTTTGGCTGAATACATGCATGATTCCGATATCGGAAATCTTGAATGCGGAGTAAGTCACAACAGAACACATGCCCGAGAGCTTCCATATAGACGCGGCGGATTTGCCTAGGGAGTCTGTCATTTTCGGTAGGACCACCGCGATGCGGGAAGTGCGCGCGAGCATCGACGCGATCCTCCATGTCGACTCTCCCGTGCTCATTCAGGGCGAAATGGGAACCGGCAAAGAGCTGGTGGCAAAGTTCCTCCATTGCCATTCCGATCGACGCCAGGGGCCGTTCCTAAAACTGAACTGCGCCGCGACCGCCGCAGATGCTCTGGAGCGGGATTTGTTCGGATATGACACATCGCCCTCGCTGAGAACAAACTCTACTAAAGCGGGGGCGGTAGAGCTTGCGAAGGGGGGCACCCTCTTCCTGGCCGAAGTAGCCGAGATGGAATGGAAATTGCAAACGAAGGTCTTGCAACTGCTGCAGAAGGGCACTTATTGCCGAGTTGGAGGGCTCGACGAGCGGCAAGCGAACGTGCGCGTTATCTGCGGCGCCGAAACGGATCTGGCGGGAGCGGTGAACAGGGGTAGATTTCGGCCGGATCTCGTTTCCTTTTTCGAAACTTCATGCCTCCGTCTATTGGCGTTGCGCGACCGCAAGGAAGACATTCCAGAGTTGTGGGACTTCTTTGCGCAAGAGCTGTCCCAGAAGTTTCGAAAGAGCGCGCCACAACTGACTCCTGCGGTGCTTCAGTTGCTTCAGGAGTGGAATTGGCCGGGCAATTTGCGCGAACTTGAGAATGGCATTGCGCGAGTCATCATCCTTGGCGATGAGCGGGCGCTGGCTGCGGAACTTAGGCGCCAGATGGCGTTGGCCGGGAGAGATGGGAAGCGGCCAACCGAAGTCGCTCGTTCCAGAACTGCCGACTCTCAGACGGCTTCGAAGGCAGCAGAGGTAGCGATTTTGAAGGTTCTGCAAGCGAATCATTGGAACAAACGCAAGACCGCCGAGGAATTGAAGATGAGCTATCGAACGTTGCTCAGCAAGTTGCGTGACGCGGGCGCGCCACGCCGGCGCAGAAGCCATCGTGACTTTCCGCCGCCGGCGTAAGCGGGTTCGCGGCAAGAGTATTAACCGGAAATTGACCTGCCGGAGAGGGGATACTTTGCAGATCTGGCGTTCCGAAAACAAGCTCGGTCGTAATTGGCAGAACGAATGAGTTCGATGGAGATTCTTGTGGCTGAGCTGCTGGTCTGAGCTCGGCTCCGTGAAACTGCCGAAAGATGAGACAAAAAGCCTCAAAAAGAGACATCGATGGCGGTTGCAGTTACCTGAGGACAAAAAAGCGAGGTTACCGGGGGCTTATTCGCCTAGCACAATTCGGGCATTGTTATTCGGGATGCCGGCCGAGGATGATGAAGGTGCACGTATGGCTCCCCTTCGCTGCGGCGGCGTACTTCTCCATTTTCAGCCCGCTAATTTTGAGTACTGAGCCTTGAAGAGGAGCCAAGGTAAGAGGCGCGAAATGTGACCCACAGGGCGAAGCTATGCCCTTGTGCCGATGCAGGAAGTTCGTGAGGAAAGGGGAAAGCGCATGCCGCCATTAGAGACGATCGACGAGAGGATAAACGAAGCTTCCGATTGGTGGGCGCTTTACACCCGGCATCAGCATGAAAAAGTAGTGGCCGACATGCTTGCGCTGAAAGGCTTCGAAGTCTTTCTGCCACTCTATGATTCCCTGCGCCGCTGGAAGGACCGGAGAAAGTTGCTGTCTTTGCCGCTGTTTCCGTGCTACGTGTTTGTACGCGGAGGCCTCGATCGCAAACTGCAGGTGGTGACAACGCCCGGCGTACATATGATTCTGTACCGTGGAGAACGAGTCGCCACCATTCCCGAAATCGAAATTCAGGCCATTCAGAGAGCGGTTGAAGGGCCTTATCGGATCGAGCCGCATCCGTTCTTACCCTGTGGCGCAAGAGTGCGCGTTACACGTGGTCCCCTCGAAGGCGTGGAAGGGATATTGACGCGGAAGAAGAATCTGTACCGTCTGGTTCTTTCCGTGGATATGTTGGCGCAGTCGGTTTGTGTGGAAATTGACGCAACCGATGTGGAGCCGGCTGAGCCCTCCTTGAACGCGGCATTTCACGCCAGCCGCGTCGTTGGAGCCCCATCATTCCCGGACACGATTGCTTTGAGTCGGAGCTAGGCACGAGGGCGAGCGATTGCACTCCATAACGCCTCCAAGGCTGGTGTCAGATTTTGGAGAGTCTCAACCGGATGAACGCATGCACACGATGAGAGGCTGGGAGGTTTCGGCAAATGCGACGCGGGACCCAGAATTGCGAAGATTTGTTCGAGCTTGAGGGAGTGGGGGACCGATTTGCTCACCGCTGGACCTCGGGAGTCGATATGCACGCTGAACGTCATCGCATAAGAGCCGAGGGCCTCCGGGTGATTGTTCTGGGGGGAATTCTCTTTCAAATGGGACTGACCGCCTTTGCCCAGGCCCATCATCAGGCTTCTGCAACGCCTGCGGCAACCTCAGGGCAGGTCAAGGCGGCTCCAGATGGGAAGTCTACCCAAGACGCTAGCTATGTGATTGGCGATGACGATCTGCTGGCGATCAACGTGTGGAACGAGCCGGATTTGAAGCAGTCTGCTCCGGTGCGCCCGGACGGAAAAATCTCGCTGCCGCTGATTGGAGATATTCAGGCGGCGGGACGCACCCCGGTGCAACTCCAAGAAGAGATTGCCGATAAACTGCGGGCTTACATCACGCATCCCGACGTGACGGTGGTCGTGCAACAAATCAACAGTCAAAAGTTCAACATCCTCGGACGCGTAGCAAAGCCAGGTTCGTATGCTCTTTCGACAACGATGACGGTTCTCGACGCCATTGCGGAAGCGGGCGGGTTTCAGGATTTCGCGAAACAAAAAGACATATATATTCTGCGCGAGAACCCGGGCGGCGGCGAGTCCCGCTTTTCTTTCAATTACAAGGATGTGATCAAGGGCAAGCACCTCGAGCAGAACATCAGGCTCGAGCCACACGATACGATCGTTGTGCCCTGATAGGGTCCTATGCTAAAGCGAGCATGTTTAAGCGCAGCTTTGCTCGTGGTTGTTCCCGCTTGGCCGCAGGTGAGCAGCCCGATCAACCCAGCTCCCAACCCGGGCGACAACGATCAGATGGCCACGCCGCCGCCAGTGAGCGGCGAAGCATATCCGACCGAGGTTGGCGCTGAGGAGAGGGCGAATGTCCTGCGTGGAGGGGTGACTTACAACACGGGCTACATCGACAATTTCTATGCCGGAAGCGGCGGACCTCCGCTGAGTGAAACGACCTTCTCAATTCGGTCGACAATCTCTCTCGCCCAGACCAGCGCGAGACAACACCTGGTGTTTATATATAGTCCTGGATACACATTCTATCGCCCAACGAGCGAGCTGAACGAAACAGATCAGAGTGCGATGATGGATTACATGTTCCGGCCAACGCCACACACGTCGCTCGACTTCCGCGATTCCTTTGTCGACAGCTCTACCTCCTTTAGCGCTGCCAGCGCACCGGCGAATGGAGAGATCTCCGGGTCAACGCCGATCGTCGCGCCGGGGGTGATTGCGCCTTTTGCACAACGGCTAACAAATAGCGCCCAAGGGGAGTTCTCGCTGCAGTACGGCGTGAACGGGATGATTGGCGGTTCCGGAACGCTTATGAAGTTGCACTACCCGAATCCTACTGAAGCATCCGGTCTATTTGATTCCGACGAGCAGGGCGGATCGGCTTTCCTGAACCGTCGTATCTCGGGGGCTCAGTATACTGGAATAACGTATCAGTATGCCCGCATCCTGGAATATCCGCCTGACACGCAATTTGAAACAGTGACACACACGATCGACGCATTCTACTCGATCGATCCGAAGCACGGCCTTTCCATCTCAGTCTCAGGAGGGCCTCAGCACTACGAAGTCACGCAATCGTCCGTGCCCGGGACGGGAGCCTGGGGGCCGAGCGTGACGGCTAGCATGGGACGGCAAACCGCTCACACGAGCGTCGCAGTCAGCTATTCCTATGCGGTCACCGGCGGCGGCGGGCTGCTTGGAGCCTACCATTCAAACAGCGCAAACGCCTCGACGCGTTGGCAGGCGTCGCGCACCTGGACAATCGGCGCAGGTGGCGGCTATGCGATCAACAAATCAGTAACCCCGTCGTTGCTCTTCGCAATGCCAGGTGGACATAGTGTTTCGGGAACGACTATGGTTGACCGCGCGCTGAGCAATCAACTTTCCTTGCAGTTCGAATACGACCGCCTCCATGAGAGCTACAGCGGCATTTCCGCGATCTCAAACAATCCGAATAGCGATCGGGAGATGGTTTCGTTGGCTTGGCAGTTTGCGCGGCCGCTGGGAAAATGATCATGCCTGAAGAGATTGAAGGCCAAACAACATCGCGGCTCGACACCGGACGCTATGTGGACATCGTCCGCCGCCGGCACCTTCAGTTCCTGGCGCCGCTTTTTCTTGGATGGCTGGCGGTTTGGGGATCAAGTTGGATTCTGCCACCTCGCTATAAGTCTGGCACACTGATCCTGGTAGAACAACCGACGATGCCCAATAGCCTCGTTGCCCCCAATGTGAACGAGGATTTGCAGGATAGATTACAAAGCATGACACAGCAGATCCTTAGCAGAACTCGCCTCCTACTGATCATCGATAAGTTGAATCTTTACGGGGAGAAGCATCGTGTCCTGACGCCAGACCAGAAAGTTGCGCTGATGCGTAAGGACATCGATGTCGAACTGGTGCGCGACCCGCAGAATCAAGCGATCACGGCGTTCCGGATTTCTTATTCGGCGCCGGACCCTCGGGAGGCGCAACAGGTGACCGGCGAACTGACGAATCTATTTATCGATGAGAACACCAGGGTCCGTGAGCAGGAGTCGGAAGACACCACGCGCTTTATGGAAGATCAAGTAACAAGTGCGCGGTCGAGCCTAGCCGATCAGGACGCAAAGGTGCGGGCTTTCCAATCCCAGCACGAGGGCGAACTGCCAGACCAACAAGCAAGCAATCTCCAGATCCTGAGCGGACTGCAAGCGGAGCTACAAAATGAGCAGGATGCGCTGAATGCGGCCACACAAGAGCGGGTGTATCATCAGTCTCTGATCGACCAATACCGCGCACTGCAGGGAACATCTCGGACGACTACGGGGGCGCCGACCGGCTTGGCGGGGGTTGACCAGCGGCTCGAGTCGCTCAGGGCGAAACTCGCGGATCTGAGCACTCGTTATACCGATCAGTATCCGGAAATTCAGGATTTGAAGGAAGAGATCGCGAAGACCGAAAAAACGAGAGAACAACTGATCGCCAACATGCAAAGCGGAGTGAGCGGCAAGCAGCTCAAGGCGGACAACGCATCGCCGGTTGTAACCGATCCTGCGCAAGATGGGCCATTTCTCCAACTCCAGAGCCAGTTGCAGGCCGATCAAATCGAGATCTCCAATCGCGAGCAGGCGATCGCCAGCCTAAAGTTGCGCATCAGCCAATATCAGGCGCGTCTGAGCGAGGAGCCTGCTGTCGAGCAACAACTGGCGGATTTGACCCGAGGCTACGATCAATCGAAGGCGAACTTCGACGATCTGCTGAAGAAGGAAAGCGAATCGCAGATGGCCACCAGCATGGAGCAGATGCAGGAAGGCGAGCGGTTTACCATGATCGATCCACCCAGTCTGCCTATCAAGCCGGACTTTCCCAACCGGCTGAAAATGTGCGGAATGGGCTTGGGCGTTGGATTCGCGTTAGGCATTCTGATTGTCGCCGGATTGGAGTTTCTGGACGATCGCTTGCATACTGAGCAACAGATCCGAAATCTATTGCCTGTGACGGTCGTCGCGGAAGTACCGAATATATCCAGCCCGCACGACGAAGGTAAGCGCAAGAGGAGATTGGTATTGGGATGGGCGATGACGGCACTCATCGTTGCCGCCATTGCAGGTGGCTCCGCCTTCAGTTATCTGCACGACTAGGCTCTCGTTCCCCATGTACAAAGATTTTTTTCATCTTGCGCGGAACCCCTTCGATCTCACCCCTGATCCCAGGTGTTTTGTTCCCAGCGGACGGCATAACGAGGCTTTGGCAACCCTCTACTACGGGGTGAGGCGGCACAAAGGGTTCGTGGTTTTAACTGGAGAAATTGGGACGGGAAAAACCCTGCTATTGCGCTGTCTATTGGATTTGTTCAAAGGGAGCAGAGACATCGCTTACGCATACGTTTTCAACGGCCTGCTTTCTCCGATCGAGTTCCTGCAGTACATCCTTTCCGACTTTGGCCTTTCCGCCTCGAACAAAAGCAAATGGGAGCTGCTGCTCGACCTGGGAAAGTTTTTGGCTTCCCGAGGATCGATGGGACAGACGACGGTTTTGATCGTTGACGAGGCCCACCACTTGTCCGAGGATCTCTTAGAGGAGATCCGATTATTGTCCAACCTCGAAACAACGAACGACAAGCTTCTGCAGATTGTTTTGGTTGGACAGCCTGAACTTGATGAGAAGCTAGATTCCGTCAATCTACGGCAACTCAAGCAGAGAATCGCCCTCCGCACACATCTTAGCCCTCTGAACGCCGCAGAAACGGCCGAATACATTTCGGAAAGATTGCGGATTGCGGGAGCCGATTCGAAACGGACTGCGATTTTTCCTCCGGAAACCATCACTGCTGTGTTCCACCACGCGCGAGGTGTGCCACGTCTGATCAACACAATTTGCGAAAACGCGTTGATCAGCGCCTATGCGCGACAGTCATCCAGCGTAGCCCCGGACATGGTGGACGATGTGGCGAAGGAGTTTCGGCTCGATGCCAAAAATGGGCGTGGGAACGAACGAACTTTAACCAGAGCGAGTTGGATGCGCAACGGGCTCTAGTTGAGCTGCGAAGGTCTTGGCCGCCCGCGAATTATCATCCGGACGATTCAATCCCTGAGGAGACGATCGCTGGGGAAATGACGAGACATGAGCCGTATATTTGACGCTCTACAACGGTCGGAGTCCGAACTCGCTGGAGCCCAACTGGCGGCGTTAACGTCAGCGACCGATCTGCTGCAGCGCGCAGAAGACAGGGTCGCGTCGGCCGGAGAATTGGACAGTCTGGTCGGGGATTCTGAAGCGGGCGGGATTTCATCTGGATCAACGCCATCTGCGTTGAAAAGCCCGCTTCGGGAAGTGTCTGGAGAGGAATCTTTTAGCAAATCGGAGTCGCCGCAAGCCGACGCTCTGCGGCAAGGATTCAACCAGATTCGCAGCGTGCCGGTTTCGCTCTCACCGCAAAGCCGTCTGGTGAGCGTGACCGAAAGAGATAGCCCCGCAGCGGAGGCATTTCGGCTTTTGGGAGTGCGCTTGCGGCATTTGCGCCGCGACCGGCCGCTCAAAAAAGTTCTGATTACCAGCACCGCTCCTCAGGAGGGCAAAAGTTTTGCCGCCACTAACCTAGCGTGCACCATTGCGTCGGGGACCCGGCAGAGGGTGCTACTGCTGGATGGGGATCTGCGCCGCCCATCTCTCACACAAATATTTGGATTGGGATCAATCCCCGGAGTTTCCGAGTGGCTGCGGGGCGAAGGCAATCTTACGTCGAGTATTCGGTATCTTGAAGCCCCGGCCATCTGGATTCTGCCCGCGGGATGTCCGCCCGGGAATCCTTTGGAGCTCATCCAATCGGCGAAATTGGGGACGATGATGGAAGAGCTGACTGCCTCGTTTGACTGGATCATCATCGATTCTCCTCCCGTGCTTCCTCTAGGGGACACCAGCGTATGGGCGCGGTTGGCGGATGGAATCCTATTGGTTACACGGCAGGGAACTACCGAGAAACGCAAATTGCAAAGGGGGCTTGACGCTCTCGAGCCGGGGAAGGTTGTCGGCGCATTGTTGAATTCCTTTACCGGCGTCACAGAAAAAGACTATTACTATTACCGCCATGCGCCCGTCAATTCGCAACCAACAGATGACTCAGCCAATTAAGCCTGTTCCCTAGCAAAAACCTGGCTGCATTTAGTACCTATCCATTTGAATCCTGCACATTTTGCGCAGAATATTTCTGGCGATGTACGTTTCGGTCAGTATTCATGCGGGATTTCGGCATTTTTTCAAAGGCTCCAACTTTCGGGAAAATGCCAGGTTTTGGTTCCGGCTACGCCGGGTTAGGGAATACTTCAAGTTGAGATGTCCATTTGGCTCCAAGCCCTTGGTAAGTTAAGAAGAGAAGTCACGATTGGGCAAGCGATTTGCACGTCGTGATCGATCACAGTCAGGATTAAGCTCCGCGCTCATAGAAGCGCATGGGACAAGTCCGGCTCAAATCCTTGCGATTCCGCAATAGACGATCAGGCACAGATTGTCTGAGAGAGGAGTGATTCTTGGCTCTGTCACGTGTGGATAATGTGTCACGATTGGAAGATGTCGCATCGGCTGCGGTGCCAAGGGCCGATCGCAACATCTTGACTGAGCAAGCCTTTAAGAGGATGATAGCCGTCGAGCGCAAAAGAACCGAGCGGTCAAAGGAGCCCTTCCTGCTCATGCTGGTTGAGGCAGGCGATGCGCAAAGCGCGTCGAAAAATGGAAGGTCGCTGGACAGTATCATGTCTGCTTTGGCGCCAACAACAAGGGAGACGGACGTTATCGGATGGTACAAGGACCGCGCTGCTATCGGCGTGATGTTCACAGGCCTCGTCGCCAGCGATCGGGGATCGATCCTGACCACCATCCTTAACCGAGTCAGCACCGCCCTGCGCAGCGAGTTGTCGTTCGACCAGTTCAGTCAAATCACCATCTCTTTCCACTTCTTTCCCGATGATTGGGACCACGACAAGTCGGGGCGTCCGAGCAATCTCACGCTTTACCCTGATCTCGAGAGCGCCGTAAACGGAAAACGCTTCGTATTGAGCGTCAAGCGAGCGATGGATGTCGCGGGAAGCGCGCTCTTGCTCGTTCTTTGCGTCCCTCTTTTTGGAGCGATTGCCGTAAGCATTAAGGCCTCTTCTAGAGGCCCTGTGTTCTTCAAGCAGCACCGCGTGGGTCAATACGGTCGCCGGTTCACATTTCTCAAGTTCAGGTCGATGTACGTCAACAATGATCACAGCGTTCACGAAGAATATGTGAAGAAGCTCATCGCCGGCGACGCTGAGCGCATATCTTTGAACGGAAATGCCGAGGGTGTGTACAAGTTAGCTAACGATAACAGAATTACTTCGTTAGGAAGATTCTTACGGAAGACCAGCCTCGACGAGTTGCCACAACTCCTCAATGTTCTCTGGGGAGACATGTCGCTCGTAGGTCCTCGGCCGCCGATCCCCTACGAACTAACGGCCTATGAAACATGGCATCGCCGACGCCTATTGCAAGTGAAGCCGGGTATTACCGGATTGTGGCAGGTATCTGGACGAAACCGCGTCGGTTTTGACGATATGGTCCGCCTGGATCTGCATTACGCCACTGAGTGGTCACCGTGGCTCGATTTCAAGATCCTGATGCGTACCCCCGGCGCCGTGATTAAAGGCGCCTATTAAGCGGCAACGCGAATCCGGAGAACCGCCGCTACCTGGAGTTCCTGTCGGCTCTCCAAGATCCGCGCAACGGCCGCGACAAACTGGACAAGCTCTCGCAGCCGCTCCGTCGCCAGGGCCGGTCTTATCCCGGTTTCAATTTCTTCGACGTCGGTGACGACGAGCTCTTCCGCGTCATCGCCCGCGGCGAGTTCAACGTCAGCGGCATGCAAAACAAAAGCCTGCGCCGCTGCTTACCGGCCAAAACCAGCGCCCAGGTCCCGCCCCTGCTCAAGCGCCTGCACGGATTGATCCGCAGGGTCGGCCGCACTTATAAGTACTACCTGACCCAGTTCGGCAAACAGGTCATCAACACCGGACTCAAACTCTGCGAGCCCGTCATTATCCCGCAGCTTGCCTGCGCCTACGCTGCATAACTTCCCGATTTTCTGCCCGCTTTGCGCAGATTCTCAGTGGAGAGGGACAAGAACCTGTCCGACAAATCCGGAAGTCATAGCTGCCTCAACATGATCTTCAAACAACCAAGCCGGACCATGCCGAGGAAGTTATCAGCGTGAAATTCGTAGCGGACAACCAATCTGCGGAACCGGCGCAGCCAGGCGAACAGCCGCTCCACCACCCAGCGCCGCAGGTGGCGGCGCAACCCTCGGCCATCCTGCGTCTTGCTCCGCTTCTCGCGGTTGGGAGC
>JASHOC010000092.1 GCA_030041305.1 Acidobacteriaceae bacterium
CGTATGGCCTACGTCTCCATCTCACGCGGTGCGCACGACGCGCAGATATTCACGAACGACGCAGCAACGCTCGGCCATGCACTCAGCCGCGACGTATCCCACGCGCCCGCAATCCAACTAGCATCAATTTCGCACGCCACCGAGCAAGCCGCCGAGCAACGGCCCACACACACGCATGAGATCGGTCAGGGATTTGGAATCGGCATGTAATACAGACCCAACCTGACATTCCCCGGATAGCAGCAGCGTAGCCGAGGCCCGGTTCGTGTCAAGGCTCTGCGACCGCTCACGCGGCGGGCTTCGCCCGGCCTTGACACGAACCTCCGCGCCTCGGAATATCATTCCAGCTATCCGGGAAATCTCACTTGAGCACGTCATATTCCACACTTCGGGAACGCTAGACAGAGCGTCATCGCTCATTCGATGCCGCATCAGCTATCCGGCCGCGTCGCCTTCGCAGGAGCATGTGACGAAGCCTGCAATGCGATCGCCCGGATTTCCCCGAAGTATTGATTCATGCTCCCCTGCAACTTCTTAATACAATCGATCTGTCCGAGCAAATCCTGCGGACGGCAAGTTCCCAGATAGACCTTGAGCTGCGGAACCAGCACATCGAGTGCCAGTCGCTGTTGGTTGTATTTGTTCATCTGGTAGAAGGCCGTGCCCAGCGCAAATGTGAACGCACCGCCAGATCCAAATATGCCGGCTTTCGCGTCGCGCAGCACGGCGATAATGAGAACCAACATCATGCACACGCATATCCCAGCAGCTAAGAGAAACGGGGCCGTCAAAAAGAGTTTCTGCTGCTCTGTGCTCTCCTTTATTGCCACCGCGAGTAGATCGAGACTACGCTCCACCGCTGCATAAGCTTCTTGTACACGTTGCTGCAGAGCCTGCATGTCCTCTGCATTCTCTGGAAGTTTCGCCGGTCGCTTTTGTATCCCAAGCCCGGGAGGTTTTATCAGCAACGAGTCAGCTTGCTGGATAGCGAGTTGGCTGTCAACAAAACACTCGGTTACGTCATTTGTCAGAATGCTCTGAGCTACGGAGGGGCTGATTCGCTTTGTGAGATCGACAACATCTTTCTCAACCCATTGGCCCGACCTGCCTTGGACAATCATCGCTATTCTCCTTTGACCGCGATGATCACCGCGCACCGGCTTTGTATTCGAGCATGTAGATTTTCTGCTTCACCTGCGTGGCGTCGCTGGCGTTGGGGGCGGCGAGCAGATAGAGCTTCAAACTGTCCACGGCTTCGGCGTAGCGGCCACGGTCTTCGAGGACGAGGCCGCGATTGAAGTACGCCTCCGGCCACCAGGGGGCAATGCGCAGAGCTTCGTTCAACTGTTCGATGGCAACGTCCAATTTGGCTGGATCGCCCTTGTCCTTCCATTCCTGAAGCGCCGCCTGAGAGCCAAAGAAGTAGCGCTGCGCCTCGTCGGGGATGGTAGGGTGGGGATTCAGCTTCGATGCGAGACTTAATAGGCTTTGCCGCGCGGCATCTAAATCTTTACCGGTGGCATTCGGCCGCAAGCCGTTCAATGCCGCGACATATGTGTCAAAGGCTGCGCGAATATTGCCACTCTGATACAACCCTTCGGCAGTTCGCTCACTGGAGGATAGTGCAGCGCTCTCCTCATTGCTCATCGGGACAGGGATATGAGAGGTCGCGTCAGCGAATTTCTTTTCGGCTGTTGGAAAGTTCTTATAAGCCAACTCAAGCCAGCCTCTAGCAATCCTATCGGCGGATGTCGCTTCTGCTTGTAGGCTGTCTGAATGTGACCAGCGCTGCATATTCTCTCTTGCGTTTCCGCTATAAACGAATATGAAGAAGTGGTATTTGCCGATGTCAGTCGGCGAAGTGCTGGTCTCCGGCGTACAGACCTTTTGATCTGCTGAAGGTTCCGGGCTGTAACTAACGGCACCACTTGTAACCCAGAGATATCCTCCGCAGGTATGAGAAGTAAACTTTTCATACTCCATCGCTACAGAGAGTCGGAATGCTGGTTTGTCATGGAACTCTGTGTAAACCATCAGAAACCCCATGCCATCACCGTAATCCAGCCCCAGCGCCGGCTGCCCATCCACCAGCATCGCTTTCGGTGTTGGCGCAGCGCTGGGTTGAGTTTGAGCGAACGATTCGGGCACAATGCCGCAAAGCGCGAGCGCCACGGGCAGTAGCAGCATTCAAGCTCGCATGCCGGCCCGTTGACTCCAGTTCCTGCTCATTTCTGCGTCTGGGCCTCCTTGGCCTTGTATTCGAGCATGTAGATTTTCTGCTTGACTTGCGTGGCATCGCTGGCGTTGGGGGCGGCGAGCAGATAGAGCTTCAGGCTGTCCACGGCTTCGGCATAGCGGCCCCGGTCTTCGAGGACGAGGCCGCGATTGAAGTACGCCTCCGGCCACCAGGGAGCAATGCGCAGAGCTTCGTTCAACTGCTCGATGGCATCGTCCAGCTTTGCTGGATCGCCCTTGTCCTTCCACTCCTGAAGCGCCGCCTGCGAGCCAAAGAAGTATCGCTGCGCCTCGTCAGGGATGGCGGGGCGAGGATTGAGCTTCGGCGCTAGGTCCAAAATACGCTGATGCAGTGAGTCCACTTCCGGCCCGGCAGCATTGGGTGGCAAACCGGCAAGCGAGGCCAAATCGAGGTCAAAGGCGGCTTGAAGATTGCCAGATTTTTCTGAATCATCTGCGGCCGCAATCGTCAAACGAATTTTGTCCGCTTGCTCTGCAGTCAGCGGGAGAGGAAGCCCAGCCGTGGCTGCAAGGAACTTCTTTTCCGCATCGGAAAAGTTGTTGAAAATTGCCAATAACCAGGGGCCGGCGACCTTCCCGGCAACATTCGCCTCGGTCATAACCTGAGAGGCGCGGCGAAAGGCGAGCCAACGATGGCTCGGTTCAATGTTGTGAACGAAGAGAGCATGGTGGAATCCACCGGCACCGATTTCAGGAGCCTTCTGCAATATGTGCAGAGCAAAATTTCCTTGCCCGTAGTCTACCGCCTCCTTGAAGTCACCGCGGGGCAAATCAAACTCCTCCGTATAGTCGGTCTTGTGGACGCACATCCTTTAATCGGCGGCTGGATCCGATGTGTACGCTATTTCATCTTTGGCAAGCCAAAGATATCCACCGCATTCATAGTCATGTCCTCCAATATGGCTAATCGAAAACCTGAATGCCTGCTTGTCATGGAATTTCGTGTAAACAATCAGAAATCCCATCCCGTCGCCATAATCCAGCGACAGCGCCGGCTGCCCGTCCACCAGCATCGCCTTGGGCTGTGGTTGGCCCGCGGCGGGTTCCTGCGACGCAAGCCGCTGCGCGCACAGCAATGCTCCGATCAACGACAGTCCTACTTGTAGCAGCCCTGCTCTTCTCCACATCGTGCTCATCCCTCACTGCCTCAATTCTCGTGAAATGCGCCTAATTCGCCGGAGGACGATTTGCCTCGTTGATTGCGTCAATAATCGGCTGCGGCCAGAACTTACTGGCGGTGAAATGGTAAGCGCGGTGGTTTAGGATGAACGTCGCCAACTCCGATTCAGTCCACAGGGTTTCCTGCAGGCCGCAGCCGATGACAGTAATCGGAAACTTGATTGTCGCGCCAATCTTGTCAGGGGCCCGGTTTGCGGCTCCATTCCGGATCATTGGCACGCCGTCGTTTTTGACGGTTTCGCCCGCGTCAGTAATGAATTTGTGCTCACGCCCCGTCATCCTACCCAAACACGCCTCATCGCCCCAAGGTCCAATGTCGGGTTTCTCAAAGCCCAGGGCCAGCAAATCGTAATCGGAAGTGTATGGACGCTCAGTGACGGGGTCTGCCAAAACCTTGATTGTTTGTTCCTGGCATTCGTCGCCCACTTTGACGCCTGCCTGCTTCTCAATGACCTGGGGATTGCTTGCCTCTGCGCAGCCAGTGTCCGGTTCCATCGCTTTCTCGAGCGCGTCTTGAACCTCCGCATTTTTAAGTTGGCCTGCCGGAATATAGCCGGTCACTTCGCTGGTCTGGGCCTTGATCCATAGCGGCTTGGGCTCTGCGCCCTGGAGAAGCCGCGCCGCGGTCCTGGGCTTCACCGCTTGTATCAGGATTACCTCGTGCAGATCACATGCCAACTTCGTAAGCGCGGCGACGTGTTGCGGCAAAATGTTGTTGGTTAAACTGGAGGATAGATTTGTGTCCTCATCGCTATCGTCGCAATCCGAGGTTCGTGCCCCCGCATAGTTTCGGATAGCGGGCCCGGCAGGAGTGCGAGCCCCCGGAGGAAGAGCCGGAATTCCCCCGACAGCGTCACGAAGATCGCTCAAATCGCCAAACGCGTTGGTTGCGACAGTTCCAGGGGCTGGAACCGGGCCCTGGGCCGCGCCGGAATTTGCCGAATGCGGCGAGGCCGACCCGGAAGGCGCCGCCTGAGACTGACCGGACGCATTCGCATTCGGCGCCTTCGTGACTGCGGAAGGGGCCCCCGGCGGAACACCTTGATCGAAGGGAATCGATGCCGTAGCGGCAGCCTGTTCCGGGGTCTTCGCCTGGCTGGCGGCTTGCGAGATGCCTGCGGTCCCCTGGAGTTGTCCCACCGCAGGAGTGGACTGCGGCTGCGTGGCCTGCTGGTTGATCCACTGCTGCCACAAGTTCTGCGTCTCATAGTCGGCGCCGCTCAACTGGTAGTTCAGCTTCGCTTCGACCTGCTGCTTCAAGCTGCTCAACTGTGCCGTAAGCGGCGGATTTGTCTGCGCCTGTGCGGCGGGCGATGTCCCAGGCTGAAGCACTCCCTGGTTCTGCAAAGCTGCCAGACCTTGCTGTACCTGCGCATTGGCCTGCTGCACGAACTGTTGTTCGGCCTGGTCACGCTCGGCAAAGAGGCTCTGATGTTGCGCGTTCATCTCCTGCTGAAAGGCCGGGTCGGTGTTGTAACGCTGGACGATCTGCGGAGGATACTGCGTGATTTCTTGCGTGTTGAGCTCCGCGGAGAGCAGCACATCCGGCGACGCGCCGTTCAGTTGCTGGAGATATTGGAGGTCCGCGTTCGCGGGCGCGACCACTCCCTGCGTCTGCCCCGGCGTGCCCGTCCCGTTCACCTGGTTGGGATATTGCAGGCCTGCGGTTGTCGGCACCGGCGCGGTCCCAATTCCATCCAATTGATGAAGGAACTGCAAGTCGCTCTGCGTGGGCGCCTGAGCGCCCTGCACTGGAGGCAGCGCCAGTTGCAGATTCGCCCCATAATCCGGAGACGTCGCGCCTGTCGTTGGCGGCGGTGGTGGTGGCGGCGGGGTTACTTGGGGCGGACCGATCGCCGGTCCGCCGGCCGCTTTCCATAACACCATCTCGTCGGCATATTTGGTTTGGTAGTACTGCTGCCGCGCCGCCAACAGCTCCGCATAGGTCCGGCCGTAGGCCAGCTTCTCCATCAGGGCTGCGTCGAAGATCTGGGCCAGTTTTTCCTGCTGCTGTGCCAGCGTGAGCGAGTCACTGTTGTTGCGCAGATCGTTTTCGAGCTGCTGCTCGTAAATGCGGATCATGGCCACCGTGTCGTTCTGCTGCTGCATGTACTGGTTAAATTGCACCTGCAGCGAGTATGCGCTGTCGTGGGCCTGCCGATAGGCGGCGTTGGCCTGCTGGAATTCGAGCAATCCCTGGTCGCTGATCTGCGGCAGAGTTGTGGTCGCCGGCACGGGCAGGGTTGAGACACCGTTGGTCACGGCCAGTGCCTGGTCCATGATCATCTGGCGGTCGGCGGGCGGAGCCTGCACAGCGAGATTGGCTACCACCGCACCGTCTTGCACATCGCGCAGGTCTACCACCTTGGGGTCGTTCCAGGGCTCGATGGGCTCACTCAGGTCGGGGTTCTGAGGCCCGCACTCGCCGAAGAAGCAGGTTTGGCCGCCGACTGGCGTAGTGGAGTCTGAAGTCGTGGGGGGTGTACTGCCCGATGATGGCGAATCGCCAAAACCCTTGAGCGCCATCTCTCCCCCGCCGGTGTTCGACGTAGTGTCACTGAAACCTTTGAGCTGCATCTGGCCGGCTGAGTTGTCGAAGCCTTTCAGCTGCATATCGCCAAAGGCGGACATTTTCAACTCGTGGCTGAGGCGATCGAACATCGCCTGGCGCTGCTGTTCCCTCAGCGCTTCCTGCCGCGCAAGAGCATCCTGCTGTTCGCGCTCGGCCTCGGCCGCTGCGGCAGCGGCAGCAGCGTTGTCCGCATTGTTGCTACCGCCAAAGAGCCACTGGCCAAGCTTATATCCGAGCTGGTAAGACACGTTGCCGAGCGCGTTGGCCGCACCCTGCATGGCGGGGTTCGTCGTATTCATTGCAGGCTGGGAGGGGGTTGGAGCACTGGCGTTACACCCCGCCGCCGTCATGTGATTAGGATCAGGCCCTGCTTCTACGCAAACGGGTGTCGCGGTGGGAGCCTGCGACCACCCGGCGCTCGCAGCCACCAGAATCAAGATTGCTGGAATGTGGAGCGGTTTCATTGTGCCTCCTTCTCGTTAACGTGATCTGCGCGCCTGAGCCGGCTAGGGCGCCGACACGGCCGAGGCCTGCCCTTGAGTTTGTTTGTCCCTCCAAATAATGATCTTGTCCTTCACGGCCTGCGCATCGGTTGCATCCGGAACCAGTTCAAGATAGTCTTGCGCGTGCTCGATGGCGCAGTCGTAATCGCCGCTTTCGCCGCAGAGGAAGGCCAGATTATTCTGTCCGTCGGGCCAGGTGGGGAAGATTTCCAGCGCGGCGTCGTATTCGTCGATGGCTTTATCGACGTTCTTTTCCCGGACAGCGTTTTCGGCCAACACCTGATGGACGTGCGCCTCATCGGGCATGGCGGGTTTGATTGCGTCGGCGCGCCAGGATGCAAGAGCAGACTCAAAGGCCGCGTGTTGTTGCTGCTGCCGCTCGGGGGAATACTCCCAGATCATTCGGTTCAGTGCCGAAGCAAGGCGCTCAAGTCCATCCTGAGTGATTGGGCTTACGACACAACTCTGGGAGATCACCTTGTTGTTATATGAGTCGAGACGGCCTTCGCGGTACCTAACCCGGCGTAGCCGGAACCAAAACCTGGCATTTTCCCGAAAGTTGGAGCCTTTGAAAAAATGCCGAAATCCCGCATGAATACTGACCGAAACGTACATCGCCAGAAATATTCTGCGCAAAATGTGCAGGATTCAAATGGATAGGTACTAATGTTCGCATAATATCTCTTAGAGCTGGCGATCTCCAGGTACGGCAAGGACTGAAAAGAGTACCTGTGCAAATTTTCATCACCGGGGTTGTAAAACGTATTAAAACCCTGCCTATTGAGACGAAAGCCCATGGATGGGCACAAGTACTGGGGCAGCAGAGAAGAGATAGTGCGCAGCGCATCCTCGACGGTCATAGATTTGTCGATCACAAGTGGCTGCTCCGGAGCTTCCTTGCCGGCAGCTCCCGATACGGTGATCAAACCGAATAATACGGCGGTCACAACAACGTATCCCTTGCAGTGAATTGTCATTTCAAAACCCCCGGTGCCTTCTCGCACTCTGCTCTATCGGCTCGCGTCTATCTTGTTTTTGGTGACTTGACCGATTGCGTTGGTTGGTCGGCCGCGGCCGGGTGTGCCGTAGCCTGGCTTTGGCTCAATTTGTCCTGCCAAATCCAGATTTGCTGCTTGGCCTTGTACGCATCCGGTGCATCGGGAACCAGTTCCAGATACATCTGCATGTGCTCGATGGCATCGGAAAAGCGCCCCAGTTCGCCGAGGGTCACAGCCAAATCAGACTGCCGGCCCGGCCATGTGGGGTAGATTTCGAGCGCAGCTTCGAGCTCCTCCGCCTGATGCTGAAAGTTCTTGTCCTGAAATGCTGCCTGAGCCAGCACGAAGTGCCGCTGCGCCTCTTCCGGCGGATCGACCTTCGAGCCCGCCGCGCGCCATCCAGCGGCCTGTTGTTTGAAGTGCTCCATCGAGGCCGCATGTTGCGCAAGCATGTTGGCTTGAATGGTCACAATCTCATGCTGGTGCGAGGCGAGCCAGAGGAGAGCGCCAACAAATTCATGAGCTGCATCTGGCTGTCGAAATGTCACGTCTATGAAAGCCGCGGGCGAACGGCTTTTCAGTCCAATTACTGCGCCTCTGTATGCCCCTGGGTCCGTCGGCTTATCGCCAGGACACAATTCCCAATTCACTTTCGCATTGGCAATGTCGTCAAATCCTATTGAGAATGAGCCCACGTGCCAATCGAAGTGATTCCCTTTAGCATTCGTTCCACCTAGGATGTCTCCATTAAAGCGAAACTCGTTCGGGGTGATAACGACATTGCTCCAACTGCCTGCTGTTGGCGAACACAGAGCTGGAAGGTCGTTGTATAGTTGGTGAACGGCATCGGCCGCTCGCTGAACGAGTGTAGTTCCCTCCGAGCGAGGTACTTCCGTCGGGATCTGGGCCGTAGTCGTGCTAAAAGAAACGAGGAGAGGTACCAGCGCAATGAGGTGGTATCGAATTGCCCGATTGCGATTGAGAATCTGCTTCATCGTTGTCTCCAAGGAGGAACCAAACGGGAATTGCAAAAACGTCTCTTGGACATTCTCATCCTGATTCCGACTCCTTCCCGCGCGCGGGCATTTCCTTCTCGCCGCGGCTGGCCAGATGGCCCAGCACGCATCCAACAATCCCGCTCAGAATTGCACCGGCGATGTTTCCTTCCAGCCGCTCTGCAAGACCCAGAACGACGGCTGCCGCAAGGACGCCCATCACGGCAGCCTTGCGATCCCATCGCGTGAAGAGAATTGTTGGCGTGAGGAACGCACTCATCCCTGCTCCTGCGACCAAGCGCAGGAGCAGGGAGTCTTCGAATCTCCCGTAAACAGGACATAGCCCTTTTACTGCTCTAAAGCTCGGGAGAGACTTGCGCGAAGACAAAGACGATAGAAAAACGGGAAGATGAAAGTAAGCCGTGCGTGAGTTGCCGAGCGTTCGAAGGGGACCGTTCAATGAAAGCTCCGCGCTGGGACGGCTTGAGTAAAGGCAGCGTATCAAAGTCCATTGGTCTTGTATAGAACATCATTGCTGTACACAGGTGACACTTTTGTGGGCTAATCGCGCCGGTTACCGGCCTTCACGGCATATTGACCCGGAGTTACGCCAAAGGCCCTCCGGAAGTGCCGGATTAAATGGCTGTGGTCGGCGAACCCGGCTTCGATCGAGTAAAGCGGCATCCCGGCCTTGAGCAGCACCCGAACCCTCTCAACGCGCAGACTGATCTGGTAGGCATGCGGCGGCAGGCCGAACTCCCGGGTGAAGGCGCGGAGGAAGTGAAAGCGGCTCAGACCTGCAACGTCAGCCATGCGGTCCAGTGCGACCTTTTCGGCAAAATGCTGCTCAAGGAAATCGCGCGCTCGCTCTAGCCGGCGTCGGCCCGGATCGGCGAATGCGCGGAGATTTCTTTCGGAATGCGCCGACAGAAGCGCGCCAATGCAATTCGTCAACAAGGACTGACGATGCAGAAGGCTCGTTTCTGTGGACTGCGCCGAATGAAACCGAGAAAATGCGCGATATACATTTGGATTGAAGCTCGCGGCGTCCTTCAAGTGAGGGTTTGGGCTCAGGCCCGACTCAACGGCGATCTCGCTGACGATCTTTGGGTCAATTAGCACCACTGAGAACTTGCATGGTGGCGGAGCCTTCGTGGTGCGATGCACCTCGCCCGGCTCCAACATCATGAGGGAGCGGGCCGGGGTGTGATGGAGCCTGCTGCGGTAAACCCATTCGGCTTCGCCCGGCGCCACGGCGCCATTCTCGTCAGTGAACGTGTCCATGTTGCAGATTGCATAGGTCTGGTGATAGACAGTCCACGGCCGCTTGTTGTTCTCAGCCGTGATTACTTCGACTCCGGGCAGATCAGGCGGTGCAGACCAGACGATCTTTTCCGTCAGCGGCATGATGGGCCCCTGGCCCAACGCTGCGACGGGGCCGTGGCATGGATACTATTTGAGCATCGGAAGTACGGGCGAAGCAAGAGATTCCTGACCGCTTGCAGCGAGCGCACGCCATCGCAAAACATCTAGGACTACCTCAACGTTTCTGGTGATACTTTTGGGGATACTTTTTCCCCGATTTTGATGCGCTTGTGTGCAGTGCCATGCGTGAGGAGTGGTCACCGTAACTTGCTGCAAGAAAACACGATATGCTCTCACTTGCCCCCACGTGCAGCCCTGTGCAAAATGTGGAAAATAGGGACTCATAATCCCTTAGTTGGGAGTTCAAATCCCTCCGGGCCCACCATATTAACCCTATTGTATTAAGTGATTCAGATGGTCCCAGCGTAAACAGTGACTTCAGCCCAGGTGAGAAGCCATGACGAAACACAACCCGGAAAACGAGCGAATCAAGCGCAAGTATTTCGCTTATCTGAAGGAAGCCAAGCGGCACAGCGAGCAGACGGTGGACGCCGCCGCCAAGGCGCTGAGCCGGTTTGAAGAGTACACTCGATACCGGGATTTCAAGGTATTTCACTTTAAGCAGGCCGTGGCGTTCAAGCGGCACCTGTCTGAGCAAACCGGGAAGAGGTCCGGGGGGGAAGTTGAGCAAGGCGACCCTACACGCCACGCTGACACAGTTGAGGCAATTCTTCTTTTGGCTGGCGGGGCAGCCGGGGTACAAGGCGCGCTTTCAGTATTCCGACGCCGACTATTTCAACCTGTCGGAGAAAGACACGCGCATTGCTACAGCCCAGCGGGAACGGAGAGCGCCGACGCTGGAGCAGGTGCGGCGTGTGATTGAGACCATGCCGAGCGGGAACGAGATTGAGCGTCGCAACCGCGCGCTGGTGGCCTTCACGCTCTTGACCGGCGCGCGGGATTCGGCCATCGCGTCCATGAAGCTGAAGCATATAGACCTGAAGGAAGGCTGCGTCCACCAGGATGCGCGCGAAGTGAAGACCAAATTCAGCAAGACCTTTACGACCTACTTCTTCCCCGTAGGCGATGGACTTCGGCAGATCGTGGCGGAATGGGTGGGGTTTCTGCGAGAAGAGATGGTGTGGGGCAATGACGATCCGCTGTTTCCGGCAACGCGGATTGCGCTGGGGCGGTCACGCCAATTTGAGTCTGCCGGGCTGGAACGGCAGCACTGGAGCACGGCCACGCCAATTCGGACGATCTTCCGCGAGGCGTTCGAGAGGGCGGGGGTTGCCTTATTTCCATCCCCATAGCCTACGGAAGACGCTGGCGCGGCTGGCAGAGCAAGTCTGCAAGACGCCCGAAGAGTTCAAGGCATGGAGTCAGAACCTAGGGCATGAGCAGGTGCTCACGACGTTCCTGAGCTATGGTTCCGTGGCGACTGACAGGCAGGGAGCGATTATTCGCGGATTGGGCGAGACGCGAAAATCAGAGCAGCCCGGAGCCGAGGAATTCGCGGAAGTCGTGGCCCGAAAATTGCGGGAACTGGTGAAGTAGACCAGTGAAGCTATGCCGCCGTGCTGCGAAAGGGCAACAGCTTGCCGCCCCGTTGGGTGTGTTCGAGAAAGTCCGCCCAATCCTGCATCATCTTCGCCCTTGGCTCAAGATAGAGCGCGTGATTGTAGGCCGCGCTTACGGCATTGCGCGGCGCGTGGGCAAGCTGCAATTCGATGTGCTCGTGGTTGTAGCCTTGCTCATGCAGAATCGTTGAGGCCAATCCCCGGAAGCCGTGGCCGGTCATGCGCCCTTTATAGCCCATGCGCTCCAGCGCCTTGAGAATCGTATTGTTGCTCATGGACTTCTTGGCGTCGCGGTCGCCGGGGAAGAGCCACGCGCTTCCGCCGGTGAGAGTTCGCAGGGTGTCCACCACGTCTAAAGCCTGTCTGGACAGCGGAACGATGTGCGGGGTCCGCATCTTCATGCGCTCGGCGGGAATGTTCCAGCGGGCGGATTCCGAGTCAAATTCCGCCCACCTTGCGCCGATCAACTCACTGGTGCGCACAAAGGTGAGCGCCATCAATTTCAGCGCCAATCGCGTGACGTGAGTCCCTTGGTAGACCTCGATGGTCCGCAGCAGGTTCGGCAGTTCCTTGGCGTCCACGCGCGCGTAATTCACCTTGCGATTGGATTTCAGAATGTCGCCGGGGCGAATCTCGCTGGCCGGGTTGCGCCGCGCGTACCCGTGAGCAACGGCGTAGCGGAAGACCTGCCCGGTCGTCTCCAGAGCGCGCTTGGCAATGTCCCGCGCGCCGCGCTGCTCGATGGCCTTGGTCATTGCCACCAGTTCCGGGGCTTCAATCGCCGCTGTGGGCCGCGCTCCCAGGCAGGGCAGAATATCGGCCTCCATGCGCCGCCTCACATAGTCCACGTGGCGCGGACTCTTCCCATCCTGCCAGTGCTCCAACCAGACGCGGGCAATGCTTTGAAAGGAATCCTGTGCCGCCGCCTTTTCGGCCTTTCGCTCGGCCATAGGGTCCGTGCCGGTCGCCAGCAGCGTGCGCGCTTCAGCGTGGCGCTCACGGGCCAAAGACAGCGGCACATCGGGATAGCTCCCAAAGGTCATCAGCTTGGCCC
>JASHOC010000093.1 GCA_030041305.1 Acidobacteriaceae bacterium
CACATGGCGGAAATCGTCGCTGGCGTACTGACTGCCACGATCACTGTGAAAGATCAGCTGCCCCTTGGGCGGACGGCGCTGAAACAGGCCCATCTCCAGCGCGTCGATCACCAGGCTGCGATGCATGTCCGGCCGCATCGACCAGCCCACCACCTTGCGGCTGAACAGATCGATGACTACCGCCAGGAACAACCAGCCTTCCTCGGTGGCAATGTAGGTGATGTCGCCCGTCCAGGCCTGGTTGGGCCCGGCAGGAGTGAAGTTGCGGTTCAATAGGTTCGGCGCGATCGGAAGATCATGCCGGCTGTCGGTGGTCACCAACTGCGTCGTCAATCGCGACGGGCGGTTCATCGGTGTGAACACAGACGGCAAAGGCTTCGTCGCCAGCTTTCGTGAACTTGCCGATCCCCGGGGAAAATCCCTCGTCCTGCTTGGGGCGGGGGAGCAGCGCGGGCGATCGGAGTGGAGATGGCTCTGGCGGGCTGTTCACAGATCACTCTCGCAAACCGCAATGAAAAGCGCGGCCGCGAGTTGGAAGCGCTATTCCGTGGGCAACTGGGTGAGGCGGTAAAATCGATCGGGCATGAACTTGCCGTGACCTATTTGCCTTGGCGAGGCGATTTCCGCGTGCCTGGAGGCAGGGATATTCTTGTTAACGCGACTTCCATAGGTCTCTTCCCGGATGTTGATGCGCGCATTCCGCTGGCCATGGAAACTGTATTCGCAGAAATGATTATTGCCGATGTGATTCCGAACCCGCCCATCACCCGGCTTGTCCGCGAAGCCCGCGAGAAAGGCTGCCGCGTTATTGACGGACTCGGCATGCTCGTCGGACAAGGTGTAATCGGCATCCAATATTGGACTGGAAAAACTCCTGATGCGGTCTTGATGCGGCGAGCGCTGGAGCGGTTTTTTGCATAGTATGCAGTGGGATTTGTAAAGCTTTCTACATCGTTTACGGCGGTTCTCCAATTCCCGTGAAGTTTTGAGGGGCGTACCGGGTGGCGTTTTCTTGGGAAAAACGCCACTCAACGTTCGAGGTTCTGCTCTACACCAATTGGAGAACCGCTATAGATCATCGCAAAGATCAAGCAGACTGCGTCTATTCGGACCGCAGCGAATCCATCGGTGCAATGGAGGCGGCCATCCTGCCGGGAATAACAGACGCTAAAATCGCGGCCAAAAACAGCAGTAGCACAATCGCCGAGAGCATCAAAGGATCGCGCGTGTAGGCTGGTTCCTGTCCACGGACCAGATTGCAGCCCTGGCGGCAGGGACAAGAACTGCGGGGTCTCCGCGCGTGCGAATAACGAACGACAGCGTATCGTCGGCGAACCAGGTCTGTTCGGTGGAAAGGTACACAGCGTCTTCCTGGTCGAGAGCGAGCGAAGTCTGTTTGACGTCGCCGACGATGCCGACGACGGTGTACCAGGGCCGGTTCTGTGGTCCGACGTGAAGGCGGCTGCCGATTGGGTTGCGTTTGCCGAAGTGACGCCTGGCCAGGGACACGCTGATCAACGCCGCCTGAGGAGCATCTGCCGTGTCGCGCTCGTCGAGCAGAAGGCCGCTGAGCAGAGGAATGCCCATCGTCTGGCAATAGCCGGGGCTGACTGCGTAGCGGAAGACGTTGTAGCCGCTCTGCGCGTCCATATCCTCGAACTGGGCTCCATACTGCGCTACGACCGGCGGGTCATCGCTGAGCGGCAGAGCGCTGGTAAAAGCGGCCTGTTCGACGCCGGGCACGCGCCGTACCGCATCGAGGGCCTGCTCGAAGAAACGGCGGCGAGCGCGATCTCCGGCTCCCGGCGCAGAGGGCAAGTTGTCGAACTCGTGCCCCGACGTGACTACCTGCATGGTGAGCAGGTGGAATGGCTCAAAACCGGGATTGACGCGGAGCAACTGTTCCATGCTACGCAGGAGCAATCCGGCGCTGACGAGCAGGACAAGCGCCAGAGCGACTTCAGAGACCACGAGCACACGCCGCGTCCAGAGGTGCGTGCCGGCAACGCGACTCGAAGATTGCCGGAGCCCGGTCTGCAAGTCATTTCGTGAAATGTGCAGCGCCGGAATGACGCCTGCGGCGACGCCGATGACCGTTGTGATAGCGAATGCGAAGAGAAAAGCCGCGGGATCGAGCCGGATAGCGTCGAGCCGCGGCAGGTTTGCAGGACTCAGCGCGACGATCATGCGCACTCCGCCGAACGCGGCCGCAATCCCCAGTGCCCCGCCCAGGCATGCCAGGAGCATGCTATCAGTGACAAATTGGCAAACGATGCGACGCTTCGATGCGCCCAGCGCGCCCCGAACGGCAAACTCCGCATTGCGCTGCCCACTGCGCGCCAGGAGCAGGTTCACGACGTTGACGCACGCAATGACCAGCACAAGGATCACTGCTCCCAATACAGCCAGCAGCGCCGGGCGAACCGTGTGCGCGATGTCATCCTGCAGGGAATCGACGATCAGGCCGTGAGAGAGTCTGGCCCAGTGCGGGCGAGGGAATTGCGGCCATGGCGTACGCGCGATCTGATTGAGTTCGTCGGCGGCCTCGGAGCGGGTGACCCCGGGCTTGAGGCGGCCCACCATGCGCAGATGATTGCCCCACGCCCAGGTATTGAAATCGAGGGTGAGCTGGCTCGAGTCGTACTGGGTGGGCGTCTAGAGCTCGGTTGAGGGCGAAAGAACATCCTCAAAGCCGCGCGGCATCACGCCGATGACGGTGTAGTTGTCGCCGTCAAGCTTGACTTGGCTGCCGAGGATCGAAGGATCTCCGTGGAATCGGTTCTGCCAAAGTCGGTTGCTTAGGATGACGACTTTGGGGGCGTTCAAGCCCTCTTCGGAGGCTCGGAAATCGCGGCCGAGGGCAGGCGACACACCGAGCACGTGGAAAAAATCGGCGCTCACGCTTTGCCCGTCGAGGCGTTCCGGCTCGGTGCCGCCTGTCAGCGCGGGCTCCCATGGTTCAAAGATCGCCATTGTCTCGAAAGATCGGCTGCGCTCCTGCAGTTCGCGGTAGGTACCATAGGCGACTTCAAAGCGGCCGCCCTGAAAGGTGCCCCAGATCATCAAAATGCGGTTGGCGTGTGGGTAAGGCAGCGGCTCAAAAAGGATCGGATTGACCGCGCTGAAGATTGCGGTGCTGGCGCCGATGCCGAGCGCAAGCGTGATCGCACTGACGATCGAGAAGCCCGGATTCTTACGCAACTGGCGGGCTGCGAAGCGTAGATCGAACAGCAGAGTTCTGACGCCGTTCTCCCATCCTGACGACGGCATCTGCTCGGCGACGGCGACCGGGTTTCCGCATTCGATGCGAGCAGCCCGGCGCGCTTCCTCTTGGGTGAGACCGCGAGCCTCAAAGTCAGCAGCCGCCTCGTCAAAATACTGTCCAACCTCATCGGAAATCTCCTGATTCTGCGCAGTCCGACGCAGAAGTCCACGGAGCCCCCAAACGACCTGGCGCCAGATCGACATGCGCTATGCTCCTTCATGAAGAAGACGTGCAATTGCCGACGCGCGGCGGGTCCAGTCCGCAGTCTCAATTTCCAGCTGCTTCTTGCCGGCGCGGGTGAGCCTATAGAACTTGGCGCGGCGCGAGTTTACAGTCTGGCGCCACTCCGATTCCAGCCAGCCCGAGCGTTCCAGACGCTGGAGAGCCGTGAGCAGCGAGCCGGGGTTGACCTTGAAAACTCCTTGCGTGACCTGCTCAACACGGCGGGCGATGCCGAAACCATGGAGTGGCTGAAGACTCAGAGTTTTCAGGATCAGCATGTCGAGGGTGCCCTGGATGACATCGGTGTTCTGATCATTCATAGCGACAAACCTTAACACTCTCTCATTATGACAGTCAAGATGTGATAATCATAACAAAGCTTGGCCATCTCAATTTCCAGTTCCGGGCGGCGTCAAATCAGCAGAGTCAATGAAGCGCGTTATCCGGGTCACTCAGTTGATTTGGATCAGTAATGGGAAGTCGGCCAGTGTCCCACGATGCGGGCAACCGCTCTGCTTTCCTTTCTGTGGATGTTGCTTACTTTGTAACGCGACGATGGCCGGTTATACGGCCGGAACGCTAAAATCGTTGTGATTCCGGGATCGATGAACATGAGGACGCTTCTCGCTTTATCAGCAATCACGCTGATGTTCTCCACGGTGACCGTACCCGTCCGTGCTCAAGATGCGTGCTCGGGAATCGATAGCACGCTCTCAAAGAAAGCATCGATGCACTTGGCGCCGCCATTGGAAAGAAGCTTGATGCGCCTCGGGCTGAGATCCAGGGCAACGGGGCTGCCTGCGGATCGTTAGGATTACCTCGCTGAAGCCACCGAGCTACGCAAGCCGTGGCCTCTCGAACGAATGAAACTGCAGGCCCAGAACAGTCGAGGCCCGACGACCAGCGACGGACTTGGAGACATCGGGCACCGATCAGGGTCCCTCAGCTTAGGCGCTGCCTTCTCCCATGAGCAGTGTTCCTTGATCCGCTATATTTAATTCTCTGATCACCTGTAGCGTCAGGAAGAAGATCGATTTTCTTGAGGCGAATTGAAACTTTATAAATTCATGTAACTTTCCTTATGGATTCCATACAACTTTCGCGACCTCTGGCGATCCATCCAACCAAGCAGGTAAGCCATTGATCACCATTGGTTTACTCCACAGGGCCACGGGCGCGGTGCGGATGAGAATCCGCAAATTCGCTCGTGTCTTTATAGGAACCTCATAGCCCGTCAGCTACATGGAAAGTGTTCACGCCACTTCTTCCCCCGGAGCTCAGCGAAAAACTCGGGCCAGTTCCAGCATTTCCATTCTTCACGCCACGAACGATTTTTGGAGGTGATCCATGCACAATGCCAAGAGCCTCTCTCAGTCTGGGTGCGAAAGCGGCAGATTCTCCAGCGCTCCTTTCGTTTTCACCCGTGCGCAAATTCGAAAGATCAACTCGCCCGGCCTGATTCTCACCATTCTGGCGCGCGTAGCGGCCGTATGGTTTATGGCTGTGCTCTCGACTGCAGCGATCAGCGGGCAGTCTACCTTCGGCACCATTCTCGGCGCCGTCCAGGACGCCTCCGGCGCCGTGATCCCCGGCGCAAGCGTGACGGCGCATTCTCTGGACGAAAGCATCGACCGCCAAACCACCACCAGCGCCACCGGCGATTTCCTGTTCGAGAACCTGAAGGCCGGCCATTACAAAGTCACCGTTCACAAAGACGGCTTTACCGATTCCCTGATTTCATCGGTCGAGCTAGAGGCCCGCCAGGAACTCCGCCTTCCGGTTACGCTTTCCATCACGGGAGGAGACACGACGGTGGAAGTAAGCGCGGAGGGGGCGCTGATCAATACCGAGAACGCAACCCTCAACGACACTGTTTCGAATCAGGATATTTCCCAATTGCCCATCAACTCCCGGTCCGTGTCCAGCAGCCCTCTGGCGGCTCTCGCCGTATCTCCCGAGGTGACGAGAGATTCGCAAGGGAATATCGCGGTAGGGAGCGCCACGGCGGCGCAGACGGGCTTTTCGGTGGATGGAATTTCGACCGCCAACGTGCGTTTCAACGGCTCGCTCCAAGACACCTATCCGTCCCTCGAGAGCATCGACGAGATGAAGGTCACGGCGTTCAACAACAACGCGGAGTTCGCCCAGATCGGCGACGTCACATTTGTTACCAAAAGCGGCACAAGCCACTTGCATGGCAGCGCGTTTGAGTACTACCAGAGCAGCGCCTTCGATGCGACGGTGCTGAATTTTCCCCAAAAAGCTCCCCGCGACTTCAATACCTTCGGCGGCAGTTTGGGAGGGCCGGTGACCATCCCGAGGCTGTACAACGGGCGCGACAAGACGTTCTTCTTCGCCGATTACGAGGGAAACCGCAAGACGCAGTCCAATCCCGAGCTGCTGGATGTGCCGACGGAGAACGATCGGAGCGGCAACCTGAACGACATGGTTGCGAGTCTTGGCGTGGGATCGGTGATCAATCCCTTTACGGGAGCGGCATTCACGAACAACACCATCCCGTCCGGGAATTGCCAGGCCTGCATCAATCAGGTGGCTTTGAATTTGCTAACTTACTATCCCCTGCCCAACGTCCTGGGCCCGAATTATTATCCCGGAGCCGGAGCGGCTGGTCCGTCGTATAACTACGAGACCCTGGTGCCCAACCCCTCCAACTCGAACGGCTTCGATGTGCGCATCGATCACAATTTCAATTCGAAGCAGCAGGTCTACGTTCGATACAGCTTCAAGAACGCGTTCTATAACGAGTTCAACAACGCCGGTAGTGTTACTCCCTCCGGAGTTCTTCTGCCCAACGATGGGGCCTTCGAGCAGAATCGTAGCTTCGTGGCCTCCTACAACTATGCCATCACTCCCTCGCTGCTGAACGAATTCCGTTTCGGTTTCGCCAATTACAACGAAAACGATACTTTCCCGATCGAGGGCGCCACGGCCATCAGCCAACTCGGACTGATCTTCGATCATCCCATCAACCTCGCCTCGCATCCCACCGGCGACGCTTTCCCGACCTTCGATTTCGGCGATGGTTCGGTAACCAATATCGGTCAGGACCGGGTAGGAACGACCATATCGGGGAACGTCCAGTTCACCGACAACTTCACCAAGGTCATGGGCAAACACACGCTGCGATTTGGATTTGATGCCCGCAGGGAGCATTTCAATTCGTTGATGTACTTTCTGCCATCGGATGATTACGGCAACTTCGGTTTCAGCGGCGCCCTGACTAACTACTCGTTCGGCGATTTCCTGCTTGGTCTGCCGAATCCGTCTTATTTTGCCGCGATCGGCCCACAAATGGATGCGCGCTCTGTCCACTGGGGCGTCTACGGCCAAGACACGTGGGAGCTGAACCGCCATCTCACCGTCAATTTCGGGCTACGGTGGGAACTGCTTCCGCCATTCCAGGAAAGCAATGGCGACATAGCCACCTATCTCATCGACGGAAGCAGCGTAACGGTTGTCGTTCCCGATAAGTTCCCCGGCTTTGTCGCGAGTAACTCGCTCTACCAACAGCTCTACACCGGCTTTGAGCAGGGAATTAACGCGTGTGCGCTGGCGACGGGCAGCCCGCTGCCGTGTTCGAAGATCGAAACAGCAAGCGACGCCGGGCTTCCGCAGGGCCTTCGCGATTGGAATTGGCGCGATTACGATCCCCGGGTGAGCTTCGCGTGGCGCCCGTTCAATAACGATGAAACGGTGATTCGCGCCGGCTTTGGCATCTTTACTATGACCACCCTTGGGCCCATGTCGTTCAACAGCGGCATCATCGCCCTCTCCGACCTGCTCACCTACAACAATTCTGTCACCAACGGCACGGCGGCATTCCAGTTCCCGTACACCTCTCCGCTGAACGCAGCGGTGCAGATCGGCGGTGACGATTTCGAGGAGGCGAACGATCCGCACTGGAAGGATCCTTCGTCGGCACAATGGAACCTGACCGTGGAGCGGGAGTTGTCATCCAATACGTCGGTGCGGTTGAGCTACACCGGTCAGGGCACCTACCATCTTCCCATCACGGAGGACAACAACCAGATTCCGGCGAGCACCACGCCCTATAGTGTTCCCAATAACGGTTACTCGGTCGTCGACCCTCGCGCGCCCTTTCAGAATTTCCTGCTGCTCATGGAGTCGTTCAGCAACGGCACGCAAAGCTATCACGCCGGCATCGTGGAATTCACCCATAAATTGGGACATGGCGCGGCGTTTCAGGCGAACTACACGTTCGCGAAGAATCTGGACGATGCGCAAGGCAACGACGCACCCAGTGCTTATGCGAGTGAGGAACCATATGCCGTGGAAATTGCCAACCGTTTTGACATCAAATCCGATCGCGGCAACGTGGTGGGCATGCCACGCCAGCGCTTCATGCTGACAGGCGCCTACGATTTGCCCTTCGGAAAGGGAAAAGGGTTCGCAGGGCCAGCGCGTCTGAACCCGATGATTGGAGGCTGGACGCTGAGCACGGTGACAACAATACAAACGGGCCAGTGGCTCACGCCCACCATGCCGCCAGCCGATGATCAATCGAACACAGATATGATTGTGCGAAGCACCGGCGGGGCCATTGCGCGTCCGGACTGCGTTGGAAATCCTGCGGCCGGCCGGAGTGGCGCGCAATACTTCAACATCGATGCCTTCGCCTTGCCGCCGGCCAATGCCGGCCGCTTTGGAGACTGTGGCGTCGGCATCCTGGAGGGGCCCGGCACGATCGACCTGGACGCGGGTCTGGCCAAACGCTTCAACTTTGGCGAGCGCTTGCATGCCCGCTTCGAAGCAACGTTTACCAACCTTCCCAACCATACGAATTATGCGCCGCCGGCGTTGAATATCGGGAGCCCTTCGAGCTTTGGACAGTTGAGCTCCGCACTGCCCCAGGGCGAGGGCGGCAACCGCACCGGACAACTCGCGTTGCGCGTGGACTTCTAGCCGAACTTTCGCGTGCGCCGTGAAAGGCGCTGAACCAAAGTGGGTGCAAATCCCACCCGGGAACTCGTTCGCTCCACCCGGAAGCAATCGGAGCAGTCGTGGAGGAAACGAAATGGCTGAAGCCTCCGGTGTAGAGGGTCGCTTAGGTGACTTGGCGAGTCTGTAGGCCGTAATGAGAGTAAACGCTGAGCAGGCCCCGGAACCGGTGATGCAGGAGCCGACACGCCGTGGATCGAGGGAAGGCCGAAGCGAGGGAGAGGGCACGAGCGAACGAATCTTTTTCGTCCTGCCGGGGTATTGGCGACAGCATGCAGACAAACCTGGTCCAGACGCAACACGGGAAGCCCCAGCGGTGATTCGCAATCAGAGTCAACCAGCAACTCGCGAGAGCCAGGCCGGGCCACTGTGGGTGGCGGTGAGGCTCGTAGTACCGATGAAGCCGGGTAATGCCGGGGGAGGGAAGGGGCCTTGGTTGAAAACCAACGCAACACGTGACGAAGCGGGAGGGATTGGCGATGAGCCTAGAAGCGGTCTCATAAATGTCTGAGCAGCATGTGGAGGCAGGCAAGGTGGACGAAGCCAAGGAAATTCTGGATGTGGTATTCCCATCGCGTGACGAGGCGGCGGAAGTTGTGCATCCAGGCGAACAGACGTTCCACCTTCCAGCGCCGACGATACCGGCGGAGCTTTCGGCCATCTTGTGTCTTGCTCCTGCGCC